>NZ_PJQQ01000003.1:0-224735 GCF_002858665.1 Pseudomonas sp. FFUP_PS_473
TGTAGTCACTTGTGATGCTGATAATCTTTTTGACTATCAGTCTGATTTCACAAGCACCCACACGAATTGCTTGATTCGATTGTTAAAGAGCGGTTGGTTAAGAGCTTTTCGTCTCAACCGAGGCGCGCATTCTACGCTTTCCTCTGTCTCTGTCAAGCGTTTATTTTGAAGTTTTTCAGAATTTTCCGTTCAACTTCAACCACTTGACTCGCTTCGATCTCTCGTTAGCGGGAGGCGAATTCTACAGCGTTTCAACTCGCTGTCAACCACCTTTTTCACCGCTGCCGATCTATTCGACCGAAGCACTTCCAGCACCCTCGTTAAACATCTAACTCGTTGATTACCAAGGAGTTTTCCGTTTCGACTGCGCCGGAAGAGGTGCGCATTATAGAGAGATGAAACGAGGCGTCAAGCCGTATTATTGAAAACAACCGACAAAAGAAAGATGCGCACTATATTGCTCATTGGCAAAGGGTTCGCGCATCATACGACGACTCCCTCAGCCTATATATAGAAAGGACATCGTCCGCAGCATGAATGCCCAACCCCGCAGCCTGGCGACAACCCTCTTCCCCATTGCACTGCTAATGATTGCCATGGCCTCGATCCAGTCTGGCGCTTCACTGGCCAAGAGCCTGTTCCCCCTTATCGGGGCACAAGGCACGACCACACTGCGCCTGATATTCGCCAGCGTGATTATGCTGCTGTTGCTGCGCCCCTGGCGCGCCAAGCTAAACGCCAGCACACTCAAGACAGTGTTGATCTATGGCGCGGCACTGGGTGGCATGAACCTCCTCTTCTATATGTCGCTGCGCACCGTGCCGCTTGGCATCGCCGTAGCCCTGGAGTTCACCGGCCCTCTGGCGGTAGCGCTCTACGCATCACGGCGCGCGGTAGACTTCCTCTGGATTGGTCTTGCCGTGCTAGGTTTGGCGCTGCTTATCCCGGTGGGCCAGACAGGCACGGGCATCGATATGGTCGGTGCCTGCTATGCATTGGGGGCGGGCGTCTGCTGGGCACTCTATATTCTGTATGGCCAGAAAGCCGGCGCCGATAATGGCATTCAGACTGCCGCGCTGGGGGTGGTGATCGCCGCTTTCGTCGTAGCGCCTTTCGGCATTGCGCATGCAGGCACCGACTTGCTATCCCCTGCACTCATCCCCGTAGCACTTGGCGTCGCGATCCTCTCCACCGCCCTGCCCTACAGCCTGGAGATGGTGGCACTGACAAGAATGCCAGCCAAGACCTTTGGCACGCTCATGAGCATTGAGCCAGCTTTTGGCGCGCTTTCCGGCCTGCTGTTCCTCAATGAGGTGCTCAGCCTGACCCAGTGGCTGGCCATCGCGGCGATCATCACCGCGTCTGCTGGCGCCACACTGTCCTTGCGTAGAGAGCCGCAACCCTTGGTTGCCGCCGACTGACATGAGAAATACTTTCATCTAAATCGATGCAGGTCATTGTGTCGAATACCTGCGATCTTTAAGCTGTAACCTGACGCCAAGCTTGAAGTTTTTCATTTATCAGACAAGGATGCTGTAGGCGCCAGGAAGGATGCATTGGCTATGTAGACGGCTCGAAGGCTCGGGCACGCAGTAAGGACAGGAATGAAACGAATTTTGCTCATCCTAGCCATTTTGGCCATCGCAGGCTGTGCCGCGACCGCCAAGACAGAGGTCAAGCGCGGGAAAAAAGGGCTGCACATCAATTGTTCCGGCCTGTCGTCATCGTGGAGCAAGTGCTACAGCAAAGCCGAAAGCTCATGCGGCAGCAAAGGCTATAAAGTCCTCGCAAAATCTGGCGATGATGAAGGAGAGCCTGGGGATTTTGTCTTTGGCATAAACCCGGCGGGATACACCAGTCGCAGCATGATCGTGATCTGCCGCTGACCCGAACACGGTAGAAGACTACCCTCAGGCAACCTTCTACCGTTGCTGCACGACCAATCAATCAGATTGCCGCCGTGCGCACCTGCAACCATTGCAGCGCATCGCCTTCGAGCAAAGGCGACAATCGCTGACACACCTCGTCGTGATACGCGTTGAGCCACTGCCGCTCCTCGGCGCTCAGCAACTCAGGCAGCAAGCAACGCGTATCAATCGGGCACAACGTCAGGGTTTCAAATTCGAGGAAGTCACCAAACGCGCTCTTCCCCGACTCCCGATTGAACACCAGGTTCTCGATACGGACGCCCCACTGCCCTGGCCTGTAGGTTCCCGGTTCAATCGAGGTAATCATGCCCGCTTGCATTGCCGTCTGCGGGGCAGGCGCAGCCTGATAGGCAATGACCTGTGGGCCCTCGTGCACATTCATGAAGTAGCCAACGCCATGCCCAGTGCCATGCCCATAGTCGACATGCTCAGCCCAAAGTGGCGCCCGTGCAATGGCGTCGAGCAGGGGTGAAAGCACCCCACGCGGAAACCGCGCACGTGAAAGCGCAATCATACCCTTGAGTACGCGCGTGCAGTCCTGCTTCTGTTCGACGCTTGGCGAACCGATGGGCACCATCCGCGTAATGTCGGTGGTACCGCCCAGGTACTGTCCACCTGAGTCGATCAACAGCAGCCCATCCCCCTCGATTGTTGCATGGGATTCCTCGGTTGCCCGGTAATGCGGCATGGCACCATTACTGTTGAAGGCGGCAATCGTCGCAAAGCTGGGCGAGACGAAACCGGGGCGACGGGCTCGAGCCGCGCCCAGCTTTTCGTCAACGGTCACTTCCGTGATGCGCTCACGCCCCAACGCCGACTCGAACCAGGCAAAAAACTCGCACAACGCCGCGCCATCCTGCTCCATGGCCTGGCGGACGTGAGCCAGATCAGCTTCACTTTTGCGCGATTTGGCCAGGGTCGTCGGATTGATCTCCTCCACAAGCCGCACATCGTTGTTCAGGTTCGCCACAAGACCGAGAGTGACCTTGGCTGGATCAATCAACAACGAGCAGCCTGGGGCAATTTCGGCCAAAGCCGCACCTGCTGTGGTGTAGTCCCGCAAATGAACACCATCGGCTTCGAGCACCTGACGCAGGTTTTCGTCGACCTTGTTCAGGGCCACGAACAGGATTGCCTTCTCCTGGCTGACCAAGGCAAACGACACAAACACCGGGTTGTAAGAGACATCACTGCCGCGCAGGTTGAACAGCCAGGCAATGTCATCCAGCGTGGCGAGGAAATGCCAGTCGGCGCCACGCGCCTGAAGCGTCTGACGCAGGTTTTCCAACTTTTGCACCCGACTGACCGTCGCATACGGTGGCAGATGTGGGTAAACCGGGTTGGCTGGCAATGGCGGGCGCTCATCCCACACATCAAGCAACAAGTCTTTATCTGCCAACAACCGCACATTGCGCAGTTTGAGTCGCGCCTCCAGTTGCCGGGCTGATGCCAATGCCATGACCGTACCATCGACAGCAACTGCACCGCCCTCAGGCGCCTGCTCAGCGAGCCAGTCCAGCGGGCCGGGCTGACCGGGCAGCAACTTCATCAGCGCTATACCACTGCCACTCAACGCTTTTTCGGCCTGCTCCCAGTAGCGGCTATCCACCCAAAGACCAGCGAAATCCGCTGTGATGATCAGCGTCCCCACCGAGCCATGAAAACCGGAGAGCCACTGCCGTCCCTGCCAATACCCTGGCAGGTACTCGGAAAGATGCGGGTCGGCCGACGGCACCAACAGCGCATCGACACCTTCCCGGCTCATCACGTCGCGCATACGCGCCAAACGCGTCGTTACTGCCACCTGCGTTGAAGACTGACTGTTCATGCTGACTCCTGCTACCACGACATCCATTGGTCTTGGTCGCAGATAATGGAACAGCCCTCAGCCCTGGGCAACTGCCCAGAAGGGCGCTGCCTGCGATGAGGCCTTGATGGCCGCTGCAGCCTGGTCGATGTCGGCCTCACTGGTGTAGCGCCCCAGGCTCAGGCGAAGGGTTCGGCGCGCGGCTTGCTCGTCATGCCCAAGAGCGAGCAGCACATGGGACGCTGCACTGCTGGCTGAATTGCATGCAGACGTGGAGGAGAACGCCAATCGCGTGGCCAGAGCGTGCAGATCGACGCTATTGTCGGCGAAGGTCAGGCTCAACGTATGAGCAATGCGCTGCTGGGGGCTTCCGTTCAAGCCAAGCCCCGGCACGCCAGCCAACTGCTCCAGCAAGCGAGTGCGCAAGCGCCTGATTCGCGCAAGCTCCTCGTCAAACAGTTCGCCGGCCAACGCGAAGGCCGCGCCCATCGCAACGATTTGATGGGTCGCCAACGTTCCTGAGCGCAACCCACCCTCATGCCCGCCGCCATGCATTTGAGCCTGAAGCGCTGGGCAAGCACGCTCACCGACATACAATGCCCCGATACCTTTCGGACCGTAGACCTTATGCGCAGAGAAGGACACCAGATCCACCGGCCAACGCGCTAGGTCAATCTCGACCTTGCCGGCAGCCTGTGCAGCATCGACATGCAGGAATGCACCATGACCACGCACGTGTTCGCCAATGGCCTGCACATCGTTGAGCGTTCCCAGTTCGTTGTTGACCAGCATCAGCGAAACCAGAAAGGTGTCGTCTCGCAGCGCACCTGCAACGGCCTGCGGCGTAATGAGCCCTTGAGCATCCGGCGCCAGCCAGGTGACCTCGAACCCGGCCAGCTCAAGTTGCCTGACACTATCAAGCACAGCTTTGTGTTCGATCAGGCTGGTGATGATGTGCCCGCCACTGCGCCCTTGAGCCAGGCCCTTGAGCGCCAGGTTGTTCGACTCGGTAGCGCCGGACGTCCAGACGATCTGCTCGGGTTGAGCGCGCACCAGACTGGCAACCTGAGCACGCGCTCGCTCCACCGCCTGACGGGCCTGCTGCCCATAACAATGCGAACTGGACGCGGGGTTGCCAAAATTTCCAGATACGCCCAAACACTCGACCATCACCTGAATGACCCGCTCGTCGACAGGTGTCGTGGCGGCGTAGTCGAAATACAACGGTAGATTGCTCATAGGTCAAGCCCTTGCTTGGCGCCGCGCCGCTGCAGAGCGAGCACTACGCCAATCCTTCCTGGTAAGTTCACCCGGATAGTGCCTCAAGACCTCTTAGAACAATAAATTATTAATTATTATATTTATATTCCAATATTGGCATCACTGACACCTGACAGCAAACCTCAGTGAGGTCACATCGCCAAGCGCTGCGCCAAGGCTTTCGCCTGCAGCGCCACATCAGTGACAGCAGTACTTTCCCACCACATACCGCGCAACGGCGGCCCAATGGCGAACAAGCGCTCACTGGCATGCCCTTGAGCATCCAGCACAGCGCCGTCCGGGTTGGCAGCAATGCCAAGCGCCAGTGGCCCGGGCTGAACAAGGCCACGCGCCAGCAGGTTTTGCGGCAGGGGCCGATCAACACGGCGCCAATCGTATTCGATACCCATTGAATTGATCAGTGCCGCCCCCGTCACACGCGTCGTCGCCTGCTGACCGCGGAAACGCAAACGAATACCCACCGCCTCGCCCTCAACAGCGTCGACGCCTTGCCAAGAGGCAGCATGAATGCGCAAGCGCCCCTCGTCACGCAGACGTTGGAGCAATGCCGCGCCAGGCGGCGCTGAACGGTGGTGATGACTCTCCCACCAGGGCCGTACATGACGCACAAACTGGCGCCGCTCACGATCGCTGGCCTGGCTCCAGAGCCTGGCGATATGTTGTCGGACGGTATCCAGCGGCGCCTGCCAGTCGACACCCTGAGCAATCGCCAAGCGGCATTGTTCACGTACAGCTCGAAGCAGTTGGCGGGGGCTGCGCAAGCCAGGGTCAGTTGCCAGGAAGTCGACCCAGGTCGGGGGCTGCCGACGGACATGGGGTAGCAGGCCATGGCGGGAAAACACCTCGATAGGTCCCCGATGCCCAGCCTGCTGCAACGACACCAACGCATCGATCATGGTCAGGCCGGAGCCGATGATCAACACTCGCCCTTGAGGATCAAGCCCACGCATGGCCGAGACATCCCAAGGGTCAAGGGTGGTCTGCTCCAACGCCTCTGCACCAAGGCGCGGGGTACGTGCGGCAGTAAACATGCCCGTAGCCAGCACAGCGCGCTCAGCCCGCAGCCGGCGCCCGTCGGCACACTGTATAAGCACGCCCTCGTTGTCGACGTGCAGGTCGTCTACCTCGCTACGCAAGTGCTCGACTCTGGAGCCTGAACGCGCACCCATGACCTCAGCGTCAGCCAGACGTTGGCGCGCATAACAGCCGAACAGGCCACGGGGCGGAAACAACTCGGCAATCGGTACCTGTTGCTCGGCAGACTCAGGCCAACCGCCCTCCCGAATACACTGCGTAAGCCACTGGGTCAGGTCATCGGGGTTATCTGGGTCGACACTCATCCGCGCGGCATTGCCATTGAGGGTATGCCCTGGTTCAGTCGCACTGTAGGCCTCGCCACGACCAAGCTCGGGCCGAGGTTCAACGACGACGATACGTCGTTGACCAGGCTGGCGTAGCAGTTGCGCAGCAAGCATCGCGCCACTGAGGCCACCCCCAACAATGAGTACATCAATGACTGTATCCGGGTACGTCGCAGCGTATGGTGCGTGCATTCGCGTCTCCTTGCGCAATTATCTGGATGATAAGCGGCAAACGGCGGCAAACGCAGCCACACCGGTACTAAAGTAGGTTCATGCCGACGGCGCGCCAAAGCGCTTGCGATAGTCGCTCGGCGCCAACCCCATGACCTTGTGGAACACTTTGCGGAAAGCCCCAGGGTCTTGATACCCGACACCCCAGGCAATCTGCTCGACATTGCGATTGGTGAACTCCAGCATGCGACACGCGCGCCCGACGCGAACCTGCTGGCAGTACTCGGTCGGTTTCAACCCGGTAGCACGACGAAAACGGCGCAGAAAGGTACGCTCCTCAAGGCCGGCATAACCGGCCATCCCTTCGAGGCTGACATCCTTGGCGCCGGTGCCTTGCAACCAGTGCTGAACCTTGAGAATCGCTTCGTCTCCATGGTCCAGGCAGGGGCTGAAGACACTGCCTGGACGCTGCCCGGTCACCACCCGTTCCACGGCCAGAAACCGGGCGGTTTCCGTCGCCAATGTAGCCCCCAGAAAGCGCTCGACCAGGTTCAAACCCAGCTCGGTCCAGGCCATCAACCCTGCGGAAGTAATAATGTCGCCGTCATCCAGCAACGGCAAATGGGTCTCGACCTTCACCTGTGGAAACCGCTGAGCCAGGGATGGCGCAAAGTTCCAATGCGTGGTTGCCGGGCGGCCGTCGAGCAAGCCGCTTGCCGCAATAAAGAACACCCCGACGCATACCGACACCAGCACGGCGCCCTCACGGTGCCACTGCCTGAGGTCGCCACAGAACCGCTCAAGCAACTCAGGATCCGGCGCCTGGGTGAGGCTTGGCGGAATGATAATGGCGCGCGGCTGGTGAGCGCGCTGCGGATGCGTATCAAAGCTGACCGCCAGCCCTCCGCCATCGACCTCACACCAGTGAGTGACACGCAACAACGGCCGCTCCAGCGCGCCGAGCTCGACGGACATGCGATTCGCGACCGCCAGCAAGTCGGTAACACCCTGCACGGCCGCCATCTGCGCGCCCGGGTACACCAGAATGCCGATCTCCAGCGTGTCGCGTACGGTAGTCATTGTCAGTTTTTCCAGCCAATTTGTCGGTTGCGCCAATCTGCAAGCCTGTCGATCAAGCCTATAACTATCGCCACGTCACAACCACTCCCAGTACAAGGAAAGCGACATGACCCGACACGCGCTGATCGTCATTGATATTCAGAACGACTATTTTCCCGGCGGCAAATGGCCCCTCGACGGTGTCGAGGCTGCTGCCGATAACGCAGCACAGGTATTGGCAGCAGCGCGGGCCCGGAACGACCTGGTGGTTCACGTGCGCCATGAGTTCGAGTCCGCGGACGCACCGTTCTTCACGCCCGGCTCAGAGGGTGCTCAGATACATCCCAAGGCAGAAAACCAGGCAAATGAACCGGTGGTTCTCAAGCACAAGGTAAATGCCTTCCTGGATACCGAGCTCAAGGCACTGCTGGATGATCACCACGTCAGCGCCATTACCCTGGTCGGCAGCATGAGTCATATGTGCATCGACGCGGCAGCACGCGCGGCGGCCGACTTTGGCTACGCGACCACAGTCATTCACGATGCCTGCGCTACCCGCGCACTGGTGTTCAACGATATGACAGTACCCGCTGAGCAGGTGCATGCCGCCTATATGGCGTCGCTGGCATTCGGTTATGCGCAGGTCGTGTCGACAGCCGAATACCTCGACGCCCAACGCGACTGACCTACCGGGCAGCGCTCAGATCACGACATTGCGTACAAAGCGTACCGCCACCTCACCATCGTTGCGATAGACGTGCATCCGGTTGCTGGCGAAGGTAAAAAAATCGCCAGCGGCCAGGCTGTGTACCTGATCCTCGATCAACAAGGTCAGGCAACCTTCAAATACGTAGAGTTGCTCGCTCCACCCGTCAGCATCGGCCTCAGAGGGGTACACTTCGCCGGGCTCCAGGCGCCACTCCCACAACTCGACCTCGCGGCTGGCCGCAGAGCTGGCCAACAGAATCGCCTTGCTGCCCGGATGAACGCCCGTCCAGGCCAGTTCGTTGATTCGACTGGGATCGCGATTGTCCGGTGCCTGGATCAAATCGCTGAATGCGACATCAAGTGCTTCGGCTATTCGATCCAGTGTCGTCAGGCTGACGTTCTTTTCGCCAGCCTCGATGGCAACCAGCATGCGACGACTCACACCCGATTTTTCCGCCAGTGCAGTCTGGCTGAGGCCGGCAGCATGACGCAGGCGACGGATGTTCTGACTGACGTGCTGCAACACAGACGCCCTGTGATTCGAATCTTTGTGCACTATATTGCTCGCAGGTAGAGTGTGCGCAGTATACTGCCCACTTTGGCGCATTGTGCGTCGCCCATCATTCGTGTGCAAGACCATGACCTCAAGCGCCCCGCAACACGCGACCGTGACCTTCCGGCCAAGCAAAGCCGAGTGGGTACTGATCTTCATCACTGTCCTCTGGGGCGGCACTTTTCTGCTCGTGCACAAGGTGATGACCGTCAGTGGCCCGATGTTCTTCGTGGGCCTGCGTTTTGCGGCTGCCGCACTGTTCGTTGCCATGGTATCGGCCCGCTCGCTGTCCGGCCTGACCACCACCGAACTCAAGGCCGGCTTCTTGATTGGCGTCTCCATCATGCTTGGCTATGGCCTGCAGACAGTTGGCCTGCAAACCATCAGCAGCAGCCAATCGGCGTTTATCACAGCCTTGTATGTGCCATTCGTGCCCTTGCTTCAATGGGTGATTCTGGGCCGTCGCCCCGGGCTCATGCCAAGCATCGGCATCAGCCTGGCATTCATCGGGCTCATGCTGCTGGCAGGCCCGAACGGCCGTTCGTTGCAGTTCAGTCCCGGCGAGATCGCCACGGTGGTCAGCGCGGTCGCCATTGCAGCCGAGATCATTCTGATCAGCCGCTTTGCTGGCAAGGTCGATGTGCGCCGCGTCACTGTCGTACAACTGGCAACGGCCTCGGCCCTGTCATTCCTGATGATTGTTCCGACCCAGGAAGCATTGCCAGACTTTTCCTGGCTACTGGTGCTCAGCGCCGTCGGCCTGGGTGCGATGAGCGCAGCCATCCAGGTGGCAATGAACTGGGCACAGAAATCGGTTTCGCCTACCCGCGCCACCCTCATCTACGCGGGCGAACCCGTGTGGGGCGGCGTCTTCGGACGGCTGGCGGGAGAGCGCCTGCCGGGCGCCGCGCTGGTCGGTGCATTGCTCATCGTCATTGCGGTAGTGGTCAGCGAATTGAAGGTCAAACGTCGAGAGGAGAAGTCCGTCGAGGAAGAGGTACGCGAACAAGAGCGCGAACCGGGTTGAGGCAGCAGGCTTCACGCCATCCCTGAAAAAAACTGTTATAAAAAAATAGTTTAATGCACCGTTCTTGTAGGATTCTGCGACAGCTTGTGGGTTGGTGATCGACGGTCCGGCACGTATGATCCCTTACAAACTCCTGCAGATTAGAAACCCATGTCCTTGATAGTTCTGCTGCTTCTGCCATTCATCGGCAGCTGTCTGGCGGCTGTCCTGCCGCATAACGCGCGTAACAGTGAGTCACTACTGGCAGGTCTTGTTGCACTTGTCGGCACCGTACAGGTGGCGCTGCTGTACCCTCAGATTGCCGATGGCGGCATAATTCGCGAAGAAGTGCGCTGGCTACCCAGCCTTGGGCTGAACCTGGTCTTGCGCCTGGATGGCTTCGCCTGGTTGTTCTCCATGCTGGTGCTTGGCATCGGCACGCTGGTTTCGCTCTACGCCCGTTACTACATGTCCCCTCAGGACCCGGTGCCGCGCTTTTTCGCCTTTTTCCTGGCGTTCATGGGGGCCATGCTCGGCCTGGTGATTTCCGGCAACCTGATCCAGATCGTATTCTTCTGGGAACTGACCAGCCTGTTCTCCTTCCTGCTGATCGGTTACTGGCATCATCGCAGCGATGCACGACGCGGGGCCTATATGGCCTTGATGGTTACCGGAGCTGGCGGCCTGTGCCTGCTGGCAGGGGTGCTGCTGCTCGGCCATGTGGTCGGCAGCTACGACCTGGACACGGTGCTGGCTGCCGGTGATCAGATACGTAGCCATGCCCTCTACCCGGTACTGCTGCCCCTCATCCTGCTGGGCGCCCTGAGCAAAAGCGCACAATTCCCCTTCCACTTCTGGCTTCCCCATGCCATGGCAGCGCCGACGCCCGTATCGGCCTACCTGCACTCCGCTACCATGGTCAAAGCCGGGGTGTTCCTGCTCGCAAGGCTTTGGCCGGCGCTGGCAGGCAGCGAACAATGGTTCTGGATCGTCAGCGGCGCGGGCGCCTGCACCTTGCTGCTGGGCGCTTACACGGCGATGTTCCAGAATGACCTCAAGGGCCTGCTGGCCTATTCGACCATCAGCCACCTGGGCTTGATCACCCTGCTGCTCGGGCTTAACAGCCCATTGGCGGCCGTCGCGGCAGTGTTCCACATTCTCAATCATGCAACTTTCAAGGCCTCATTGTTCATGGCGGCCGGGATCATCGATCACGAGAGCGGCACCCGTGACATTCGCAAACTCAGCGGGCTGTTTCGCCTGATCCCCTTTACCGCGACGCTGGCCATGGTTGCCAGTGCTTCGATGGCTGGCGTGCCATTGCTCAACGGCTTTCTATCCAAGGAAATGTTCTTCGCCGAAACCGTGTTCATTTCCTCCACTGCCTGGGTCGAAACGACCCTGCCGGTCATCGCGACACTGGCCGGTACCTTCAGCGTGGCCTACGCCCTGCGCTTCACCGTGGATGTATTTTTCGGGCCGCAGGCCACCGACCTGCCCCACACGCCGCATGAGCCACCGCGCTGGATGCGTGCACCGGTCGAGCTCCTGGTACTGACCTGCCTGGTGGTGGGTATTTTTCCAGCCCAGTCCGTAGGCCCCCTGCTTGCTGCGGCCGCCTTGCCTGTAGTCGGCGGCACCCTGCCCGAATACAGCCTGGCAATCTGGCACGGCTGGAATGCACCACTGATCATGAGCCTGATTGCCATGGCGGGCGGCATCGTGCTGTACCTGTTGCTGCGCAACCAGTTCAAGCTCGGCCGCATTGCCCATCCACCCTTCATCGAGCATTTCAACGGCAAGCGACTGTTTGAACGCTGCCAAGTACTGCTGATGCGCATGGCCCGCCGCGCCGAGCGCCTGCTCACGACCCGACGCCTGCAAAAGCAGTTGTTCATGCTGGTACTGGCAGCGTTCCTCGCAGGCCTGCTGCCCATGCTGCACAGTGGCCTGAGTTGGGGTGATCGGCCGAAGATCCCGGGCTCAGGTGTATTCGTGGCCCTCTGGCTGATCGCAATTACCTGCGCCCTTGGTGCGGCCTGGCAAGCCAAGTATCACCGACTGGCCGCCCTGACCATGGTCAGCGTATGTGGCCTGATGACCTGTATCACCTTCGTCTGGTTCTCGGCACCCGACCTGGCGCTGACCCAACTGGTCGTGGAAGTGGTCACCACGATCCTGATCCTGCTGGGCCTGCGCTGGCTGCCACGCCGGATCGAGGGCGTCTCGCCCCTGGGCAGCCAGGAGCGTGCCCGCCTGCGACGCCTGCGCGACCTGGTACTGGCAGTGCTGGTCGGTACCGGCATGGCCCTTCTGTCCTACGCCATGCTGACCCGGCCTACCCCCAACGACATCTCCTCGTTCTACCTGAGCCGGGCACTGCCCGAGGGCGGTGGCAGCAACGTCGTCAACGTGATGCTGGTGGATTTCCGCGGCTTCGATACCTTGGGCGAAATCACCGTGCTGGTTGCCGTGGCACTCGCGGTGTTTGCCCTGCTGCGACGTTTCCGACCGCCACGCGAAAGTATCGAGTTACCCGCACAACAGCGTCTGCTGGCGCCGGACGTGGTCACCGACCTGGTCAACCCACGGCACGCCGCCGATACGGCACTGGGCTTCATGATGGTGCCCGCCGCCCTGGTTCGCCTGCTGCTGCCGATTGCCCTGGTGGTGTCGATGTACCTGTTCATGCGCGGGCACAACCAGCCGGGCGGCGGCTTCGTTGCCGGCCTGGTGATGTCGGTAGCCTTCATCCTCCAGTACATGGTCGCCGGCACCCAGTGGGTCGAAGCGCAAATGAGCCTGCGCCCGCTGCGCTGGATGGGCACCGGCCTGCTCTGCGCCACCCTCACCGGGGTGGGTGCAATGCTACTGGGCTACCCCTTCCTGACCACCCACACCGCCCACCTTCACCTGCCGGTGATCGGTGACTTGCATGTGGCCAGCGCACTGTTTTTCGATATCGGCGTGTTCACGGTCGTAGTCGGTTCAACCCTGCTGATCCTTACCGCGCTGGCGCACCAGTCGGTACGTAGCCATCGCCCCGGTGGCCACGTGAAAAACCCTCAACCAGGAGCCGCCTGATGGAAGAAGTCATTGCAATTGCCATCGGTGTACTCGCCGCCTCAGGTGTATGGCTGATACTGCGGCCACGGACCTTCCAGGTAGTGATGGGCCTGTGCCTGTTGTCCTATGGCGTCAACCTGTTCATCTTCAGTATGGGCAGCCTGTTCATTGGCAAGGAGCCGATCATCAAGGACGGCGTACCGCAGGACCTGTTCAACTACACCGACCCGCTGCCCCAAGCCCTGGTACTGACGGCAATCGTCATCAGCTTCGCCATGACCGCCTTGTTTCTGGTCGTACTGCTGGCGTCACGTGGCTTGACCGGCACTGACCACGTCGATGGCCGGGAGCCGAGTGAATGAATGCGATGAACCAACTGATCGTCGCCCCCATCCTGCTGCCTCTGATGACCGCAGCGCTGATGCTGCTGCTCGGCGAAAAGCGACGGCCACTCAAGGCCCGTATCAACCTGGTTTCAACCCTGCTTGGCCTGGGCATTTCCGTGGTGCTACTGGTGTGGGTACACACACAGGGGCATGCCAGTTCGATGGGTGTTTACCTGCCCGGGAACTGGCCCGCACCGTTCGGCATCGTGCTGGTAGTCGACCGCCTCGCGGCAATGATGCTGGTGTTGACCGGCATTGTCGGGCTTAGCGCGCTGCTCTACGCCATGGCCCGCTGGGACAGCGCCGGAGCCAGTTTCCATGCCCTCTTCCAGATCCAGCTGATGGGGCTGTACGGGGCCTTCCTGACGGCAGACCTGTTCAACCTGTTCGTCTTTTTCGAGGTGCTACTGGCGGCATCCTATGGCTTGATCCTGCACGGTTCGGGACGGGCACGGGTCAAGGCCGGCCTGCATTACATTGCCATCAACCTCGTCGCGTCATCGCTGTTCCTGATTGGCGCAGCGATGCTCTATGGCGTTACCGGCACCCTGAACATGGCCGACCTGGCGGTCAAGATCCCACTGGTGCCTGAGGCCGACCGAGGCTTGCTGCACGCTAGCGCCGCGATTCTGGCCATCGCCTTTCTGGCAAAGGCCGGCATCTGGCCGTTGAATTTCTGGCTGGTACCGGCGTACTCGGCAGCAAGCGCCCCCGTGGCCGCACTTTTCGCAATCATGACCAAGGTCGGCATCTACACCGTGTTGCGTCTCTGGACCTTGCTGTTTTCCGGGCAAGCCGGCGACTCTTCATTCTTCGGTGGTGAATGGCTGGTGTACGGCGGCCTCGCAACCCTGGGTTGTGCCGCACTGTTGATACTCGCCGCCCAGCGTCTTGAACGTATGGCCAGCCTGAGCATCCTGGTCTCGGCAGGTACGCTGCTGGCCGCGATAGGCTTCGGGCAACCCGCCCTGACCGCAGCGGCGCTGTTCTATCTGGTCAGCTCGACGCTGGCGCTGTGCGCACTGTTCCTGCTTGCGGAACTGATCGAACGCTCTCGTTCGGTCAACGAGATTCCGCTGGACGACGACGGCGACACCCTGCCGGCGCCACCCGAGCCACCCCAACTGCCCAAAGGCATCAACCTGGACGATGATCAGAAGGCCGTTGTCGGCCAAGTCATCCCCTGGGCCATGGCGTTTCTCGGCCTAAGCTTCATCGCCTGCGCCCTGCTGGTGATCGGCATGCCACCGCTATCGGGTTTCATCGGCAAACTGAACCTGATCAGCGCCCTGCTCAACCCGCAAGGCCTCGGCATCACGACCGAACAGCCGTTGCCGATGACCGGCTGGACACTGCTGGCACTGCTGGTGCTCTCGGGCCTGGCCTCACTGATTGCCCTGGCGCGCGTCGGTATCAAGCGCTTCTGGACACCACAGGAACGCCCTTCGCCAGTACTAAGGCGCCTGGAATGCCTGCCGATTGTTGCCCTGCTCGGCTTGTGCGTACTCCTCAGCATCCAGGCCGAGCCACTGTTACGCTACACGCAGGACACTGCGAACGGCCTGCAGAACCCGCAGCAGTACATTTCTGCGGTGTTCGCTACACGGCCAGTGGCAGGCCCGCTGGCTGTACCTGAGGAGGTGCAGCCATGAAGCGCCTGCTCCCTGCCCCTCTGATATCGCTGGCGCTGTGGTTGCTGTGGCTGGTATTGAACCTTTCGATAAGCCCCGGCAACCTGTTGCTGGGCGCGCTGCTTGGCGTGCTCGCACCGCTACTGATGGCCCCCCTGCGACCACAGTCAGTGAGCATTCGCAAACCTGCGACCATCGTACGCCTGATCCTGCGGGTTGGTCTGGATGTGCTGAGCTCCAACCTGCAAGTGGCTCGCAGTGTCCTGACTGCCGGCCAGCGCCCACCACGGTCGGCCTTCGTGCGCATTCCACTGGACTTGCGCGATGCTCACGGGCTAGCAGCCTTGTCGATGATCACAACGGTGGTCCCTGGCACCATCTGGTCGGAGCTGGCGCTGGACCGCAGTGTCTTGTTACTGCATGTCTTTGATCTGGACGACGAAACGCAATTCATCGAGCACTTCAAGCACACCTACGAACGCCCGCTGATGGAGATCTTCGAATGACAGGCCTGCTCGCCAACGCCATTCTCGCCAGCCTGTTCATTTTCGCCATGGCCATGGCCTTGACCTTGGTCAGGCTGTTCCGAGGCCCATCGGCGCAAGACCGGGTACTGGCGCTGGACTACCTGTACATCCTGGCCATGCTGATGATGCTGGTGCTGGGCATTCGCTACGCCAGTGATACCTACTTTGAAGGCGCGCTACTGATCGCGCTGTTCGGCTTTGTCGGCTCGTTCGCCCTGGCCAAATTCCTGCTGCGCGGTGAGGTGATCGAATGAGCGAGTTCAATGCATTGCCATTCTGGCTTGAACTGGCTACCGCGGCACTGCTGCTAACCGGCAGTGTGTTTGCCTTGATAGGCGCATTCGGCCTGCTGCGCATGAAGACGTTCTTTCAGCGCATGCACCCACCAGCCCTTGCCTCGACGCTGGGGACCTGGTGTGTGGCACTGGCCTCGATCCTGTACTTTTCCGGTCTCAAGCACATGCCGGTTCTACATGCCTGGCTGATCCCGATCCTGCTTTCGATTACCGTACCAGTCACCACACTGCTGCTGGCGCGAGCGGCACTTTTCCGCAAACGCATGGCGAATGAGCCTGTGCCGGAAGAGATCAGTAGCGGGCGCGACAGGGGTAACTGATAGATCACGTGCTAAGGCGTTGCAGCTCACGTCGAACCATCGAAGCAAACTCCGGCGGGCTTAGTTGGTAGAGTTGCGCGGCAACCCAATCAAGCCAGGCGGCCTTAAGTTGTGCACGCTGCGCAAGCCATTGTTCAGCCAATTCGCGCGCCTGCGCCTGGTGCTGCGCATGAAACTCGGCCCGACCATGCCGTTCAGTGCCGACATCCGTCATTCGCTGGCCTTGAAGGTCATCTCGCCCTTGCGCCACTTGGCCGCTTTGGCGGTGGCCGCCTTGAGAATCTTGCTCAAGCCTTCCTGCAGTTGTGCATGGGCCGCGAATATCAGCACCACACTCTGCCCTTCACGTAACACGATTCCGTTGCCGTCCGGGGTCGATACGAAGGCATAGTCGCCCAGACCATAAACCGTATGTTTGATGTCACGGAATCGAACTTCCAACTTACCGCCCTCACGACTGGGCAGTACCGCCGCGCGAAAGTGGTCGCCGACCTTTAACTCCAGACGCTGCTTGTCATCAACGACCAACGCCTCTTCAGTGTCGATTTCGGCCATGTAAAGGCCTTCGGCACTTTGTTCAGTGACATAGACAAAACGCGATTGAAACTGTTTGACCAGCTTGGCCCGAAGATCGCCCAGCACAAACAGGGCCTGCATATCCAGATTGCTGACTGCCAATGAAAAATTCCTCAACGACTGATCACGCCCCTGCCAACGCTGGCAGCAATGCCGCGCAATGGCCAAGGCACGTTGTTTTGAATGGCTAAGATAGTAGTGGTTTAGCGAATGATTATCCCGTGCAGATAAACACCCAAGCCTGAAGGAAAGTTAACTATTTCCTGCCGGCATAAGCCTTTTGGCGAATTCTCAGCAGATTTCCTCAATCAAGGAAGCTTTTTCTGACAGCAATATTGCATCAGACATGCGATAGCTGAAAGAACAGCCCCATCAGCGGGGGTGTCCTGGCAATCACTCATGCACTACAGGAAGCTGAATATGCACGAAAACACTGAATTCCGTCGAGAGGCCAACGCGTATTGTGGTGTAGAAAGTCGAAACCCTGCCAAGCCTCCCCGCTTCGTCGTGGTACCTGCAGGTATCGGATTCTTTCACATAACCGAGTACACCACCGGGCGGGTCAAAGGCTTTCGCCGTCAGCACACGGAAGCCTGCGCACTGGCGCGTGACCTTGAGCGCTGAAGGCGTGCACTCAGCAGGCGTGGCGAGCCGCACCCACCCTGGCAGCCTTGTTCAACTGATCCAGCCACGCGGCGCGGCATTCCTGAGCCTCGCTGCGGCTGGCAAAAGCGGTGCCTCGACGCTCGCCATTGACCAGCACCACCCAACATACTCGCTTGCCAAGTGCCTGCATCGATGCAGGCACACCAGAACCGATCATCACGGCTACATCGACCTTGCTATGCATGATTCCCTCCGGAACGTCATTAGCAAACTAACGATAGGGCCATGATAAAACCCGTTCCTCTCGGGAAAAAGCTATCGCCTGCATAGCAGTTTTACATCAGCCGCAACAAAACACTCAGCCCACAGCCGCCACCTGCGGCTTGTAACCCAGGCGAAAGCCACCCCAATGACGCCCATGAACCTCAATGGGCACAGACAGATCATGCATCAGCTCACCGGTATCGCGGGTGTAGGTCTGCAACAAAACAGCCTGTTGGTGGCTGCCACATCGAATGCCTGTCGGGTCATCGAACTTGCGCTTGCTGCGATTATGCGCAGTATCAAGCGCTTCATCGCCGGTCAATGGCTGATTGAACGCTGCGTTGTGCGTTGGCACATAACCCTGTTGCGTGCAGGCAATGGCAAACACCAAGCCTTCGTGCTCTTTCAGCAAAGGCTCCTGGATGGCCGGCAGAACCTGGTCAGTGTACTGGTCAAAGCGCGTGCGATAACGCACGGGCCGAGTACCGGGGATCGCCTGATAGTGCCGATCAAACAGATCATCCAGACTGATACGGCCTTGTGCGACATCGGCCTCAAACTGCCTGGCCATTTTCTGCGCCCCCTCGCGCGCCAGGTCGTAGATGCGCTGGTGATACTCGTCCAGGCCGACCTCAGCCAAGCGCTCACTGATGCTCTCGGCCTGCCCTTCCATTTGCACCGCAGCCTTGGCCAGTTGCCGGGTCTGTTGGTCGCTGACCTGCAGGTCGCTGCGCATTTGCTCGACAGCGCGGAACAGGCTGTCGAGTTGGCCCAGGTTGGTTTCTGTACCTTGGGCAATCTCGCTGATCTGCTGCTCTACGCCCGCGGCCAGCCCGGCAATGCTGTCGAGTTGCTCACCGGTGTGCTCCACCTGATCGACCCCCGTGTGCAGGTCATCGGACAACTCACGAATCTGCTCCACGACCTGGGCCGTGCGTTGCTGGATATCAGCAACCATCAGCCCGACCTCTTCAGTCGCCGTTGCCGTTCGCCCGGCCAAGCCGCGCACCTCATCGGCAACGACCGCAAACCCGCGCCCATGCTCACCGGCGCGAGCAGCCTCGATAGCCGCATTCAGGGCCAGCAAGTTGGTCTGACTGGCAATGGTGTGAATCACCAGGGTGACCCGCGCAATGTCTTCACTGCGCTGATGCAAGGCCTCGATCAACTCGCGACTCTCGCTGGCACGGGCACTCAACTGATGCATCCGCTGGATCGACTCTGCAAGCACCGAACGCCCGGCAGCACTGCTCTGGTGTGCTTCACGGGCGGCAGCCAAGGCCTGCTGGCTGAGGTGCGAGGTCGCTTGCTCAGTATCGATCATGACGTGTGCGCTACTGACAATCTGAGCGGCTGAAGCAAGTTGCGATTGCAGCTTGCCGGCCAGTTGCTTCACAGAAAATGCCACACCCGCTGCCGACAAGGCGTTATGACTGGTAGTTCGCGAAAGATCACGGGTCAGCTCAGTGAGCGGATCGACTGCCCGATGCACTTCATCCGGTTCGCGCCGGCGAAAACGCGGCAGCACCAGGGTCAACAAGGCCAGTGGCGCGCAGACATAGAACGACAGCCCGGCAAATGCCATCGCGGCCAACAGCACCAGCAGTACCAGACTTTGCAGCGCGACCCCCGCCCACCCCTGCCTGGCAATGGGTGAATGGCGCGGTGTTAGCATGGCCTCTGGCAGAGATCCTTCTCGCATCATGGTTCAAGCTCCATAGACACTGTCGTTTTTGTGACGCCATTAAACGCCACTATAAAGCCATTATCTATGCTTCCTTGGACCTAATACGACTGTGCTTGATACAGGACAAGAAACGCAAAGGCCCCGGGGTTTGATCCCTGGGGCCTTGAGCTACACCCGTACTGACGTCAGATCTGACGCTGGTGCTTGTCGATCTGCTCGTGGCGTTCTTGCGCTTCGATGCAGTACTTGGTGGTCGGGCTGATAAGCAGACGCTTCAGGCCGATTGGCTCACCACTGTCATCGCACCAGCCGAAGCTTTCGTCGGCAATTCGGCCCAGTGCCATCTCCAGCTGTGGCAGCAGGCGCTGATCACGTTCGATGGCGTTGACCAGCCAATGGCGCTCTTCTTCGACCGAGGCAGCGTCGGCAGGATCGGCAGGCGAGTCCAGGCTTTCAATGGCTACACGGCTCTGTTCGATACGCTCCTGGGTTTCGATCTTCATCGACTGCAACAAGTCGGTGAAGAAGGCCAGTTGCTCGGCATTCATGTAGTCATCGGCCGGCATGGCCAGCAACTTTTCCTTTGTCATTGATTTCTCTATAAAAAATACGTGCATTAAGGCGAATCGGGTGCTGCTCGCGACGAGCGCGCTCAGCGGAATTCTTCAAGCACCATCCGGCACTCAATTTACAGGGGGCGGCAGTCTAAGGCCGAGATTCGTACTCAGCAACATAAAAGACAGTGGATGCACCCGAAAAAACCAAGGGTCATACTCACCTGATGGCCCGAGAGCGCAGGCTTTATAGCAAATAAAAGGGCTAGCCGGCGTACTGCAAGAGACAAACGGCAGCACCCGCCCCCGGCTCCCGGGAACCAACCGTTCAGATACTGTAACAATTTCTTGTGCATTCACGTGAATGCACACTACCCCAACAACTGACTCAACACTGCACGCAACTTGCCCGGTTTCACCGGTTTGCTCAACAACGGAGCCCCAAGGCGCTGCATCGCCAGACGGCTCTGATCGCTACGATCAGCAGTGATCATCACCGCGGCAATCGGCCGCCCAAAGTGCGCCCGCAGGTCCATGACCACATCACAGCCTGTTGTTCCGTGGTCGAGGTGGTAGTCCGCCAGGATCAGCTCCGGCTCACGCCCCTGAAGCACCTCCAGCGCGCTCTCACGGTCTGTAGCAGTCAGCACCTCACACCCCCACTGGCCAAGCAACGAGGCCATGCTCTGGAGAATGCTCAGCTCGTTGTCCAGCACCAGCAAACGGCGCCCCGGCAATGGATTGCCGATACTGGGTTGCGGCAACACGGCTGCCGCCGGTGGGCGTGGCAAATCGTGGGTCAGCGGTACATCAATGCTGAACACCGAGCCGCGCCCCGGCCAGGAACGCACACGCACCTGGCAGTCGAGTATGCGGGCAATACGCTCGACAATCGCCAACCCCAGGCCAACCCCCTTGCGATCAGCCGCACGACCAACGTCGAGCTGATTGAACTCCAGAAAAATCGACTCCAGGCGATCGGCTGCAATCCCCCTACCGCTATCCCACACCTCAAGTCGCAGGTAATGACCACATCGCCTGGCCCCCAACAACACACGTCCGTGCTCGGTGTATCGGCAGGCATTGCTGAGGAAGTTGCGCAGGATCCGCGTCAACAAGCGCAAATCGGTATGAATCACCCGCTGACCGCTACGCACCCGCAAGCTCAGCCCTGCCGCCTCCGCTACCGGCTGGAACTCCGACGCCAATGGGGCCAACACCTCATCGAGGCTATACAGGTCAAGGTCCGGCTTGATCGCGGCCTGGTCCAGCCGGGAGATATCGAGCAAATCGGTAAGCAGGTCTTCGGCGCCTTCCAGCGCCTGATGAGCGCGTTCGACCAACACCTGCTCGGTGGCCGGTAGAGGTCGCTCACGCAAGGTAGAAATCAGCAGCCGCGCCGCATTCAATGGTTGCAACAGGTCATGGCTGGCCGCAGCCAGATACTTGTCCTTGCTACGGTTGGCGGCCTGGGCCGCATCGCGAGCCTCAATCAATTCATTGGTACGCTCGGTGACGCGCTGCTCCAGTTCATCGTTGAGCTGTTGCATGCGCTCTTGAGCCTGCTTGCGCTCGGTAATATCGGCAACAAAGCCCTCCACCAGGCCCTCTTCATCCGGTCGACGCAGCAGGTTCATCAGCACGTCGATACTGCTGCCATCACGGCGACGCAACTGTGTCTCATAGCCCAGCAAGGCGCCGTCGCGCTGCAACACCTGGGTAATTTGCAACAGCTCCGTCGGCCCACCGACAAACAAATGCCCTCCCAGGTCTCTGCGAGCAAACAACACAGCCTGAGGGTCCGAGTAACCCAGCATACGTGCCAATGCCGGGTTCGCGGCACGCAGGCCATCGTCCAGGCTGGCCTGAAAAATCCCGTGTACCGCGTGCTCGAACAGCCACTTGTAACGATTGCGCTCGGCCTCCAGCTCCTCCAGCCGCACGGCCAACTCCGGGTAGTGGCTCTTGCGAACGGTGTGGTTGCTCAGCCCTAACAGCCCGGCAAGGGCATCGGCCCGAGGTTCAGAGGGCCTCGCCATACACCACCTCGACATCACGCAAGCTCGAGGCACGCGGGTTGGTCAGAATGCATGGATCATCCATGGCATGCTGCGACAGGAACGGGATATCCGACAGGCCAACACCGTGCAGGCCAAGGGTTTCATGGAAGCCCACCGCATGCTTGAGGGCAATCAGGTGCTCAACCAGCCGCTGGCGAATCTGGTTGTGGTTCAAACCGCGGCAATCAATACCGAGGGTCTCGGCGATCACTTTGAAACGCTCGGGGGCGGCGCTGTAGTTGAAGGCCACGACGTGCTCAACCAACACCGCATTGCACAAGCCATGCGGCAGGTCGAGAAAACCGCCCAGGCTATGGGACATGGCATGTACCGCCCCCAGGATGGCGTTGGAAAACGCCAACCCGGCCTGCATGCTGCCCAACATGATCTTCTCGCGCAGGGCGATATCGCCGGGGTTGGCGATCATCTGCACCAGGTGGCCGTTGATCAGGCGCATCGCTTCCAGGGCATGGGGATCGGTCAGCGGCCCGTGGCCGGTAGAGACAAAAGCCTCGATGGCATGCACCAACGCATCGATACCGGTGCAGGCGGAAAGGAATGGGTCCATGCTCAGGGTGGTTTCCGGGTCGATCAACGACACATCCGGCACCACTGCCTTGCTGACGATGGAGAATTTCATCCGTTCTTGCTGGTTGGAAATGATCACGAACTGCGAGACATCCGCCGAGGTGCCGGCCGTGGTCGGGATCAGGATCAGCGGCGGGCTCGGCACGCGAATGGTATCGACCCCTTCAAATTCCAGAATATGCCGCCCATGCGCGACCACGATGCCAATGCCCTTGGCGCAATCCATTGGGCTACCGCCACCGACGGCGACAATCACATCACACTGCTCACTGCGGTAACGCTCAGCGCCGGCCATGACCTCCTCGACCCGAGGATTGGGCGACACGTCACTGTACAGGCAGTACTCAATGCCTTGCTCACGCAGGCTGGCTTCGATATCAGCCACCCACCCCGCCACGATCACCCCAGGGTCGCTGACCAGCAACACCTTGCGTGCGCCAAAGGTCTTGGCGTAGTTGGCCACATGGTGCCGACAGCCGGCGCCGAAGATGATTTCCGGGGAGACGAACTTACGCAACTGGCTCAGGTTCGGGCTCATGCAACGCCTTCTTGTTTTTTTTAAGATAGCGCCAGCCTAAAGCATCGGACCGGGATTGCAATCAGACCGTCAAGGTCGTCGAAGATAAGCCGCGCCGGTCACTGCAACCAGTGACCGGCGGGAGAAGGATCAACGGTTGGCGAAGTACATCGTCACTTCAAAACCAATACGCAGATCAGTGAACGCAGGCTTTTTCCACATAGCTCGATCCTCTTCTAGCACCACAGGATTGCGGTGATTTCATTAAACACTTGCCCTGCAAACCACGCCTCCTACTTTGGGAGCAAATGGCGCAGCGCTTTGGTGCCATACCCTCAACAAGCCCTTCAGATACGCCGCGCACACGCGAGCGCCCTGCCAAGGGCAGATCCCGTCAAGCGAGCACTGAGTGGAGCACAAAAAAGCAGCCGCTGAACACTGACAGAAATGCCAGGTATCCAGCGGCTGAAAGGGACGTGAATTAGAAGAAGCCCAGCGGATTGATGTCGTAGCTCACCAGCAGGTTCTTGGTCTGCTGGTAATGGTCGAGCATCATTTTGTGGGTTTCACGGCCAACGCCAGACTTCTTGTAACCACCAAATGCGGCATGGGCCGGGTACAGGTGGTAGCAGTTGGTCCACACGCGACCGGCCTTGATCGCGCGGCCCATGCGGTAGGCACGGTTGATGTCACGGGTCCAGACGCCAGCACCGAGGCCAAACTCGGTGTCGTTGGCAATCGCCAGGGCTTCGGCCTCGTCCTTGAAGGTGGTCACACCAACGACAGGGCCGAAGATTTCTTCCTGGAACACCCGCATGCCATTGTGCCCCTTGAGCAGGGTCGGCTGGATGTAATAGCCCTGGGACAAATCACCGGCCAGACGCTCGCGGTCACCACCGGTGAGCACCTCGGCGCCTTCTTCGCGGGCGACCTGCATGTAGGAGAGGATCTTTTCGTACTGCTGTTCTGAAGCCTGGGCGCCGACCATGGTTTCGGTGTCCAGCGGATTGCCGCGTTTGATCTGGCCGATCTTCTTCATCACCGCGACCATGAAGGGCTCGTAGATCGACTCCTGAACCAACGCCCGTGATGGGCAGGTGCAGACTTCACCCTGGTTGAAGAACGCCAGCACCAGGCCTTCGGCAGCCTTTTCGATGAATGCAGGTTCGGCCTGCATGATGTCCTCGAAGAAAATGTTCGGCGATTTCCCGCCCAGTTCCACTGTAGACGGAATGATGTTTTCGGCAGCACATTTGAGAATGTGCGAGCCCACAGGGGTGGAGCCGGTGAAGGCGATCTTGGCGATGCGCTTGCTGGTGGCCAGGGCCTCACCCGCTTCACGGCCAAACCCCTGAACGATGTTCAACACGCCCGGTGGCAACAGGTCGCCAACCAGCTCGGCCAGCACTGTAATCGACAGCGGCGTCTGCTCAGCAGGCTTGAGCACGATGCAGTTACCGGCGGCCAGCGCTGGCGCGAGCTTCCAGGCCGCCATCAGCAGCGGAAAGTTCCACGGGATGATCTGCCCGACCACACCCAACGGCTCGTGGAAATGGTAAGCCGTCGTAGTGTCATTGATCTCGGCGGCGCCACCCTCCTGAGCACGGATGCAGCCGGCAAAGTAACGGAAATGGTCAGCGGCCAAGGGTACGTCGGCATTCAGGGTTTCACGGATGGCCTTGCCATTGTCCCAGGTTTCGCTGATGGCAAGCACTTCCAGGTGCTGCTCGATACGGTCGGCAATCTGCAGCAGAATCCGCGAGCGGTCCTGCACCGAGGTTCGCCCCCAGGCATCGGCAGCGGCATGGGCCGCGTCCAGGGCACGGTCGATGTCGGCCGCATTGGAGCGAGGAAACTCCGCAATCAGTTGGCCATTGACCGGCGAGCTGTTGCTGAAGTACTGGCCGCTCAACGGCGCAACGAACTCACCGCCGATGTAGTTGCCATAACGGGGCTTGAAACTGACAAGGGCATCTGGGGTGCCGGGTGCTGCGTAAATCATGCGCAAACCTCTGCTGATCGAGGCCTGCCGAAGGGCAGGCAGTGGTTCGATCTTAGCCAGCAGGTCGATAGCCGCGAATGAGCCGTTGGCAGCGGGCGGCTCATTATTTGGTAGTAGGTCTGGGAGGCGTCGTAGCACCTTGGCAAGGCCTGGCTCCCACCGCCCAATGTGTGCGGAAGCAGGCCTTGCCGGCGAGTTGGTGCCTTAACGGTCCTTGAACTGTGCTTCGCGCTTGGCGATGAAAGCCGCCATGCCTTCTTTCTGGTCTTCAGTGGCGAAGGCAGCATGGAACACGCGACGCTCGAAGCGCACACCTTCGGTGAGGTTGACTTCAAAGGCGCGGTTGACGCTTTCCTTGACCATCATGGTCATCGGGATCGATTTGCTGGCGATAACGGCAGCGACCTTCAGCGCTTCGTCGAGCAACTCCGCCTGAGGTACGACACGGGCAACCAGCCCCGCACGCTCGGCCTCTTCAGCGCCCATCAGGCGACCGGTCAGGCACAGTTCCATAGCCTTGGCCTTGCCTACGGCGCGCGTCAGGCGCTGCGTACCGCCCATGCCCGGCAGCACACCCAGGTTGATTTCCGGCTGGCCGAACTTGGCGTTGTCAGCGGCAAGGATGAAGTCGCACATCATCGCCAATTCACAACCGCCACCCAAGGCGAAACCGGAGACGGCAGCAATGATCGGCTTGCGGCGATTGGCGATACGGTCAGCGTCGCTGAACAGGTCATCGACGTAGATCTGCGGGTAACGCAGGTCGGCCATTTCCTTGATATCGGCACCGGCAGCAAAGGCCTTCTGGGAGCCGGTAAGCACCACGCAGCCGATGTTCGGGTCGCGTTCGAGCTGGTCCAGCGCCTGGTTGATCTCACTCACGATCTGCGCGTTCAGGGCATTGAGCGCCTGCGGCCGATTGAGGGTGATCAGACCGACCTTGTCACGGATGTCCAACAGGATGGTTTCGTACGTCATGCAAACGGCTCCCTTCAAAGATTACGCGCAATGACCATGCGCTGAATGTCGCTGGTGCCTTCGTAGATCTGGCAAACCCGCACATCGCGGTAGATCCGCTCCAGCGGGAAGTCGCTCAGATAGCCATAACCGCCCAGGGTCTGCAAGGCATCGGAGCAGACCTTCTCGGCCATTTCCGAAGCAAACAGTTTGGCCATCGAGGCTTCCACCAGCGCCGGACGCCCTGCATCACGCAAGGCTGCGGCATGATGCACCATCTGCCGCGCCACGGCGATGCGCGTTGCCATATCGGCCAGACGGAACGCGACAGCCTGATGCTCGATCAACGGTTTGCCGAAGCTTTGCCGCTCGCGGGCATAATCGCGTGCCACTTCAAACGCTGCGCGGGCCATACCCACCGATTGCGCGGCAATGCCGATGCGCCCGCCCTCCAGGTTCGCCAGCGCAATCTTGTAGCCTTCGCCCTCCTCGCCGAGGCGGTTGGCCACCGGCACGCGGACGTCATCGAAAACGATCTGGCAGGTGTCGGAGGCATGCTGGCCCAGCTTGTCTTCGACCCTGGCGACTTGGTAGCCCGGTGAATCCGTCGGCACGATGAAAGCGCTGATGCCGCGCTTGCCGGCTGCCGGATCCGTCACGGCAAACACGATCACCACACCGGCATTTTGCCCGGAGGTGATGAACTGCTTGCAGCCATTCAGTACGTAATGATCGCCATCACGGCGGGCGCGGGTTTTCAGGCTGCTGGCATCGGAACCGGCCTGCGGCTCGGTCAGGGCGAACGCACCGAGCATGGCGCCACTGGCCAGCGGGGTAAGGAACTGGGCTTTCTGCTGGTCATTGCCAAACTTGAGGATCGGCACACAGCCCACCGAGTTGTGCACGCTCATGATGGTCGAGCAGGCGCCATCACCGGCAGCGATTTCCTCAAGGGCCATGGCGTAAGCCAGGTAACCGGTGTCACAACCGCCCCACTGCTCCGGCACCAGCATGCCGAAGAAGCCCAGTTCAGCCATTTCGACCATGGCTTCTTTCGGGAAGCGGTGCTCACGGTCCCACTGTTCAGCAAAGGGCCGCAGACGCTCTTGGGCAAACTGCCGGGCGGCGTCGCTGATCTGCTGTTGTTCGTCATTCACTAACATGGTGGACCTCAATACAGGCATTCAACGGCCATGGCCGTGGCTTCACCGCCGCCGATGCAGATCGCCGCCACACCTCGGCGCAGGCCTTTCTGGCGCAGGGCCGAGAGCAGCGTGACGAGAATCCGCGCACCCGACGCACCGATCGGATGGCCAAGGGCGCAAGCGCCACCGTGGACATTGACCTTGTCATGGGGCAATTCGAGCGCTTGCATGGCAGCCAGGGTAACCACGGCAAAGGCTTCGTTGATTTCAAACAGATCGACTTCACCGAGGTTCCAGCCGGTGCGCTTCATCAGCTTTTCGATGGCGCCAATCGGTGCAACCGGGAACAGCGATGGCGTGTCAGCGAACGCTGCGTGACCATGGATCACTGCCAGCGGCTTGAGGCCACGTTGCTCAGCCTGGGAATGGCGCATCAGCACCAGCGCGGCTGCGCCGTCGGAGATCGAACTGGAGTTGGCCGCCGTTACGGTACCACCGTCACGAAAGGCCGGTTTGAGTTGCGGGATCTTGTCCAGGCGCGCCTTGGGCGGCTGTTCGTCATCACTGATCAGACGCTGTTCCTTGCCCACGGTGACTTCGACCGGAACGATCTCGGCGGCGAAGCTGCCGTCCTTGATCGCCTGCTGGGCGCGGGTCAGCGAGGCAATGGCAAAATCGTCCTGGGCTTTGCGACTGAAGCCATTCTTCTCGGCGCAATCCTCAGCGAAGGTGCCCATCAAGCGGCCCTTGTCGTAGGCATCTTCCAGGCCATCGAAGAACATGTGATCGATGATCTTGCCGTGCCCCATGCGATAACCGCTGCGGGCCTTGTCCAGCAGGTACGGCGCGTTGGACATGCTTTCCATGCCGCCGGCCACCACCACATCGGCGCTGCCGGCCAGCAGCAGGTCATGGGCCATGATCGCGGCCTGCATGCCCGAACCACACATTTTGTTCAGGGTTGTACAGGTAGTGCCCTTGTCCAGGCCGGCACCGAGGGCTGCCTGACGGGCCGGCGCCTGACCAAGACCGGCAGGCAATACACAGCCGAACAGCACCTGCTCGACGCTATCGCTGGCAATACCGGCGCGCTCTACGGCCGCACGGATGGCTGCAGCGCCGAGTTGCGGGGCCGTCAGGCTTTTCAGGTCACCCTGCAGCCCACCCATGGGGGTACGCACGGCGCTGACAATGACAATTGGATCGTTGGCGAGGGTCATGATGGTTACTCTCTGATTACTTGGCAGCCATGCGCAGCGCACCGTCGAGACGGATCACTTCGCCGTTGAGCATGCTGTTCTCGATAATGTGACGGGCGAGCGCCGCGTATTCCTGCGGACGCCCCAGGCGTGGCGGATACGGCACACCTGCAGCCAGCGAATCACGCACTTCCTGAGGCATGCCCGCCATCATTGGGGTCTCGAAGATGCCTGGGGCGATGGTCATCACGCGGATACCAAACCGCGCCAGTTCACGGGCCGCCGGCAACGTCAGGCTGGCGATGGCGCCCTTGGAGGCAGCATAGGCTGCCTGGCCGATCTGGCCATCATAGGCAGCGATGGATGCAGTGTTGATGATCACTCCGCGTTCACCCTCGGCACCGGCCTCAGTTTCAGCCATGGCCGCCGCAACCAAACGCAGCAAATTGAAGCTACCGACCAGGTTAATGTTGATCACCCGACTGAAGCTGTCCAGGCCGTGCGGGCCCTGTTTACCGAGGATCTTCTCGGCACCGACCACGCCGGCACAGTTGACCAGCCCGTGAAGGCTACCAAAGGCTTCAACTGCGGCATCCACAGCAGCCTTGGCGGCGGCTTCCTGGCTGATATCGGCAACCGCGTAACGTGTCTTGGGGCCAAGGGCCTGCGCCTTGGCCGCTACAGCCTCGGCATTGAGGTCGACCAGCATGACCTGGGCACCGGCCTCGATGAGCATTTCGGCGGTGGCCGCGCCCAGCCCGGAGGCCGCGCCGCTGACGATGAAGTTTTTATTGGCAATGTGCATGTTCGGGTTCCTCAGGCGCTGGCGGTCTGACCCAGCGCGGCTTGTTGTTTGGCGATTTCCTGATTGCGCAGGATGAAGCGCTGCAGCTTGCCGCTCGGGGTTTTCGGCAGCTCGCTGACAAATTCGATTTCACGTGGGTAGGCATGGGCATACAGGCGTTGGCGCACGTGCTGGCGCAGGGTTTCGGCCAGTTCGGGGCTGGCGCTGTGGCCATTCCCCAGCACCACGAACGCCTTGACCAGCTCAGTGCGCTCTGGGTCGGGTTTGCCGATCACCGCGGCCTCGACCACCGAAGGGTGTTCGATCAAGGCGCTCTCGACGTCGAACGGTCCAACCCGGTAACCGGAGGTGGTGATCACGTCGTCACTGCGGCCGACGAAGCTGATGCTGCCGTCGTCGTTCAACTCGACGGTGTCGCCACTCAGGTAGTACTTGCCGACAAAGGCCTTGGTTGGCAGGCCGTGATAACCCGCGAACCAGCACAGTGGTGACTGCTCACGGTCCACGGCGAGAATGCCTGGCTGCCCGGCAGGCAGTTCACGCTGCTGCTCATCCAGCACGACAATGCGATGCCCTGGAACGGCAAAACCTGCGGCGCCCATATGCACCTTGTGCGCAAGACCATGGTGATTGCACAGGACCATGCCCAGCTCGGTCTGGCCATAGTGGTCATGGATAGGCACATTCAACTGCTCGGCGAACCAGCGGATCACTTCTGGGTTGAGCGGCTCCCCAGCGCTACTGACCACCCGCAGGCAGCCCTTGATCGGCGCCGAAAAGTCCTCACCGGCAGCAATCAACATACGGTAGGCGGTCGGCGAACCGGCGAGGTTGGTAATGCCGTATTTCTTGATCACCTTGCAGGTGCTTTCAACGCTGAACGGGCCATCGAAGAAGGTCGTCGCGTGGCCCAGCGACAGCGGGCCGGTAACCGCATAGTAGAGCCCGTAAGCCCAACCCGGGTCGGCCAGGTTCCAGAAAGCGTCTTCCGGGCGCAGGTCGATGGCGTCGCGCATGTACCCCTGGAACGCGACGATCGCGCGCAGCGGCACTTCCAGCGGCTTGGCCGGGCCGGTGGTGCCGGAGGTGAACATCAGCAGAAACGGTGCGTCGGCGCTCAGCAGCACAGGCTCGCATTCACTCGCCGCAGCATTGAGTTCGGTATGGAAGTCGAGGTCGCCGGAGTCAGCCTGAGCGAGCACCGAGATAATCCGCGGGCAACCCTCGACGTCATCGAGCTTGCTGCGGTTGTTGCGGTCGGTGATCACCACCTTGGCACCGGAGCTTTCCAGTCGGTGCTCGATCGCCTTGGGGCCAAATGCGGTGAACAGCGGCTGGTACACCGCACCCAGGCGCCAGGTACCGAGTATCGTCACCAGCAGTTCTGCGGTACGTGGCAACAAACCCGCCACACGGTCGCCGGGGCCTACACCCTGAGCCTTGAGCACGTTGGCAAACCGCGCGGCGCGGGCCTGCAGATCGGCAAAACTGTAGTGCGTGCTGTTACCGTCACGGTCTTCGCAGTTCAACGCAATACGCCCGTCCTGGGCATGTCGGTCACAGCACTCAACACAGGCGTTGAGCGCCTCAAGGTTACCTGCAAGGGCCTCGTCGGCGGCCTGCTGATAGTTGAAGCTGCCCGCAGCCACGCTGTATTCACGCATCACCAGACTCCTCGTTTCTTATTTTTGGAATAAACGAATGATCTGTTGATAGTCGCGCTGGTCACTGCCTGCGGCAATGGTCAAAGCGCGCAATCTGGATGACTGGTTTGGCCACTCAGTCGGTCGGCAGAAGAATCAGGCTGCGGTAGTGCCCCGGGTTACTGCCGGTCCATTTGCGGAATGCCTTGTAGAACGAGCTGGTATCGGCAAACCCCAGGCGCGCGGCAATGTCAGCAAAACTGACGTCGGCTTCGGCCAACCAGGTGATCGCCAGTTCCCGGCGCACACTGTCTTTCAAGCCCTGATAGGTCTGCCCTTCATCGGCCAAGCGCCGCCGTAACGTCGAGGCGGAAATGCACAGGCGCTGGGCCAAGGCTTCGGTCTCGGGCCAGGCAGCAGCGGGCAGCGCGCGCAGGTCGTGGCGAATACGCCGCGCCAGGCTGGCCGGGTCGCGGTACTTGACCAGGATGTTGGCGGGCGCTTCGGCCAGAAAGCGCTGCAACTCATCGACGCTGCGCCTGACGGGAAGATCAAGGCACTCGGCCGCAAAGATCATCCGCGTGCGCGGGCGACCGAACTGCAGGTTCTCGGAAAACATCACCCGGTAGTCGTCGCAGAAGTCCGGCTCGGTACAGCGCAGTTCGATAGCCAGGATCGGAATACGCCGCCCTGCCAGCCAGCAGGCGACACCATGAACGATCATCCAGAAGGTGAAGTAGGTAAACGCCCGACGAGGTGCATCTTCAGGTTCGCCGACCACGATTTCGGCCAGGCTCTGCTGGCGCACCAACACCGGTTGCAGGTGCTCCAGCATCAATGACAGGAAGCTCAGCGCCGACTCCAGCGCGGCGCCCAGCGTGGGCTGCGCCATGGAAGAACGGCACAAAAATGCCAGGCTGCCGCTGCGCAAGCCGCGCGGGTCCATGCAGAAAAACTCATCGTGACAACGTCGCGCCAACAGCCGCCATAGCTGCGCATAGGCACTGGCCGGCACACGGGCATCGAGCTGGCCCAACTGCTGCGGGTCGATGCCGACCCGTTTGAGTACCTCGCTCGTGGCGCTGCCTGCTGCACAACTCTGCAACAGGGCCTCACGCACCAGTTGCATGGAGATCGTGTCTTTCTCCGTCATCGCTTGTACTTCACCTTCCCTTGAGGTTGCCGGTCGACATCTTAGAGCTCCGCCAGCGAAAACGCTCGTTTCAGCCCTGCTGTGCCAGGTCCAGAAATGCCCGTATCAGCCGAAGCTCACGGCGCCGTTCCAGACAACCCAGCATATGCTGGTTGATCAGCCCCGGGCCGGCAATCGGCCGGGCCACAACACGCGGGTCGTGGCTGACTTCGACCGAGGCGACAATGCCGATACCCAGCTCTGCCGCCACGGCTTCGGTCACTGCTTCGCGGCTATCCAGTTCCAGCAGGACCCTGGGCTGCACCTGCGCTTCGCTGCACGCCTGATCGAAGGTGCGCCGGGTAATCGAACTGGGCTCGCGCAGCACCATGATCTGTTTATCCAACTGGTCAATGGGCAACTGCGCAGTACTGGCAGCCCATTCATGCCCGGCCGGAATCAGTGCACAGATATGCGACGGCCCAAGGCTCTGCAAATACAGCCCCTTGCGCGGTTCCACCTCGGTCAGTACCGCCACATCGGCATGTTCGGACAACAACGCCGCAAGGGTTTCCTGAGCATTGCCCAGGCGCAGGTTGACCGTAATGCCCGGGTAGCGGGCGCGCAATTGCGCGAGCATCGGCATGACCCGGTGCGGGCCGTCTGCGGCCACTTCCAGGCGCCCGGTCAGCAACTGCCGGTTGGCTTCAAGCATCGCCTGGGCCTCTTCAGCCAGGCTGAACATGGCACGGGTGATCGCCGCCAGGCGGGTGCCCTCCTCGGTCAGTTCCACCCGGCGCGCCGTACGGCGCAACAAGGTGATCTGGTAATGCTCTTCAAGTGCCTTGATATGCCCGGTGACCGCTGGCTGGCTGATGAACAAGCGATTGGCGGCCCGGGTAAAACTGCCTTCACGGGCCACGGCATCAAAGGCGCGGAGCTGGAACAGGTTCATCAGTATCGGCCCCACTTATAGTTGGCATAACAACAAACAATTTGATTGATGGCGCGCGGAATTGCAACTTAAGCCCCGTACCTTCAGCCCACAGTTTGTGAGGACCACCACCATGAGTACTGCCGCTCCGATCCTGCTGACCCCTGGCCCCCTGACCACTTCGGCCCGTACACGGCAAGCAATGCTGGTGGACTGGGGCTCGTGGGACCGTGACTTCAACCAACTGACCGCCAGCCTGTGCCAACAACTGCTGGCCATCATCAACGGCGCCGGGACACACCATTGTGTTCCCCTGCAAGGCAGCGGCACTTTCGCCGTGGAAGCAGCCATCGGTACCCTGGTACCGCGCGACGGTAAAGTGCTGGTACTGATCAACGGCGCCTACGGCCAGCGCCTGGCAAAAATCTGCGAAGTACTAGGGCGCGCCTACAGCACGTTCGAAACCGCAGAAGACGAGCCGACCACGGCTGCCGATGTCGACCGCCTGCTGCAGGCCGACGCCAGCATCACCCACGTGGCGCTGATTCATTGTGAAACCAGTACCGGCATTCTCAACCCGCTGCCCGACATCGCCCGGGTCGTCGCCAACCACGGCAAGCGCCTGATCATCGATGCCATGAGTTCGTTCGGAGCCTTGCCGATCGACGCCAGCGAAGTGCCCTTCGATGCCTTGATCGCCGCTTCCGGCAAGTGCCTGGAAGGTGTGCCAGGCATGGGCTTCGTATTCGCCAACCAGGCATCGCTGGCCGCTGCCGAAGGCAACTCGCATTCCCTGGCAATGGACCTGCACGATCAACACAGCTACATGGCCAAGACCGGCCAATGGCGCTTCACCCCGCCCACCCATGTGGTCGCGGCCCTGCATGAAGCCCTGCTGCAGTACAACGAGGAAGGTGGCCTGCCCGCTCGTTATCAGCGCTACGCCAGCAACTGCAAAACCCTGCTCGATGGCATGGCCGCCATTGGCCTGCGCAGCTTCCTGCCGGCAGACATCCAGGCACCGATCATCGTCACCTTTCACGCCCCTCGTGATGCACGCTACGCCTTCAAAGACTTCTACGAGCGGGTCAAGGCCAAGGGGTTCATCCTCTACCCTGGCAAGCTCACCCAAGTGGAAACCTTCCGCGTCGGTTGCATCGGCTGTGTTGGCCCGGACGGCATGAGCGCCGCCGTCAACGCCATTGCCGAAGTGCTGCGCGAAATGGAAGTGCTGGATATCTGAAGCCGTTTTCAATCCGCCCGATGGCATGACCGATCAAGGAATTCACCGATGAACTACAAAAACCCAACACACCTGCAAGCCGCGATCCTCGACTGGGCCGGTACCGTGGTCGACTTTGGCTCCTTTGCACCCACGCAGATCTTCGTCGAAGCCTTTGCCGAGTTCGACGTCGAGGTTTCTATCGAGGAAGCCCGCGGCCCGATGGGCATGGGCAAATGGGACCATATCCGCACCCTCTGCGACCAACCGCAGATTGCCGAGCGCTACCGCAAGGTGTTCGGGCGCACCCCGACCGATGATGACGTGACCGCCATTTACCAGCGTTTCATGCCGCTGCAGATCGAGAAGATCGCCGTGCATTCGGCACTGATCCCCGGCGCGCTGGACACCCTCACCGGCCTGCGTCAGAACGGCCTGAAGATCGGCTCGTGCTCGGGCTATCCGAAAGTGGTGATGGACAAGGTGGTCGAACTGGCGGCAAAGAACGGCTATGTTGCCGACCACGTAGTGGCCACCGACGAAACCCCTAATGGACGCCCTTGGCCGGCGCAAGCGCTGGCCAACGTGATTGCCTTGGGCATCGACGACGTCGCTGCATGCGTCAAGGTCGATGACACCGTGCCAGGCATCCTCGAAGGCCGCCGCGCCGGCATGTGGACCGTCGCCCTGGTCTGTTCCGGCAACGCCCTGGGCCTGACCTACGAAGGCTATCGCGCCCTCGACCCGAACACGCTGGAAGCCGAGCGCAAACGCATTCATGCGATGTTCGAAGGTTCGCGCCCGCACTACCTGATCGACACTATCAATGAGTTACCCGGCGTGATCGCTGACATCAACCAGCGTCTGGCCCGAGGTGAGATGCCGCAAGCGGTTTGACTGCGCAGTGCCGGCTCCTGAAAGGAGCCGGCCTCACCTCAACGCTGATGCAGCGCGACCCAGCGCGCATAGCTGTCAATGAACCCCTGCAGAAACGGCCGGGTTTTCTCCGAAAGCTTGCCATGTTCATCGAACAGGCTCCCCGCCCCGCCTACATATGCCTCAGGCTGCTGCATGCAGGGCACGTCGAGGAACACCAGCGACTGGCGCAAATGATGGTTGGCACCAAAGCCCCCCACCGCACCCGGCGACACACTGATTACGGCGCCCGGCTTGCCGCTCCAGGCACTCTGCCCGTAGGGCCGTGAACCCACATCAATGGCGTTTTTCAGCACACCTGGGACCGAACGGTTGTACTCAGGTGTCACAAACAACAGTGCATCGCTGTTGCGAATCTGCTCACGAAAAGCCGTATAGGCAGCGGGTGGCGTGCCATCAATGTCTTCGTTGTACAGCGCCAGCCCGCCAATTTCGACAATACTCAATTTGAGACTGGGGGGCGCCAACTCGGCAAGCGCGCGAGCAACCTTGCGATTCAAGGACTCCTTACGCAGGCTGCCCACCAGCACCGCAACTGAATAGACCGGACTCATAGCGCTCTCCAACCTGAAAAACATAGGGAATTTTAGGTATAGACGATCAGTGCAGCTCCTCAGTTTTTTTCTACACTGGCAAAACTCCCCGCAGTTACAGCGGTCTATGGCTGACAGCGCATTTTTATTTCAGAGGTTGCACGTTAAATGACAGCAGTACTGGTCGGACAATTTCATGCACGGGATGCTGAAGGACGTATCTACCCTGTACATGAGTTCCAGGAATCTACCCTGCAGGCCGATGGAACTGCCGCCTCGCTCCCCGTTACCACCTACCGCCTGGCGATCGGTGACCGGGTCAACCACCTGGGTGAGGACCGCTTTGAACTGGTGCAAAGCGGTGTGGAGATCATCCGCATCCCCTGAGCCCATTCAGGGCGTAATGCAATCGACGGTATAGACCCGCCCCTGGGCGGTGTCTTCATGCTGGAGCCCATGCACGTCCGCGACAAAGCCGGGAAAACCGGTGTCGAAAGCCCGCGCGAAGGCCAGGTAGTCGATGATTGAGCGTGTCGCCTCGGTGAAGCGCTCACCCGGCATGATCAAGGGTATGCCCGGCGGGTACGGCACCAACATGACGGCGGCAATACGCCCGATCAATTGGTCGATGGGCACCGCCTCCACCTCCCCCCTGATCAGTTTGTCGTAGGCATCGGCCGGCTTCATGACCACCTCCGGCAACCGGGTATACAAACGTTTGAGTTGCTTGGCCGTGGCATTGCTGCGGTAACAGTCGTGCAACTGGTCACACAGGTCACGCAGGCCCAACCGCTGGTAACGCGACGGGGCCAGGTTTGCCACGCACGGCAGGCTTTCGAGCAAGTCGGTATTGGCGTCGTAGTTGCGCTTGAACTCCAGCAGCTCGGTCAGCAAGGTGCTCCACTTGCCCTTGGTAATACCCATGGAAAACAGCACCAGGAAGGAATAGAGCCCGGTCTTTTCCACCACCAGCCCTCGCTCCCAGAGAAACTTGCTGACCACGGCCGCCGGAATCCCGTGCTCGCCCAGCGCACCGTCCGCAGTCAGGCCCGGCATGACCAACGTGACCTTGATCGGATCGAGCAGCACATAGTCATCGGCCACCTCGCCAAACCCGTGCCATGCGGCCTGCGGCTGCAGCAGCCAGTCAGCAGTAGCCACCGCCCGCGCACCTTCGACCCGTGGTGGTTGCCAGACACTGAACCACCAGTCATCGGCGGCGATATGCGTGCGCAGGTTGGCCAGGGCCCGCCTGAAGCTCAACGCTTCATCGAACATTTCCTGTAGTAAAGAACGCCCGGCCGGGCCTTCCATCATCGCCGACGCCACGTCGAGCGACGCCAGGATGCTGTATTGCGGCGACGTGGAAATATGCATCATGAACGCTTCGTTGAAACGGTCTCGGTCCAACTGCCGAGCCCCGCCATCCTGCACATGGATCATCGAAGCCTGGCTGAAGGCTGCCAGCAATTTGTGGGTCGAATGGGTGCTGAACACCAGCGGGCTGTCCGCACTGCGTGACGTTCCCATGGCGAAACGCCCGGCGAAAAACTCATGAAACGCCGCATAGGCATACCAGGCTTCGTCGAAGTGCAGCACCTCGACACTGTTGCCGAGCATCTGCTTGATCAGCTCGGCGTTGTAGCACAGGCCGTCATAGGTCGAGTTGGTCACCACGGCCATTCTCACCTTCGGCGCGCGGCCCTGCGCCAGCGGGTTGGCGTCGATCTTGGCCTGAATCGACTCGCGGCTGAATTCACTCAGCGGGATCGGCCCGATGATGCCCAGTTCGTTGCGTTCAGGGCACAGGTACAAAGGGATTGCACCGGTCATGATAATGGCGTGCAACACTGACTTGTGACAGTTGCGGTCAACCAGCACCAGATCATCGCGAGCGACCATCGCATGCCAGACAATCTTGTTGGCCGTAGAGGTGCCGTTGATCACAAAGAAGGTGTGGTCCGCACCAAAGTTGCGCGCAGCCCGCGCTTCAGCGTCAGCCAGTGGCCCGGTGTGATCGAGCAGCGAGCCAAGCTCCGGCACCGACACCGAGAGATCCGAGCGCAAGGTGTTTTCACCGAAAAACTGGTGGAACGCCTGGCCCACCGGGCTTTTGCGATACGCCACGCCGCCACCGTGCCCCGGCGTATGCCAGGAGTAGTTGGACTGCGCAGTGTGTTGCACCAATGCCTTGAAGAACGGCGGCAACAGCCCGTCCAGGTAATTGTGCGCAGCCCGTGCCACCTGCCGCGCCAAAAACGGTACCGTGTCTTCAAAAAGGTAGAGGATACCGCGCAGCTGGTTCAGCTCGCTCATGGCTTCTGCCGGCGCATTCTCCAGCGTCACTTGCTCGCCCAGGGCAAAGATCGGCAGGTGTGGCGCACGCAGCCGCGCCAGGCGAATGAGCTCGACCATGTTCTGCAGCAGGTGAGTATTCTCCCCGGCACCCTCGGCAGCGATCAGCATGCACGCCAGGCCATGGTGAGTGGACGCCACCAAACGTCCTTCGGCGTAATCCACTGCCGAAAGAATCGCAAAGCCGTCTTGCGTCAGCTCCTGGGCAATGGCGCGTACGCGCTCGCCAGCAACCGTATCAGCCTTGATATCGCGGTGAACGATCAGAACGGGAAACTTAAGATCCTTGTACATGCGCCACCCCACCCCGGAAACGACAGGCCCGAAGAGCCTTTCACTTCACAGGTTAGAAGGTTGCCGCCAGTGTGCAGGAACGACTTCAGTTCGCCTCGTTCATCTGTTGCCACAACGACGGACCACCCGCGGACTTGGCGATCGCTTCCAGGCGGGCAAGATGGGCTTCAAGCTCGCTGGCGTTAGCCCGAATGATTCGTCCAGGCTGACGATCAGCCGGCAACCGGCGAATTTCGCTGCCCTGAATGCTGTTGCCGTTACTGTCTTCGGCACCGTCGGCAGCCAACGAAAGGCTGGTCTGCCCGCCGGTCATGGCCAGGTAGACGTCTGCCAGCAACTCGGAGTCGAGCAACGCGCCGTGCAAGTCGCGACCGGAGTTGTCGATACCGTAGCGTTTGCACAAGGCATCAAGGCTGTTGCGTTGCCCTGGATGACGTTCCCGCGCCATCATCAGGGTGTCGAGCACGTCGCAGTATTGGGTGATGTCAGTGCGGTCGGCGTAACCGGCCAAGGCGAATTCGTTGTTGATGAAACCAACGTCGAACGCCGCGTTATGGATGATCAGCCGCGCACCCTTGATGTATTCATAGAATTCATCGGCGACTTCGGCAAAGCGCGGTTTGCCAATCAGGAACGCATCGGTGATGCCGTGAACGCCGATAGCGCCCTCGTCACTCTCCCGATCCGGTTGCAGGTAAACGTGGAAGTTGCGGCCCGTCAGACGCCGACCAATCACCTCGACACAACCGATCTCGATGATCCGGTGACCGTCGGTAACCGGCATACCGGTGGTTTCGGTATCCAGCACTACCGACCTGTTGTTATGCATCTCCACGCCGGTGATCTCCTGCCGCGCACATCTAGAAAACCGCACCCCGTCACTGATCCGGCCAAGCCGACAGTGACAGGGTGCTCAATTGGGAAAGCCGGGAATTCTACCTCAGCTCCCAGGCATTTGCCGGACCGATTTACGCTCAGCGCAGACCGCGCACTTCATCGACACCGCGGTTGGCCAACTGGTCGGCCCGCTCGTTGCCGTCATGGCCAGTGTGGCCGCGCACCCACTTCCAGGTCACCTGGTGCCGACCGACCTGTTCGTCAAGCTGCTGCCACAGGTCGGCATTCTTCACCGGTTGCTTGGCAGCGGTTTTCCACCCGCGTTTCTTCCAATTGACCATCCACTCGTTAATGCCCTTCATGACATATTCCGAGTCGGTGACCAACAACACTTCGCAACTGCGCTTGAGGGCTTCCAGCGCACGGATGGCGGCCATCAACTCCATACGGTTGTTGGTCGTCTCGCGCTCGCCCCCCCACAACTCCTTTTCCACACCCTTGCAAATCAGCAGGGCGCCCCAGCCACCGGGGCCAGGGTTACCCTTGCAGGCACCATCGGTGTAGATCTCGACGCTTTCGCTCATGTACAGCCTTTTTCATCAGTAATTGCCCCCGAGCCTGCACGCTCAGGGTTCGGAATTGCGTCGGTTGACCTTGGCCATCGGAAGGGGCAGCAACTTGCCCATGGGTTCGCGACGCTCCTGGCGCAGCGGCCGCAGGCCAACCACCATTTTGCGCGCTACCAACAGGTAGACACCACCGCCGACACCCTGCCATCGGCCGGCCAAGCGCTCCCAGCCTTCCAGGCGCTGTTGCCAGGCGGCGGAAGCGAGCGGCGGACGATAGCACCCGAAGCGGCGTTTCTCCAGCGCGAAGCCCAGCAGGTTCAACCAGTCGCCGACGCGAGAGGGCGAGATGCAGCGCGCCTTGCGCAAGGCATCATGGGCAAAGAAATGACGCACTCCCCAGGTACTCCAGGGGTTGATACCGACGATCAATAAATGCCCACCAGGGCGCACGCTGCTGGCGGCCTCGCGCAGCAGGCCATGCGGCGAAAGGCTGAAGTCCAGCCCATGCTGCAGCACGACCACATCAGCGGCGTGCTCACTCAACGGCCAGGCCTGCTCTTCACAGACAATCTCCACCCCTGGCAACGGCGCGCCCAGGCGCACATTGCGTTGCACTTGCGGCGCATTGGGCGGAGCCTCGGCACAAGGGCCGTAATGCACCAGGTAGCCACCGAAGTAACGCCCCAGTTCCTCCTCCAGCAGCCGCTGCTCTTCTTTGAGCAACAACTGCCCCAATGGCCCGCCGAACCAGTCTCTCGCCAGACTGATCAGCTCAAGCCAGTCCGGATCAGCCTGAGCGAACGCTTTGTCGGTCATAGCCCTCTCCCGCTTGCCGGGTTCTCGTGGAACCCCATAGCCTCTAAGATGCACCAATGTCCCACGCTTGGCGAATCGCACCATGATACAGATCGATGCCCTGCCCGCTTTCTCCGATAATTACATCTGGCTGTTGCAGGACCCTGCCAGCCGCCGTTGTGCGGTCGTCGATCCGGGGGACGCCGGCCCCGTGCTCACCTGGCTCGACCATCACCCTGGCTGGCAGTTGAGCGACATTCTGATCACCCACCACCACCACGATCATGTCGGCGGCATCGAAACGCTCAAGGCGACCACCGGCGCCCGGGTGTGCGGCCCGGCTACAGAGCCAATCCCGGCCCGCGACCTGGCCCTGAACGACAACGACCGCCTGCACGTGCTGGGCCTGACGTTCCAGGTGCTGGCAGTGCCCGGTCATACACTGGGGCATATTGCTTATTACAGTAGCCAGACACCAACACCGCTACTGTTCAGCGGCGACACGCTATTCGCCGCAGGCTGCGGTCGCCTGTTCGAAGGCACTGCAGAGCAAATGCACCAGTCACTGCAACGCCTGGCAGCCCTGCCAGCCGAGACGCTGGTCTATTGCACACATGAATACACCCTGAGCAACCTGCGCTTTGCCTGTGCGGTGGAACCACAAAACCCGCATATTGCCCAACGCTTCGCCGACGTTACCCAGTTTCGCGCACACGATCGCATCACATTACCCTCCACGCTGGCACTGGAGAAGCTGACGAACCCCTTTTTGCGCACCGGCGAAACATCCGTTAAAGAAAAAGTGGACGAACGGAATGGCACCCCAAGCGCCTCTCCAAGTACTGTTTTTGCTGGCTTAAGGGCTTGGAAAGATACGTTCTAAGCAGACGCGGCTGGGCACCAAAAGTTCTGAGAGGTTGACCACCCCCCGGCTGCTTTCTAGAATCGCCCGACATTTTTGCCAGGAACTTACTTCCAGCCAATGTCGTCCCTTAGCCGCAGAACCCTCAATTCCGTCACCCTGACGCGCGTCGCACAAGCTGTCGCGCTGGCTCTGACTGCCACGCTCGTGGGCTGCCAGAGCACCAGTCATATGGGTGACTCCGAGAGCGTTCGCGCGCACAACTACCAGGCCCGACTGAAGCAAAAACCGGTCTTCATCCACGACAAGCCTGCACAACAGGCACCGGATGATGTCTGGGAGCGCATGCGTCAGGGCTTCAAGTTGCAGGACGATATCGGGGTCAACCCGCGCATCGAGCAACAGCGCCTGTGGTTTGCCAGTAACCCTTCGCACCTGGAAACAGTCGGTGACCGCGGCAGCCTGTACATGCATTACATCGTCGAGCGTCTTGAAGAGCGCGACATGCCGCTGGAACTGGCACTGCTACCCGCGATCGAGAGCGCCTACAACCCCCTGGCGTATTCACGCGCCCATGCGGTCGGCCTATGGCAGTTCATCCCCTCGACCGGGCGGCACTTCAACCTGCGCCAAACGCGTTTCTATGATGGTCGGCGCGACATTACCGCGTCGACCAACGCAGCGCTGGACTACCTGTCACGCCTGCACGACATGTTCAACGGCGACTGGCTGCTGGCACTGGCGGCCTACAACGCCGGCGAAGGCACCGTGAGCCGCGCCATTGAGCGTAACGAACGTCTCGGCCTGCCGACCGACTACTGGAACCTGCCGCTCCCCAAGGAAACCCGCGACTACGTGCCCAAGCTGCTGGCACTCTCGCAAGTTGTGCTGACACCACAGGCTTACGGCGTAAACCTCAACCCGATTGCCAATGAACCCTACTTCGAGGCCATCGAGATCAAGGACCGCCTGGACCTTTCGCGCGTGGCGGCCCTGGCCGAAATCGACGAAGACGAGATGTATCAGCTCAACCCGGCCTTCAAGAAACGCATGACGGTCGATGGCCCACAGCAACTGCTGGTCCCCACGGCCAAAGCGCAACTGCTCACGACCAGCCTGTCGAACATGAAGCCCGAAGAGTTGCTCAGCTTGCAGCCCAAGCCGGCCGTGTTCAAAGCCGCCTTGGCAGAAGAGGAACCCAGCACAGCGGGTACCGCACGTAGCTACCGGGTCAAGCGGGGGGACAACCTCGCCAGCATTGCCAAAGCCAACCGTGTCAGCGTCAACGATCTGCAACGCTGGAACAAGCTTTCCGGGCGCAACGTCAAGGTCGGCCAGACCCTTGCCTTGCGCGACACCAAAGGTGCCGTGAAGCAACGCTCCACCCAGTACAAGGTGCGCAAAGGTGACTCGCTGTACATGGTCGCCAAACGCTTCAACGTCGAAATGCAGCACCTCAAGCGCTGGAATCCGAGCACCGCGCACGCACTCAAACCAGGCCAGACACTGACCGTCTATCTGCCTCATTGAGGCCGCACGGCACATCAACTCGGTGCCGCGCCGCCCCTGTGCGACCCGGTACTCTTTTTCCTGTCGATACAAGCTGTTACTGTAGCCAGACCAAAGCCCAAGCCGCCTGGAATGGATCCCCGACTTGATACGCCCCCTCCTGCTGTCAATCAGCCTGGCCTTGAGCTTTCCTGCGGGCGCAACAATCATCGAAAGCCATGGTTACGCCCAGTTTGGCACGCTCAAGTATCCAGCCAAGTTCACCCATTTTGACTGGGTCAATCCGCAAGCGCCCAAGGGCGGTACGTTGCGGGCCATGGCCTTTGGCACATTCGATACGCTCAACCCCTATACCTTCAAGGGCAGCAGCCCGGTAACCACGCCGAACTTCCTGCAGTATGGCGTGAGCGAGCTGAACGAAACCCTCATGGTCGGCACCGGCCAGTACGATCCTTCCGGCGATGAGCCGACGTCCAGCTACGGCTTGATCGCCCGCTCGGTCGAGTACAGCGAGGACCGTAGCTGGGTGGTGTTCAACTTGCGTCCTGAAGCGCGCTTCCACGACGGCGTCCCGATTACCGCGACAGACGTCGCGTTTTCCTATCGCACGCTTCTCAAGGAAGGTCATCCGCTTTACCGCACCAACCTGCAGGAAGTACAACGGGTCGACATCCTCAGCCCTCAGCGGATTCGTTTCGTGTTCAAACGCGCTGGCAATCCACTGTTGATCCTGCGCCTGGGCGAGATGCCGGTACTGCCGCAGCACTACTGGAAAACACGCGATTTCAAGGCCACAACCTTCGAACCGCCCTTGGGCAGCGGACCGTACCGCATTGTTCAGGTACAGCCCGGCAGAAGCCTGGTGTTCGAGCGGGTCAGTAACTATTGGGGCAAGGACCTGGCGGTCAATCGTGGCAAGTACAACTTCGACCGGGTTGAGTTCGAGTTCTACCGCGACAGCGATGTTGCGTTTGAAGCCTTCAAGGCGGGCGAATTCGACATCTATATCGAACACCAGGCGAAGAACTGGGCCAATAGCTATACCTTCCCTGCCGTACGTCGCGGCGAGGTGATCAAGGCGCAGATCCCGCACCAGATTCCAACCCAGACCCAAGGCCTGTTCATGAACAGCCGCCGGGCGACCTTTGCCGACACCCGGGTTCGCCAGGCACTGGGCCTGATGCTGGATTTCGAATGGACCAACCGCACCCTGTTCAGTAGCGCCTACCAGCGCGCGACCAGTTTCTACCCAAACAGCGAGTTCAGCGCCACTGGCTTGCCTGTCGGGCAAGAATGGCTAATGCTTTCGCCCTACCGCAACCAACTGCCGCCAGAACTGTTCACCCAGCCGTTCAAGGTCAGCAGCACCGAAGGCCGGGGCATTGGCCGGGATACCTTGCGCCAGGCCCTGACACTGCTCAACCAGGCGGGCTGGAAACTGAGCGGACAACGCCTGCTCAACGCCAAGGGGCAACCCTTGAAACTGGAGATCCTGCTGGTCAACCCAAACCTGGAGCGGATTCTGCAACCTTATGTCGAAAATCTGGCGAGCATCGGGATCGATGCACGCTTGCGCACCGTTGACCGCGCCCAGTACAAACAGCGGCTGGACCAGTTCGATTTCGACATGATTCTGATGACGCTCAACCAGACCCTCAGCCCGGGTCTTGAACAGTGGCAGTATTTCCATTCAAGCCAGGCCGCGGTCAAAGGCAGCAAAAACTATGCAGGGGTCAAGGACCCGGTGGTCGACCACTTGCTGGAGGTACTGCTCGCCGCAAAAAGCCGGGACGAGCAGGTCGCGGCCACTCGCGCACTGGACCGGGTACTGCTCTGGCAGCACTACATGACTCCCAACTGGTACCTGAACAATCACCGCCTGGCCTACCGCAATCGGTTCGCCTTCGTCGCCACACCGCCCTATACCCTGGGCCTTAACAGTTGGTGGCTCAAGCCTTCGGAGAATGCCCAATGACGCCATTGCCCGGCTTTCGCATACTGGCTGGCCTGTTGCTTGCTGGCCTCAGCCTGCAGACCCTGGCCGCGCCGCAACATGCGCTGACCCTGTACAACGAAGCGCCGAAGTACCCAGCCAATTTCAAGCACTTTGATTACGTCAACCCGGACGCGCCCAAGGGCGGCACCTTCCGCCAGAATGGCTTCGGCAGCTTCGACAGCCTAAACCCATTCATCAACAAGGGCGTCTCGGCGGACAACCTCGACCTGATCTACGACACCCTGGCCCGCGCCAGCCTGGACGAACCGTTCAGCGAATACGGCTTGCTGGCACAACAGATCGAAAAGGCCCCGGACAACAGCTGGGTGCGCTTCTACCTGCGCCCGGAAGCCCGCTTCCACGACGGCCACCCAGTACGCGCCGAGGACGTGGTGTTCACCTTCAACATGCTGATCAAGCACGGCGCCCCACTTTACCGCGGCTACTATGCCGACGTTGCGGAAGTGGTCGCCGAAGATCCGCTGCGGGTGCTGTTCAAGTTCAAGCACAACAACAACCGCGAGCTGCCGCTGATTCTCGGGCAGATCGCCGTATTGCCCAAACACTGGTGGGAAGGTCGTGACTTCACCAAGGGCAACCTGGAAATCCCGCTGGGCAGCGGGCCTTACACCATCGCCGAGGTCAAGCCCGGGCGCTCAATTCGCTACGTGCGCGACAAGAACTACTGGGGCAAGGACCTGCCGGTCAACCGTGGTTTCTACAACTTCGACCAGATGACGGTCGATTACTACCGCGACAACACCGTCGCACTGCAGGCACTCAAGGCAGGGCAGTTCGATTATTGGCTGGAAAGCAGCGCCAAAAACTGGGCAACGGCCTACGACACGCCAGCGGTACGCGAAGGTCGCCTGATCCGTGAAGAAATCCCCAACGGCCTGCCCACCGGCATGCAAGGCTTCGTCTTCAACCTGCGTCGTCCTGTGTTCCAGGATGTGCGGGTACGGGAAGCCCTGAGCCTGCTGCTGGACTTCGAGTGGACCAACAAGCAGTTGTTCAACGGCGCCTATACCCGCACCGGCAGCTACTTTGAAAACTCCGAGATGGCTGCCCGTGGCCTGCCTGATGCCGCCGAACTGAAGATCCTTGAACCCCTGCGCAGCAAGGTTCCCGAGCAAGTCTTCACCCAGGCCTTCGCCAACCCGGTCACCGATGGCAGCGGCATGATCCGTGAACAGCAGCGCAAGGCCTACAAGCTGCTGCAGGAGGCCGGCTGGAGCATCAAGGATGACAAGATGGTCGATGCCCAGGGCAAACCGCTGAAAATCGAATTTCTGCTGGCCCAGACCGAGTTCGAGCGTGTCCTGCTGCCCTACAAACGCAACCTGGCCGACCTTGGTATCGATCTGACCCTTCGCCGGGTGGACGTTGCCGAATACGTCAACCGCCTGCGCTCACGTGACTTCGACATGATCGTCAGCGGCTTCCCGCAATCCAACTCCCCGGGCAACGAGCAGCGTGAGTATTGGCAAAGCGCCAGTGCCGACAACCCGGGCAGCCGCAATTTCATGGGCCTGAAAGACCCCGCCGTGGATTCGCTGGTGGAATCGCTGATCAACGCCGAATCGCGGCAAGACCTGATCGCCCATACCCGCGCACTCGACCGCGTATTGCTATGGGGTTACTACGTGGTACCCAACTGGCACATCAAAACCTGGCGCGTGGCCTACTGGAACCATATCGGCCATCCGCAAACCCCGCCCAAGTTCGACATTGGCATCAACACCTGGTGGATCAAACCCAGTACTACCCCTGTGATGCCCGTAGCAGCACCGACCGAGACTGCATCGACGAGCGGAGCACACTAGTATGCTGGCCTATACCCTACGCCGCCTGCTGCTGATTATCCCGACCCTGCTGGGCATCCTGGTCATCAACTTCATCATCATCCAGGCCGCCCCCGGTGGCCCGGTAGAGCAGATGATCGCCAAACTCGAAGGTTTCGAGGGGGCCACCAGCCGGATTGCCGGCGGCGGCGCCGAAGTGTCGGTAGCCGGTTCCAACTACCGCGGCGCGCAAGGCCTGGACCCGGCCCTGATCAAGGAAATCGAGCGCATGTACGGCTTCGACAAGTCGGCGCCGGAACGCCTGTGGATCATGATCAAGAACTATGCCCGGCTCGATTTCGGTGAAAGCTTCTTCCGCGATGCCAAGGTCATCGACCTTATCGCAGAAAAGCTCCCGGTCTCGATTTCCCTGGGGCTGTGGAGCACCCTGATCATGTACCTGGTCTCGATCCCCCTGGGCATCGCCAAGGCCACCCGCCACGGCAGCCATTTCGACGTCTGGACCAGTTCGGCGATCATCATCGGCTACGCAATCCCGGCGTTTCTGTTTGCCATTCTGCTGATCGTATTGTTCGCAGGGGGCAGCTACTTCGACTGGTTCCCGCTGCGCGGCCTGACGTCGAACAACTTCGATGAACTGAGCACCACCGGCAAGATCCTCGACTACTTCTGGCACCTGGTACTACCGGTGACCGCACTGGTAATCGGCAACTTCGCGACCATGACCCTGCTGACCAAGAACAGCTTCCTTGACGAGATCAACAAGCAGTATGTGGTCACCGCCAAGGCCAAGGGCCTGAGCAATAACCGTGTGCTTTACGGGCATGTGTTCCGCAATGCCATGCTGCTGGTGATTGCCGGCTTCCCTTCGGCTTTCATCGGCATTTTCTTCACTGGCTCGCTGTTGGTGGAGGTGATTTTCTCGCTCGACGGCCTGGGCCTGATGAGCTTCGAGGCAGCCATCAACCGTGACTACCCGGTGGTGTTCGGCACGCTGTTCATCTTCACCTTGCTGGGGCTGGTCGTGAAACTGATCGGCGACCTGACCTACACCCTGGTCGACCCACGTATCGACTTTGAAAGCCGGGAGCAATGAGATGAAACTGTCACCGCTCAATCGCCGGCGTTTTGAACGCTTCAAAGCCAACCGCCGTGGCTGGTGGTCGCTCTGGCTGTTCCTGATCCTGTTCGGCCTGAGCCTGGGCGCGGAACTGATCGCCAACGATAAACCCCTCGCCGTGCGCTACGACGGCCAATGGTACTTCCCGGCGGTCAAACGCTACCCGGAAACCACCTTTGGCGGCGAGTTTCCGCTGGAGCCCAACTACAAGAGCCCGTACATCCGCGAACTGCTGGCCGCCAAGGACAGCTGGGTACTCTGGGCGCCCATTCCTTTCAGCTACCAGAGCATCAACTATGACCTGAAAGTCCCCGCCCCCGCGCCACCCTCGGCACAGAACTGGCTGGGCACCGACGACCAGGGGCGCGATGTGCTGGCGCGGGTAATCTATGGCTTTCGGATCTCGGTGCTGTTCGCACTGACCCTGACAATCCTGAGCTCGATCATCGGCGTGATCAGCGGCGCCCTGCAGGGTTTCTATGGTGGCTGGGTAGACCTGGCCGGGCAGCGCTTCCTGGAGATCTGGTCAGGCTTGCCAGTGCTTTACCTGCTGATCATCCTGGCCAGTTTCGTGCAGCCGAACTTCTGGTGGCTACTGGGCATCATGCTGTTGTTTTCCTGGATGAGCCTGGTCGACGTGGTGCGTGCCGAATTCCTGCGCGGGCGCAATCTGGAGTACGTGCGTGCGGCGCGAGCCCTCGGCATGCAAAATGGCGCGATCATGTTCCGGCATATCCTGCCCAACGCCATGGTCTCGACCATGACCTTCATGCCCTTCATTCTCACCGGCGCAATCGGCACCCTGACCGCACTGGACTTCCTCGGCTTCGGCCTGCCGCCTGGCGCTCCATCGCTGGGTGAACTGGTCGCACAGGGCAAGTCCAACCTGCAAGCACCGTGGCTGGGTATCAGTGCGTTTGCGGTACTGGCGCTGATGCTTAGCCTGCTGGTGTTCATCGGTGAATCCGCCCGCGATGCCTTCGACCCGAGGAAATAAGATGAATCAGGACAATTTGATCGAAGTCCGCGACCTTTCCGTCGAATTCGTCGTCGGCGACCAGATACAACGGGCCGTCGAACATATCAGTTTCGATGTTCGCCGCGGCGAGACGCTGGCCCTGGTGGGCGAAAGCGGCTCAGGCAAATCGGTGACGGCTCACTCGATCCTGCGCCTGCTGCCCTACCCGATCGCCCGCCACCCCTCCGGCAGCATCCACTATGAGCAACGCGACCTGCTGAAACTGGACGAAAAGCAAATGCGCCACATCCGTGGCAACCGCATTGCGATGATCTTCCAGGAACCGATGACCTCGCTGAACCCGCTGCACACCATCGAAAAGCAGATCAACGAAATACTGCTGCTGCACAAAGGCCTGACGGGTAAAGCCGCCACCGAGCGCACCCTGGAGTTGCTGGACCTGGTGGGAATTCCCGAACCGGTCAAACGCCTCAAGGCGCTCCCGCATGAGCTTTCTGGTGGCCAACGTCAACGGGTAATGATCGCCATGGCCCTGGCCAACGAGCCGGAGTTGCTGATCGCCGACGAACCAACCACCGCCCTGGACGTGACCGTCCAACTGAAAATTCTCAACTTGCTCAGGGAGCTGCAGTCGCGGCTGGGCATGGCCATGCTGCTGATCAGCCATGATTTGAACCTGGTAAAAAGAATTGCACATCGCGTATGTGTCATGCAGCGCGGTTGCATCGTCGAACAAGCGTCGTGCAACGAATTGTTCAGTGCTCCACAGCATCCGTATACCCAGATGCTGCTGGGCGCAGAGCCCAGTGGGCAGCCTGCGAACAACCCGATCGGCAAGCCGCTACTGGAGGTCGAAGACCTGCGTGTGTGGTTCCCGATCAAAAAAGGCCTGATGCGACGAACAGTCGATTACGTCAAGGCGGTGGACGGCATCAATTTCAGCCTGCCTCAGGGCCAAACCCTAGGGATTGTTGGCGAGAGTGGTTCCGGAAAGTCCACGCTGGGTTTGGCGATTCTGCGGTTGCTGCACAGCCAAGGTGCCATACGTTTTCAAGGAAAGGCGCTAGACTGCCTTTCTCAGCAACAGGTTCGGCCGTTCCGACGGCAGATGCAAGTGGTCTTCCAGGACCCTTTCGGCAGCCTCAGCCCACGTATGTGCGTGAGCGATATCGTCGGTGAGGGCCTGCGCATCCATCGGATTGGCACGGCAGCAGAACAGGAACAGGCGATCATAGAGGCACTCAAGGAGGTAGGGCTGGATCCGGAAACCCGGCACCGCTACCCTCACGAGTTCTCTGGAGGCCAGCGACAACGAATTGCCATTGCCCGGGCATTGGTATTGAAACCGGCACTGATACTGCTGGACGAGCCCACTTCGGCGCTCGACCGGACCGTTCAGCGCCAAGTGGTGGAGCTGCTGCGTTCGCTGCAGACCAAGTACAACCTGACCTACTTGTTTATCAGCCATGACCTGGCGGTGATCAAGGCGCTAAGCCACCAACTGATCGTGGTCAAGCAGGGCCAGGTGGTTGAACAAGGTCCGGCGGCAAGCATTTTCGCTGCACCGCAACATACTTATACACAGCAGCTGCTGGAAGCGGCCTTTTTGGCCCCAACAGCTGTCGATTAACCTGAAGAGGAACAACACATGGGTTTTCTCGCCGGTAAGCGCGTACTGATCGTCGGTGTCGCAAGCAAACTGTCCATCGCATCCGGTATTGCTGCCGCCATGCATCGCGAGGGCGCAGAACTTGCCTTCACCTACCAGAACGAAAAGCTCAAGGGCCGCGTCGAAGAGTTCGCCGCTGGCTGGGGCTCCAGCCCTGAGCTGTGCTTCCCCTGTGACGTTGCCAGCGACGAAGAGATCGCCAAGGTCTTCGAGGAACTGAGCAAGAAGTGGGACGGCCTGGATTGCATCGTGCACTCGGTTGGCTTCGCCCCGGGCGACCAACTGGATGGCGACTTCACCGAGGTCACCACCCGCGAAGGTTTCCGCATCGCCCACGACATCAGCGCCTACAGCTTCGTCGCCCTGGCCAAGGCCGGTCGCGAAATGATGAAAGGCCGTAATGGCAGCCTGCTGACCCTGTCCTACCTGGGCGCAGAGCGCACCATGCCGAACTACAACGTCATGGGCATGGCCAAGGCCAGCCTGGAAGCCGGCGTACGCTACCTGGCCGGCAGCCTGGGCCCAGAGGGCACCCGCGTGAACGCCGTTTCCGCTGGCCCGATCCGTACACTGGCTGCCTCCGGCATCAAGAGCTTCCGCAAGATGCTGGCTGCCAACGAAGCCCAGACCCCACTGCGTCGTAACGTCACCATCGAGGAAGTCGGCAACGCTGGCGCCTTCCTCTGCTCCGACCTGGCGTCGGGCATCAGCGGCGAAATCATGTACGTAGACGGCGGCTTCAACACCACCGCCATGGGCGATCTCTCCGAGTAAGCCACAGCCGTAGTTGCAAACAAACCCCCGCTTTTTAGCGGGGGTTTGTATTTGTGGGCCAACGATACAGACGCCAAGCCTGCATCCCACAGGAAGCTGTAGGCCGTGGCACTTGCCCCAAACAAAAGCCCCTGGCCTTTCGGTCAGGGGCTTTGTCGGTTGCCGTTGCTGCTCTAGAGGAACGTCACTCAGTAGCGAGTGATGTCCGCCTTGGCTTCCAACTGCTTGCGGTAGGCTGCAAAGTCTTGCTGGCCAGCACGCGACGCCAGGAAGCGACGGTAGGCCGACTTCTCTTCGTCAGTGGCCGCAGAACCTTCGTTGACGCCATCCAGACGCAGTACAACGAAGCTGCCATCGGCCAGGCTGACACTGCCGAAGAGCGGCTTGTCCTTGGCTTCAGGCTTGCCCATGCGGAACAGGGCTTGCAGCTCTACAGGATCAATACCGTCCTGATTACGCGTCACTGCTTCCTGTACCTTCCAGCTCTGGCCCTCATACGCCGCTGTCGGCGCGATCTTGCCGTCACGCAGGCCGGCAATCAGGGCTTCGCCTTTAGCCTTCACAGCAGCACTGGCGTGCTCCTTGGCCAGGTGCTTGCGAATGCTGTCGGCGACCGCTTCCAGCGGCAGCTGGGCCGGCTTGCGATGCTCTTTGACGCGAATGACCACGACCGTTTCAGGGTCCAGCTCGATGGACGAACTGTTAGCGCCCTCTTCCATGACTTCAGGGCTGAACGCCGCCTGAATCACAGCACGGTTAGCCGTCACGCCTTCGCCACCTTCACGACCGAAAGGCTCGGACGTCTTGACCTTCAAGCCCAGCTCCTGAGCTGGCTGGCTCAGGTCGGAGGCCTCGAATGCGGAGTCAACCAGTTGCTTGGTCGCCTCGACAAAGCGCTGCTCGACCTGCTGCGTCTTCAACTCTCGCGTCAGCTTGTCTTTCAGGCTGGCGAAACTTGGCACCTCAGGTGCTTGCACACCCAACAGCTTGATCAGGTGAAAGCCGTAGTCGGTACGAACCGGGGCCGACACTTGATCCTTGTCCAGCGCGTACAGCGCCTCTTCGAAAGCCGGGTCGTAAACGCCCTGACCCGCAAAGCCGAGGTCACCGCCATTGCTGGCCGAGCCCGGGTCCTGCGAAAACTCCTTGGCCAGCGCGGCAAAGTCTTCACCTTTGGCCAGGCGCTGTTGAATCTCTTCGATACGAGCCTTGGCCTGCGCTTCATTCACCTTGTCGTTGACTTCGATGAGGATGTGCGCGGCATGACGCTGCTCGGCGAGGCCGGAAATTTCTTTCTCATACAGCGCCTGAAGCTCATCTTCATTGACACTGACCTGATCGAAGAACGCGGACTTCTTCAGCTCCAGGTAGTCGATGACCACTTGATCCGGGCTCATGAACTCCTTGGCGTGCGCGTCGTAGTGAGCCTTGATCTCGTCGTCGCTCACCTTGCTCGCAGCAACATCTGCCTTGAAGGTGATGGAGGCGAAGTCACGGGTCTGTTTTTCCAGACGGGCGAATGCTTCAACCTGCGAGTCGGTCACAAAACCGCTTCCGGCAAGGCCGGTACGCAGTTGGCCAATGAGCATTTCCTGCGCCAGCATTTCGCGGAACTGCAGACGGCCGTAACCCATCTGCCGAATGACCTGGTCGAAGCGCTCGGCACTGAACTTGCCGTCAACCTGGAACTCCGGCGTCTGCAGGATCAGTTGATCCAGCGCCGCTTCGGAGAACGCGAACTTGGCATCGTGGGCCCCTTGAAGCAGCAACTTGCGATCGATCAGCCCCTTGAGTGCCGCTTCGCGCAACATGTTTTCATCCAACAGGGAGGCGTCGAAATCCTTGCCCAACTGTTGCATCAGCTGACGACGTTGCATGTCGACCGCTTGGCTCAGCTCGTTCTGGCTAATGGCATCGCCATTGACCTTGGCAGCGTCCTGGCTGTGGCTGGTGGCCTGGAAGATGGCATCGACGCCGGTCAGCGCCATCAAGGCTACGATGACACCGATGATGGTCTTGGCAATCCAACCTTGTGAATTGTCCCTGATATTCTGCAGCATGCGTCCCCCAGAAACGGTTGTACTGATAAAGCAACCGTGGAGCGTGGGTAGAGTCCTGATAGAAGAAAGGCGCATCCGAGGATGCGCCTTCTCGTAGCTGGCGAAGCGGTCGAAAGCCGGATATCTAAGCTTTCGGAGGAGACGCCTCTCGAGAGGCTTGCCCCCTTTGCGCTTCGCTGTCGAACCAGGCCATGGCCTTATTCGACGAGGCGTAAGCCCGAAAGAAGCGACTTAGTTGACGGCTTCTTTCAGTGCTTTACCAGCTTTGAAGCCTGGCTTCTTGGCAGCAGGGATTTCCAGAGTCTTACCGGTTTGCGGGTTACGGCCGGTACGCGCAGGACGGTCGGTCACGGAGAACGTGCCGAAGCCTACCAGTACAACCGAGTCACCTGCCTTCAGGGCGCCGGTGACGGAGTCGATTACTGCATCCAGCGCACGGCCAGCTACAGCTTTCGGGATGTCAGCAGATGCAGCGATAGCGTCAATCAGTTCCGACTTGTTCACTCTAAGTCCCCTTATATCTCTATTGAGTTTGTTTCTAAGTATGTAATCAAAGCAAAACGATGCTGGGTGGCCAGTTGGCATTTAAGTGCCGCCCTATAACAAAGGCTCTAACTGCCGCCAACCAAGCCCCCCAACCAAATACGTATTAATGCGTGCTGATTCTTTCCTTGGAATCACCGTCGCGCTTTTCATCCTTTGCGACAATCTCGGGAGCCACATCTGGCAAGGGCTCCGGGGCGTATTGCAGCGCAATTTGGAGGACTTCGTCAATCCATTTCACGGGTTTAATCTGCAGATCCCGCTTAATATTCTCAGGAATTTCTTTCAGATCCCGCACATTCTCTTCCGGAATGATCACCGTCTTGATTCCGCCACGGTGTGCGGCCAGTAGTTTTTCCTTCAAACCACCAATCGCCAATACCTGACCACGCAGGGTAATTTCACCGGTCATTGCCACATCGGCACGCACCGGAATCTGGGTCAGTGCCGACACCAGCGCGGTGCACATACCGATACCTGCACTTGGACCGTCCTTCGGCGTGGCCCCTTCCGGCATGTGGATATGGGTGTCACGCTTCTCGTGGAAGTCTGCAGGAATACCCAGGCTGCGGGCCCGGCTACGGACGACGGTCTGTGCAGCGGTGATCGACTCAACCATGACATCGCCCAGCGAACCGGTCTTGATCAACTGGCCCTTGCCTGGCACCACAGCCGCTTCGATGGTCAGCAATTCGCCACCCACCTGAGTCCAGGCCAGCCCCGTAACCTGGCCAACCTGATCCTGCTGCTCAGCCAGACCATAACGGAACTTGCGAACGCCGAGGAAATGCTCGAGCTGATCGCCACTCACCTTGACGGCCACCTGCTTGTGCCCGGTGTGTTCCTTGACCACCTTGCGACAAACCTTGGCAATCTGACGCTCAAGGCCACGCACACCGGCTTCACGGGTGTAGTAGCGAATGATGTCGCGAATCGCCGTGGTGTCGATATCCAGTTCGCCTTTCTTCAAGCCGTTGGCCTTGATCTGCTTCGGCACCAGGTACTTGACAGCGATGTTGATCTTTTCGTCCTCGGTGTACCCCGGCAAACGGATGACTTCCATACGGTCCAGCAGGGCTGGTGGAATGTTCATCGAGTTCGAGGTGCAGAGGAACATCACGTCCGACAGGTCGTAATCGACCTCAAGGTAGTGATCGTTGAAGTTGTGGTTCTGCTCTGGATCCAGCACTTCCAGCAGCGCCGAAGCTGGGTCGCCACGCATGTCGCTGCCCATCTTGTCGATTTCATCGAGCAGGAACAGTGGGTTGCGTACACCAACCTTGGTCATTTTCTGGATCAGGCGACCCGGCATCGAGCCGATGTAGGTACGCCGGTGGCCACGAATCTCGGCCTCGTCACGCACGCCGCCCAGCGCCATGCGCACGAACTTGCGATTGGTCGCAGCCGCGATCGACTCCGCCAGGGACGTTTTACCGACACCGGGCGGGCCCACCAGGCACAACACCGGACCACGGATCTTTTTGACCCGTTTCTGTACGGCAAGGTACTCAAGGATGCGCTCCTTGACCTCTTCCAGGCCATAGTGGTCGGCATCGAGGATTTCTTCGGCCTTGGCCAGGTCCAGGCGGACCTTGCTCTGAGCTTTCCACGGTACCTGAACCAGCCAGTCCAGATAGGAGCGCACCACGGTCGCTTCAGCAGACATCGGAGACATCTGCTTGAGCTTGTTCAGCTCGGCTTGCGCCTTGGCGTAGGCATCCTTGGGCAGGCCCGCCTCGTCGATGCGCTTTTTCAGCTCTTCGACTTCGTTGTGACCTTCTTCGCTATCGCCCAGCTCTTTCTGAATGGCCTTCATCTGCTCATTCAGGTAGTACTCGCGCTGGCTGCGCTCCATTTGTTTCTTGACCCGGCCGCGGATGCGCTTCTCGACCTGCAACAGGTCGATTTCGGCATCCAGCAAGGCCAGGACATGCTCAACCCGGGCACCCAGGTCGATGATTTCGAGGATTTCCTGTTTCTGCTCGATTTTCAGCGCCATGTGTGCAGCCATGGTGTCGACCAGACGACCCGGCTCATCGATGCTGTTCAGCGACGACAGGACTTCAGCCGGGACTTTCTTGCCCAGCTGGACATATTGCTCGAACTGCGACAGCAGCGTGCGCACGAACACTTCGGATTCGCGGTCAGCGGCTCCCGACTCGTCGATCAGTGCGACTTCGGCACGGATGTGCCCGTCAACTTCGTTGAAACGCTCGACAGCACCACGCTGCTCACCCTCGACCAGCACCTTGACGGTGCCATCAGGCAGTTTCAGCAGCTGCAGAACGGTAGCGATGGTGCCCACACGATACAGGGCGTCTTCGCCTGGATCATCGTCGGCTGGATTCTTCTGGGCCAGCAGGAGGATCTGCTTCTCGCCCGTCATCGCGGCCTCGAGGGCCTCGATGGACTTCTCGCGCCCCACAAACAGCGGGATAACCATGTGCGGATAGACGACAACATCACGCAATGGCAAAAGAGGCAAGTCGAGGGTTGTCTTCATGATTTCGCCTCTACAGCGGCCTTGTGGCCGTAAAACCGATGGAATTTGAGCTTGAACCTAATGTGGGGGCAGCCCCGGAAAAAAACAAGCTCTACGACAGGAAAAGCAAAGGGGCCCGAAGGCCCCTTGCTGATTCGAGCCGGTGAAGGGCTCAGGCATCAGGTGCAGCTTTGGCTTGCGGCTCGCTGTTCTCATAGATCAACAGCGGCTGCGAAGAACCATCGATGACACTCTCGTCGATCACCACCTTGCTGACATCCTTCTGCGAAGGAATCTCGTACATGGTGTCGAGCAGGATGCCTTCGAGAATGGAACGCAGGCCACGTGCGCCGGTCTTGCGCTCCAGTGCCTTGCGGGCAACTGAACGCAGCGCGTCGTTGCGGAACTCCAGGTCCACGCCTTCCATCTCGAACAACTTGGCGTACTGCTTGGTCAGGGCGTTCTTTGGCTCGGTCAGGATCTGCATCAAGGCAGCCTCATCCAGCTCGTCGAGGGTTGCCAACACGGGCAAACGACCGACGAACTCAGGGATCAGGCCAAACTTGACCAGATCGTCCGGCTCGACTTCACGCAGCGACTCGCCAACCTTCTTGCCTTCCTGCTTGCTGCGTACTTCGGCAGTGAAGCCGATGCCGCCGCGGGTGGAACGGCTCTGGATCACTTTTTCCAGGCCAGAGAACGCACCGCCACAGATAAACAGGATGTTGCGCGTATCGACCTGCAGGAACTCCTGCTGCGGGTGCTTGCGGCCACCTTGCGGCGGAACGGAAGCGACCGTGCCTTCGATCAGCTTGAGCAGCGCTTGCTGCACGCCCTCACCCGACACATCGCGGGTAATCGACGGGTTGTCCGACTTACGCGAAATCTTGTCGATTTCGTCGATGTAGACAATACCCATCTGGGCTTTTTCGACGTCGTAGTCGCACTTTTGCAACAGCTTCTGAATGATGTTCTCGACATCCTCACCGACATAGCCCGCTTCAGTCAGCGTGGTGGCATCGGCGATGGTGAACGGCACATTCAGCAGGCGCGCCAAGGTTTCAGCGAGCAGCGTCTTGCCCGAACCAGTCGGGCCGATCAGCAGGATGTTGCTCTTGCCAAGTTCGACGTCGTCGTTTTTCTTGTCGCGTTGGTTCAGGCGCTTGTAGTGGTTGTACACCGCTACGGCCAAGACCTTTTTCGCGCGCTCCTGACCAATGACGTACTGGTCCAGGATGGCGCTGATTTCTTTCGGCGAAGGCAATTTATGCGCACTGCTCTCGGCCTGGGCTTCCTGCACCTCCTCACGGATGATGTCGTTGCACAGGTCGACGCACTCGTCGCAGATAAATACCGAGGGGCCGGCAATCAACTTGCGCACTTCATGCTGGCTTTTGCCGCAGAAGGAGCAATAGAGCAATTTGCCGTTGTCCTCGCCGTTACGGGTGTCAGTCATTCGATCGATCCAATCCGGTAGGCTTGCAACACAAGATGAAGGCAATTGCGGGCTTTTTCAAGTCCGCAGGTGGCTGGGCGGGCCCAGCACCTGCTTTTGAGTCGATCAAGCAGTCATTTGACGCTTGTCGAACACCGAGTCGATCAGGCCGTACTCGGCAGCGCGTTGAGCGCTCATGAAGTTGTCACGGTTGGTGTCACGCTCGATGGTTTCGATCGACTGACCGGTGTGGAACGCCAGCAGTTCGTTCAGACGCGAACGGATCGAAAGAATTTCCTTGGCATGGATGTCGATGTCCGACGCCTGACCCTGGAAACCACCCAGCGGCTGGTGAATCATCATCCGCGAGTTCGGCAGGCAATGACGCTTGCCCTTGGCACCACCGGCCAACAGGAACGCACCCATGCTGCAGGCCTGGCCGATGCAGATGGTGGAGACGTCTGGCTTGATGAACTGCATGGTGTCGTAGATCGACATGCCCGCAGTCACCGAACCACCCGGCGAGTTGATATAGAGATGGATATCCTTGTCCGGGTTTTCCGCTTCAAGGAACAGCATCTGCGCCGCTACCAGGTTAGCCATGTAGTCCTCTACCGGGCCAACCAGGAAGATGATCCGCTCCTTCAAGAGGCGCGAATAAATATCGTAGGCACGTTCGCCACGAGCGGATTGCTCGATAACCATCGGGACCAGGCCGCCTGCGGCCTGGATGTCAGAGCTCTGCTGATAATAAGAATTGCGGGACATGTCCTGCACTCACTCCCAAATAGTCATGTCTTGAATACGCATAAGCCAGCACGAAGGCTGGCTTATGGTGTTTTCCTACGAGAGAAGGAAATCAGTCGGCAGTTGGTGCTTGCGCCGGCTTGACAGCTTCTTCGTAAGAGACCGATTTATCGGTCACAGTCGCTTTCTGCAGAACAGTATCCACAACTTGTTCTTCCAGCACAACCGAACGGACTTCGTTCAGTTGCTGGTCGTTCTTGTAGTACCACGCCACGACTTGCTCAGGCTCCTGGTAGGCCGAAGCCATTTCCTGGATCAGCTCACGTACGCGGTCTTCGTCCGGCTTCAGCTCGTTCTGCTTGACCACTTCGGCGACGATCAGGCCCAGCACGACGCGACGCTTGGCTTGCTCTTCGAACAGCTCAGCAGGCAGTTGCTCTGGCTTGATGTTGCCACCGAACTGTTGAACGGCTTGAACGCGCAGGCGGTTCACTTCGTTTTCCAGCAGGGCCTTTGGTACTTCGATCGGGTTGGCAGCCAGCAGGCCGTCCATTACCTGATTCTTGACCTTGGTCTTGATCGCCTGACGCAGTTCACGCTCCATGTTCTTGCGAACTTCGGCGCGGAAACCATCGACACCGGCTTCCTTGATACCGAACTGGGCGAAGAACTCTTCGGTCAGCTCAGGCAGCTTGGGCTCGGAAACGCTGTTGACGGTAACGGTGAACTCGGCAGCCTTGCTGGCCAGATCCAGGTTCTGGTAGTTCTCAGGGAAGGTCAGGTTCAGAACGCGCTCTTCACCGGCCTTGGCACCGACCAGACCTTCTTCGAAGCCTGGGATCATGCGACCGGAACCCAGCACCAGCTGAGTGCCCTTGGCCGAACCGCCGGCGAAGGCTTCGCCATCGATCTTGCCAACGAAATCAATGTTCAGTTGGTCTTCGTTCTGAGCAGCACGCTCTGCCACTTCGTAACGGACGTTCTGCTTGCGCAGTACTTCCAGCATGTTGTCCAGGTCGGCGTCAGCCACTTCGGCGCTCAGGCGCTCAACGGCGATCGACTCGAAACCGGCAACGGCGAACTCAGGGAATACTTCGAAGGTGGCAACGTATTCCAGGTCCTTGCCCTTTTCGAACACTTTTGGCTCGACGGCAGGGGCGCCAGCAGGGTTCAGCTTCTGCTCAACCACAGCTTCATAGAACGTGGCCTGGATCAGGTCGCCCAGGGCTTCCTGACGTGCTGCGTCTTCGTAACGCTGACGAATCACGCTCATAGGCACTTTGCCAGGACGGAAGCCTGGGACCTTGGCGCGACGGGCAGTCTGTTGCAGACGCTTGTTGACTTCGGTCTCGATGCGCTCGGCCGGAACGCCGATGGTCATGCGGCGCTCGAGAGCGGAAGTATTTTCAACAGAAACTTGCATGGATATTCCTCGTTGCACAGACGTTAGCCGGCGATACCCGACTCCAGAATCAAGGGCAAGCATTCTAGTAGCTCAAACACCAGAAGTCACCCCGTTCAAGACGACGGGAAACCACACCGGTCCTTTTATATGAAGGGGTATCGGCCAAAATGGCCAGACACCCGCAAACCAAGGCGCGCCGGGCACTACGAAACGGTGCTCGATTTTGCCCACACCCTCGGCAAATCTTTTCAAAACACTACACGACGCTCATCACGGCGCAGTTTCATCGAGCTCATTAAGCCCGCAGTACTCTTCCCAGCTCATGCCCAATGCCTCGGCCACTTCACGATGCACTTCCAGGCGCATGGCCTGCAGCTCCTCGGGAGATGCTGCAATCAGCTGCAGCGCCAGTTCCCAGGGCTGGAGCCCCTGCGTCTCGGCTTCATCTTCGAACGCCCACTGGATCTGTTGCGCCTGATCATGCTCGCTAAGCTGGGCAATTTCAGCCAGCAACTGCGGATTGGCCTCGGCGAAACGCTCCAGGGCAACCGCCTGGCGGAACTCTTTTGCGATCATATAGCTCTTCCTTCCTGCAGCCGACAGCTCGACCACTACCTCAACCGCCTGAAATCTATCAGCTTTCAGGCCATTGTCACCACCCGTGCGCACGCTGAACACCTTGACGCCACGGGTCTTTGCAACGCCGACGATCAGATAGTGCTCATCTGATCCAGATCAAACCCGGCCAGGCCTTTTGCGATTCAATTGAAACCTGAGCATCAAGACAGCCCCTCGCACACCAACCCCAGTGCCTGGCTCGCGCCCATATTCCGGGCAAATCACCGCGCAAACAAAGACAACAACTGTCGAAAATCACTGTAAAGGAGATATGAAAATGGCTAACTCCGTAAAAAAAATGCCGGTCCAGCAAGAAGAAAAACCCGGCCAGCACTTGGCCACCTCAGATATGTGGCGCCCCTTCGAAAAACTCCGTCAGCAGGTTGATCACCTGTTCGAGGATTTCAACCGAGGCTCGCTTTCCACCCCATTCGGCCGAGGCCTGTTTGACGCCGAACCCTTCTGGCGCAGGGAACTGATCAGCCGCAATGTACCCGCCGTGGACATTTCCGATAAAGAAAAAAGCTACGAAATCACGGCCGAACTTCCCGGCATGGATGAAAAAAACATCGAGGTCAAACTGTCCAATGGCAGCCTGATCATCAAAGGCGAAAAGAAAGAAGACAAGGAAGAGAAAAGAAAGGGCTACTACCTCTCCGAGCGCCACTATGGCTCGTTTGAACGGGTATTCAACCTGCCCAAAGAGGTCGACGCCGACAAAATCGAAGCCAGCTTCAGTAAAGGCATATTGACCATATCGCTACCGAAAAAGCCTGAAGCCATCAAGCCAGAAAAGGTCGTGCCCATTAAAAGCAGCTGATGCTGCACCCTTGCCCCTTGTCGCGCCCACGGCAAGGGGCGTCTGGGAAAATGCCACAGACCCTAACAGGGCAACCACCTCGATTCTTGATGCGTCACCGACCGCTGCACCTCAGTACGCATCGGAGAGCAGCAATGGACAAATACCAGCACAGCCAGAAAGACAAGCTGTTCAAAACAGACAAAACAGATCCATACCTGGAAGCGCACCGACCTGGTGGCTCAGCGCAATGTCCGGAATGTGGCGCCAAATACCATGCAGGTCAGTGGTCATGGCATGCTGATGCGTCCCACGTTTCAGTCGAAAATTTTGTCTGCCCGGCCTGCAGGCGTATCGCCGATCGCGCAGTAGCGGGCCAAGTGCGGCTGGCAGGAGCATTTCTGCAAAAGCACCGCGAGGAACTTGTTCATCTTGTCCGCAATACAGAAGCGAGGGAAAAGGCCGAGCACGCCTTGGAACGACTGATTGATGTAACAGAGGATGGCGATGAGGTTCTGGTTACCACGACCGGCCTGCACCTGGCCAATCGCATCGGCCACGACCTGGAAGCTGCTTATGACGGAGACACCAGTTATCGTTACAGCGACAGCGAGTTCTACCTCAGCGTGGACTGGCGTCGAGACTGATTCGGCACAGATCAAACCCAGAAGTAAAAATCAGCAGCCAGAAACAACAAAGGGCAGCCACATGGGCTGCCCTTTTCGCCTGTTCATTCCTAAAGTGTTCCCAAAACGCTCCCATTTGAAGGGGAATTTTGAAAAACGCCTTTAAAAACAAACGCTTAGATGGTGCGGACGAAGAGACTCGAACTCTTACAGCTTGCGCCGCTGGAACCTAAATCCAGTGTGTCTACCAATTTCACCACGTCCGCGTAAAGCGTTTAAAGCAAAGGCGCCGGACTATTCATCGGGCGCCTTTTAGAATATGGGGTGGACGATGGGGATCGAACCCACGACAACAGGAGTCACAATCCTGTGCTCTACCAACTGAGCTACGCCCACCATATTACGTTACTGCTTCACTTGTGCCAAAGCTGCCTTAATGGCGCACCCGGCAGGACTCGAACCTGCGACCATCCGCTTAGAAGGCGGATGCTCTATCCAGCTGAGCTACGGGCGCATATTTAATCTGCTTTCGTTTAAGATTACAAACTAACTTTTCAGTCCCGCCAAACGAGCTTAAAATCCGCTCATTCTGCCTGACCTTGCTAACCAGTGCTAGGCTCTGCCCGACAAGTGCGACGAATGTTATAGACGAGTGGCAGGGTCGTCAACTCTTTTTTGAAAAAAATTCATTTTATTTAAGGGCTTAGAGCATTTGCCAGACCAAGCGCCTTTGCCCTAGGGCTGTGTCATGCGAGAATGCGCGCTCATTTTATTCCCTCTCGATGGTTAATCACGCGTCATGACTGCACAACTTATCGACGGCAAGGCGATCGCCGCCAACCTGCGCCAGCAGATCGCCCAACGTGTCGCGGAGCGCCGCCAGCAAGGCCTGCGCACTCCTGGCCTGGCAGTGATCCTGGTCGGCAACGACCCCGCCTCTCAAGTCTATGTTTCGCACAAGCGCAAGGATTGCGAAGAGGTCGGCTTTATCTCCCAGGCCTTTGACCTGCCCAGCGATACCACGCAGCAAGCCCTGACCGACCTGATCGATCGCCTTAATAACGACGCGAACATCGACGGCATCCTGCTGCAGTTGCCGCTTCCGGCACACCTGGATGCATCGCTGCTGCTTGAGCGCATCCGCCCAGACAAAGACGTCGACGGCTTCCATCCTTATAACGTCGGTCGCCTGGCTCAGCGCATTCCCCTGCTGCGCCCTTGCACGCCGAAAGGCATCATGACCCTGCTGCAGAGCACCGGTCAGGACCTGTACGGCATGAATGCCGTAGTGGTGGGGGCTTCGAACATCGTTGGCCGCCCAATGGCCATGGAGCTGCTGCTGGCAGGCTGCACCGTGACCGTCACCCACCGTTTCACCAAGGACCTGGCAGGCCACGTCGGCCGTGCCGACCTGGTAGTGGTTGCCGCCGGCAAGCCAGGCCTGGTCAAGGGTGAGTGGATCAAGGAAGGCGCGATCGTCATCGACGTCGGCATCAACCGCCAGGAAGATGGCAAGCTGGTCGGCGATGTGGTTTATGAAACCGCCCTGCCACGCGCAGGCTGGATCACGCCGGTTCCAGGTGGTGTAGGCCCGATGACCCGTGCCTGCCTGCTGGAGAACACCTTGTATGCGGCAGAAACGCTGCACAAATAAGGCATCAGGCAACTGAACGTACGGCACCTGCGAAGGTGCCGTTTTTGTTGGCACCCGAAAAACCTGATCGCCCTTCCCCCCCTCGACGCCCTCACCACAGCCGATTCCGCTGCACCGCGACCGCATTCAGCTTTCCCGGCTGAGCACCACACCGGCTTCAGCCGGGATTTACACGGCATCCCACGGACAATAGGCACATAGCCAACCCTGGATGCGTGCCTCGATGCAAACCACCAATACCGTCTTGATGATCCGCCCGGCGCGGTTCGCCTTCAACCCGGACACGGCCTTCAACAACCGCTTTCAGCAACCCTTTCTCGCCCCCGAACAGGCACAGCAGAAAGCGCTGGAAGAGTTCGATGGCTACGTCGACACCCTGCGCCAGCACGGCGTAGAAGTACTGGTCGTGCAGGACACCCCTGCCCCTCACACCCCGGACTCGATCTTCCCCAACAATTGGTGGAGCAGCCACGCGGACGGCAGCCTGGTGCTGTATCCGATGGAAGGCCAGAACCGTCGCTTGGAGCGCAACAAAGGCGTACTGCGCGTTCTGGAAGAGCGCTTTGCAATTAACACCACCGTCGACCTGAGCCCGCTGGAGCAGCAAAGCATGTTCCTCGAAGGCACCGGCAGCATGGTGCTGGACCGCGAGCACCGGATCAGCTACGCCTGCCACTCCGGGCGCACCCACAGCGAAGCGCTGCGCCAGTTCGCCGAACAACTTGATTACCGCCTCTGCGTGTTCCATGCCGTCGACCGGCACCACGCGCCGATCTACCACAGCAACGTGATGATGAGCGTTGGCACTGAGCTCTCGGTGGTGTGCCTGCAAGCCCTGCCCGATGCGAGCGAGCGGCAGGCACTGGAGCGCTCCCTGCGCGACACTGGCAAAGACATCCTGGCACTGGACTTCGACCAGCTTGAAGGCTTCGCCGGCAACATGCTCGAAGTCCACGACAAGCAAGGCCAGCCGCTGCTGGTGATGTCGCGTAGCGCCTGGGCTTCGCTGAAGCCCGACCAACGCGAACAGGTCGAACAGCACAGCCGCCCGGTGGTGGTGAACATCGACAACATCGAACGCATTGGCGGTGGCAGCGCCCGCTGCATGCTCGCCGAAGTCCACCTGCCCGTGCGCAACTAAACTGATTATAAGAAGGAGAACAGCATGACCCGTTATCTGGATGTCACCGACCTGAGCCACTTGGTCACTCGTAAGGGTTTGAGCACCTGCCTGCGCGAGATGGCCGAGTACATCCGCCAGGACTACCTGCGCTGGCACGACTTTGAAAAGTGCGCGCGCCTGGCCAACCATTCGCCCGATGGTGTCATCGAATTGATGCCGGTATCCGATGCGAACCTGTATGCCTTCAAGTACGTCAATGGCCACCCCAAGAACACCCAGCGCGGCATGCTCACCGTCATGGCGTTTGGCGCGCTTGGCGATGTCGATACGGGCGCCCCGGTACTGCTGAGCGAGATGACCCTGACGACCGCCCTGCGAACCGCCGCAACCTCGGCCCTGGCCGCACGCTACCTGGCGCGCCCGGGCAGCCGCAGCATGGCGCTGATCGGCAACGGCTCGCAGAGTGAATTTCAAGCCTTGGCATTCCATGCCCTGCTGGGCATCGAAGAGATCCGTCTGTACGACATCGATCCGCAGGCGACCGCCAAGCTGATCGCCAACCTCAGCACCTTCCCGGCACTGAAACTGATTCAGGCCAGCTCTGTGGCCGACGCCGTTCGCGGCGCCGATATCATCACCACAGTCACCGCCGACAAGGCCTACGCCACCATCCTCACCCCGGAGATGATCGAGCCAGGCATGCACCTCAATGCTGTCGGTGGCGACTGCCCAGGCAAGACTGAGCTGCACCGCGACATCGTCGAAAACGCCCGGGTGATTGTTGAGTACGAGCCACAAAGCCGTATCGAAGGCGAGATCCAGCAGATGCCGGCCGACTCACCGACCACCGAGTTCTGGCAAGTCGTGAATGGCCAGGCAGCAGGCCGCGAAAATGACACCCAGGTCACCCTGTTCGACTCCGTCGGATTTGCCCTGGAGGACTATTCGGCCCTGCGCTATGTACTGGACGAGGCCACAGCACTCGGGATAGGCCGCCAGATCGAGCTGGTGCCCGAACTCAGCAACCCGAAAGACCTCTTCGCCCTGCTGCGTAACCCTGCCGAAACCCTGGCAAAAAAACGCGCCTGAATCCGCCAAACCTGCTGCGCCCAGGCGCGGCAGGTCGGAAACGGCTGTGCAAAAGCCAAAACAGGCAACACCACAGCCGAATCGGCTGCATGGCAATCGTTAACAGCAAATTACGGTCGCCATGGCCGACTGAAACGACACAAAAAAAAACCGCTCATCGCGCATTCTGAGGCCAGACCGAAGAGTCACTTCAAGACCAAGACAGCCTCACGATTTTTTACTGCCCTAAATCAATTACAAAACCAAGGGATACCCTCATGACTTCGTTTCGAAAGCCCCTTAGCGTGTTGCTCCTTGCGCTGTGCGCAAGCGCGGTTCAGGCTCAAGAATGGAAAGAAATCCGTTTTGGTGTCTACCCTGAGTACCCGCCGTTTGAATCGGTAGCGGCCGACGGCAGCCTGCAAGGCTTCGACATTGAACTGGGCAATGCCATTTGCGCCAAGCTGCAGGTCAAGTGCACCTGGGTCAACAACGAGTTCGATGGCATGATTCCGGCACTGCGTGCGCGCAAGTTCGACGCGATCATGTCCTCCATGGCCGTGACCCCGGCACGGCAGAAGCAGATCGACTTCACTGACCGCCTGTTCCTCAGCCCGACATCCGTGATCACCCGCAAAGGTGCTGATTTCGGCGACACACCGGAATCGCTCAAGGGCAAGCAGGTCGGCGTGCTGCAAGGCTCTCTGCAAGAGGCCTACGCCCGCGCCAAGCTGGCGCCGCTGGGCGCACAGGTCAAGGCCTACCAGGCCCAGGACCAGAACTATGCCGACCTGATGAACGGCCGACTCGACGCCACCCTGACCGACAAGCTGGAAGCCCAACTGAACTTCCTGGCCAAACCCGAAGGTGCCGACTTCAAGACCGGCCCGGCCATCAAGGACCCCACCTTGCCGCTGGACATCGCCATGGGCTTGCGCAAGAACGATAGCGAACTGAAGGCTTTGCTGAACAAAGGCATCGCTGAGGTCCTTGCCGATGGGACCTTCGTCGAAATCCAGAAAAAGTACGTCGGCGACCTGGATATCTACAACGAGTAAATCTGTCTGCGGCCAGCCATCCTGCTGGCCGCAGCGGTCTCCACTCCAGCTTCTGACGAGACTCTCCCGTGAATGACTTCCTCCACTCAATCGGCCTGCAGGCCCTGAGCCTGCAGGGCTTTGGCCCGCTGTTGGCGCAAGGGACCTGGATGACCCTGAAACTGGCGCTGCTGTCGCTGACATTAAGCCTGAGCCTGGGCCTGATCGGCGCCTGCGCCAAGTGCTCACCGCTACGCTTGCTGCGCGCTCCGGCCACACTTTACACCACGCTGATACGCAGCGTGCCGGACCTGGTACTGATCCTGCTGATCTTCTACACCCTGCAATTGTGGCTCAACGATTTCACCGAAATGCTGGGCTGGAATTACGTCGAAATCGACCCGTTCATGGCCGGTGTGATCACCCTGGGTTTCATCTACGGTGCCTACTTCACCGAGAACTTTCGCGGTGCCATTCTCAGCGTACCGGCGGGCCAGCTTGAGGCTGCTACCGCCTACGGCCTGAGCCGCGCCCAGCGTTTTCGCCTGGTGCTGTTCCCACAGCTGATGCGCTTCGCCCTGCCAGGGCTGGGCAACAACTGGCTGGTACTGCTCAAGTCCACGGCACTGGTCTCGATCATCGGCCTGGCCGATCTGGTCAAAGCCGCGCAGAACGCCGGCAAGACCACCAATAACACCCTGTATTTCCTGATCCTCGCCGCACTGGTCTACCTGGTGATCACAACCCTTTCAAACCGGCTATTTAAACGCCTGGAACGGCGCTACAACACGGGCATCAAGGGGCTGGCATCATGATCGAACTGCTTGAGCAATATGGCCTGGCCTACCTCTACAGTGATGGCGCCGGTTTTTCCGGGCTGGCGATGACCCTGTGGTTGTTTATCGTGACGACCGTCCTGGGTTTCCTGCTGTCGCTGCCCTTGGCCCTGGCCAGGGTTTCACGCCAGCGCTGGCTGCGCTGGCCCGTGGAGTTCTACACCTATGTCTTTCGCGGCACACCGCTCTACATCCAACTGCTGATTTGCTACACCGGCTTGTACGGGTTGGAGGTCGTACGCGACAACGCCTTGCTCGACGCGTTCTTCCGCAACGCACTGAACTGCACCCTGCTGGCCTTCGTCCTCAATACCTGCGCCTACACCGTGGAGATCTTCGCCGGGGCGATTCGCAATATCCCCCACGGCGAAATTGAAGCGGCCCAGGCCTATGGTCTGTATGGCTGGCGCCTGAACCTGTTCGTGATTCTGCCAGCCGCCCTGCGCCGTGCGCTGCCGGCCTACAGCAACGAACTGATCCTGATGCTGCACGCCACCTCCCTGGCCTTCACCGCAACCATCGCCGACATCCTCAAGGTCGCGCGCGACGCCAATGCCGCGACCTTCCTGACCTTCCAGGCCTTTGGTGTCGCGGCCCTGCTGTACATGCTGCTGTCCTTCGTGCTGGTCGGGCTGTTCCGCCTGGCCGAACGCCGCTGGATGCGTTTTCTTGTTCCTGTCCGAGGCTAAACCATGACCCTTTCTGCACACGCCTTGTCGTCCCATCACGAGCCACTGACTGAGCCACTTACGACAGCACGCCAGGCCAACGTCGCCCAGACAGCGGCGGTCAAACTGACCGTCGAAGACCTGCACAAACACTACGGCGATCATCAGGTACTCAAAGGCGTCTCGCTGCAAGCGCGCAAAGGCGATGTCATCAGCCTGATTGGTGCCAGCGGCTCGGGCAAAAGTACAATGCTGCGCTGCATCAACTTCCTTGAACAACCCGACGCGGGCGCGATTACCCTCGATGGCCAAACCATCGAGATGCGCCAGGGTCGCGCGGGCGTGCGCGCACCGCACCCTGCCCAATTGCAGAACCTGCGTACACGCCTGGCCATGGTGTTCCAGCACTTCAACCTGTGGAGCCACATGACTGTGCTGGAGAACATTTGCCTGGCCCCTCGCCGTGTGCTTGGTGTCAGCGCACAGGACGCAGAAGCCCGCGCTCGCGCCTACCTGGACAAGGTCGGGCTGCCATCGCGCGCAGCCGATCAGTACCCGGCGTTCCTCTCCGGTGGACAACAACAGCGGGTTGCCATCGCCCGCGCACTGGCCATGGAGCCGGAAATCATCCTCTTCGATGAACCCACCTCGGCGCTAGACCCAGAGCTGGTGGGCGAGGTGCTCAAAGTCATACAGACGCTGGCCGAGGAAGGTCGTACCATGCTCATGGTCACCCACGAAATGGGCTTTGCCCGGAAGGTGTCCAGCCAGGTGTTGTTCTTGCATCAGGGCCGGGTCGAGGAACAAGGCAGCGCCGCGATACTCGACCACCCGCAGAGCGAGCGCCTGCAGCAATTTCTATCCAACCGTTTGAAGTGAAGCAGACCCGCATGGAAAACAAGGCCAACAGCCCCCACTGCGCGCCCCCTCTGGACCGGATCGATGAAGCCATCATTGATGTACTGCGCCATAACGGGCGGATCACCTATGAGAAGCTTTCATCACTGGTGCATCTGACGCCCCGCCCGTGCCTTGAGCGGGTGCGCAAGCTGGAAAGACGCGGCGTGATTCGAGGCTACGGCGCGATCATCGACGTGCAGATGGTTTCGCCGGGGCTGTCGCTGCTGGTGCTGGTTGCCCTCTCCAACCAGAGCGGGCGCGCAGCGCAACGCGCGTTTGAGGCCTGCATTCGGGCCTGCCCACAGGTTTTTGAATGCCAGCTGATCAGCGGCCACTTCGATTACAGCCTGCGCATGCGCTGCCGGGACATGGAGCACTACCGGGTGCTGACCGAGACCTGGATGAACAACGACGAACTGCACATCGACAAATTGGTCGCGCACCCAGAGCTGGCCGTGGTGAAAAACACCGCAACCCAACTCTAGGCACCTGCGATGCAGGCGATGCCATCGGCGCCTGCATCGTCAACACCGCTGACGCCTATACCGTCAGCGGTGCCAGTGCAGCCCACTCCGCGGGCTGCACATAACCCTCGACCCACAGCGTCACATCGGCAGCGGGCATTGGCCGGGCAATGCAGTAGCCTTGCGCCATGTCACAGCCCAAGTCCATCAACAACTGACCATGTTCAACCGTTTCCAGGCCTTCGGCGATCACCTGACGGCCGAACGCCCGCGCCAGGCTAATCACCGCGCGGGTCAAGGCCAGGTCATCCTGGTCGTGGAGGATGTCACGAACAAACGACTTATCGATCTTGATCGTCTGGGTTGGCAGCCGCTTGAGGTAACTCAGCGATGAGTAACCTGTGCCGAAATCATCCAGGGAGAACTGCACACCCAGCTCCTGACAGGCATCCAGGCATTGGCTGACCCGCTGAATGTTCTCGATGGCCACCGATTCGACGATTTCCAGATCCAACATGCTTGGCGCCACCGCTGCGTGGCGGGCCAGCAGTCGTTTCAACCGCTCGACAAAGTCCGAACGCTGGAAATGCCGGGCCGCAATGTTCACGCTCACCGACCAGCAGAAACCCTGCAGTTGCCATTGATGCATTTGCGCCATGGCCTGATCGATCACCCATTCACCGATATCGACGATCAGGTCAGTCTGCTCTACCAACGGTAAAAACTCCGCTGGCGACACCAGCCCCTTGACCGGATGCTGCCAGCGCAACAACGCCTCAAAGCCAATCACCGCACCGGTGCGCATATTGACCTTGGGCTGGTAGTACAGGCACAACTCACCCTTGGCCAACGCCTGGCGCAAGCGCTCAACGGTCTGGTGGGTGGCCTTGACCTCCTTGTCCAGCGAGACGTCAAACACGTGGTAGCGGTTACGCCCACTTTGTTTGGCCACATACATGGCCTGGTCGGCATGACGCAGCAAGGTGTCGGCATCGTCATTGTCGAGCGGAAACAGCGTCACTCCGATGCTCGCGCTGACTCTCAAGTCCTGACCGTTGATGGCGTAAGGCGATGCAACGGCGGCGAGTACCCGCTGCAGGGCAATGTGCAGACGATAGTGGTCGTGAACGTCACGCAGAATCAGCACGAACTCATCGCCTGACAACCGCGCCACGGCGTCACCGCCGCGCAGGATACCCTTGAGACGGGCGGCCACCTCGACCAGCAACAAATCACCACTGGCGTGACCATAGCCGTCGTTCACCGCCTTGAAACCATCCAGGTCAAGCATGCACACTGCCAGCTGCGTGCCCTCTTGCCGGGAAAAATCCAGTGCCTGGGTCAACAGGTCAGACAGGTAGGCTCGGTTGGGCAAACCGGTGAGCACATCGTGGCTGACCCGCCATTGCAGGGTGCGCAGCAACTGGCGCTTCTCGCTGACATCGAAACGAATCGAGACATACTTGCGTACCTTCCCGCTCAGCGGGTCCATCAATGGCACCATCGTACTGTCGACCCAGTACAACGAGCCGTCCTTGGCGCGGTTGCAGATCTCGCCTTTCCAGACCTTGCCCATTACCAGGGAACGCCACATCTCCTGGAAAAACTCCGGATCATGCAGGCCCGAATTGAGGATACGGTGGTTGGCCCCAAGCAGCTCTTCGCGGCTGTAGCCGGAAATGCTGCAAAACTGTTGGTTTACGTAGGTAATCCGACCCGTCAGATCGGTTTCGGAAAAAATCGCGGCCGCATCGACGGCCGCGCGGTAGTTATCGTCCATGACGTCCTCTGCACCCTGCCGGCTATCGATTGAATCGCTCGACCAGAGCGCGCAGGCCCGAAGAAATGCGCTCCAATTCACCGCCCCGTGTCGCCGCGGCATTGGCATTCTGCGCGGTTTTCTGCACCGTGCTGGCTACCGTATTGATCTGCCGCGAGACATCTTCGGCGACATTTGACTGTTCCTGAGAAGCAGCAGCCATCTGATGGCTCATGTCACTGATACGCTCTACGGCTTCGCGGATACCTTGCAAGGCACGCTGTGCTTCCAGCACCTGCGCAACCCCCTGCTCAGCTTCCTGAATACCCAGGTTGGCGATGCTCACGGCCTCCTCCGCACCCGTACGAAGGCTTTCAATGACGCCCTGAATTTGCAGGGTCGACTGACGGGTCTTGCCGGCCAATGCCCGCACTTCGTCAGCCACCACCGCAAAGCCGCGCCCTTGTTCGCCGGCGCGAGCGGCCTCAATGGCAGCGTTGAGCGCCAACAGGTTGGTCTGTTCGGCAATCGAGCGGATCACGCTCGCAGCCATCATGATGTCCTGGGTCTGCCCGGCCAGGTTTCCGACTGCCTGGTTGATCTGGGTGACCGTACTGGCCAGCAACTGGATCGCTTCGCGGGTAGTACCGGCCACCTGACTGCCCTGATCGGCCAGGAGGTTGGCGGTTTGCGCTTCACCTGCCGTTTGCTGCACATGCTGGGCGACCTCAGCGATGGACGCGGCCATCTCGGTCATGGCCGCTGCCGTCATGTCGGTTTCGGCACGCTGTTCGAGCAACGCCGACTCCGTGCTGCTGGACAACCGACTGGAATCGGTCGCTGCCTCAGCCATCTGCCTGGCCAGATCGCTCAAACGTGTGAGGGCTGTTTTCAACCGCGCCTCTTCACTGATCAGGATCATCTGCAATTGAGCGCTCGGCCCCACGGCATCGGTATAGGTCAGTGCCACGATCGGGTCGGCAAAGGTATTGGGCGTAGACTGCACGATCTGTTTAAGCTCGCGCCCAAGGCGGCTGTGGCCATAAAGACCAACCAGCCCGAAAAGCCCAAGCGTGGCGCCCTGGCCAAGCAGACCGGGAGCGGCCTGGTTTACCGCAATGCAAACCCCGGCAGCCAGCACCGGCAACGCCAGTACCTTGCCGATCACCGCAGCGCGGCGCAGCACTGGCACGGCGGGCTTGCCTTCACGCAAGCGCGCATACAGCGTCTCGGCACGCTGCACCTGCTCGCGGGTTGGCTTGACCCGCACAGACTCGTACCCCACCAGGCGCCCATCCTCGAGCACCGGCGTGACGTAGGCACTGACCCAGTAGAAGTTGCCGTTCTTGCAGCGGTTCTTGACGATCCCCATCCAGCTCTGGCCGGCCTTGAGGTACTGCCACATCTGCTGGAACACCTCTGGCGGCATGTCCGGGTGACGTACAAGGTTGTGGGTACTACCGATAAGTTCTGCCTGACTGAAGCCGCTCATGGCGGCGAATTCGGCATTGCAGTAAGTGATCTTACTGGTGGTATCGGTTGCGGAAACAAGGCGTTGATGTTCCGGAAACGTCTGTTCGACAGAGGTTACCGGCAAATTGAGACGCACGTTAGAACTCCGTTAGTGGCGGTCGTAATCCTGGATCCAGTCCATGTTGAACCAGGCATTCAGACTCTTGTCTGACAATCCAATTCTACGAATTACATCACGTTTATGACAGTAATGTTACAGAATCTGGCGTTGCCTAGCTCGACCAAATACCGTTAAGTTCTTGATTCTAAATGGGAATTAAGCGATGACAATTTCAGGTTTGGGTTCAGCCATAAAGCGCTACCGCAAGGTGGCAGGGCTTACTCAGGCTGAATTCGGCGAGAAAACCGGTTTTGATCCCAAAACCATCAGCCGCTTTGAAACCGGCTCCTACACCCCAAGCGTTGAAGCACTGTTCAAATTTGCCGAAGTGCTGGGTATAAAGCTGAAAGCTTTTTTCTCGGAGTTGGGCGATGAAGACGAGCAAAGAGCCTATCTGTTCAACGTCGTACACAAAGCCCCCCCAAAAGACCTGGGAAAGCTGATCGCGGCGGTCGATATGGCCCTGTCCAGGCGTTAACGCCAGCAACAGCAAGCAGACAGGCTTATCGCTAAGCAGCGCTGCCCCATTTTGGGGGCGCGGAGTATATCTGATTCAGCCCCCGGATGGGGGCTGAGGCTTGGCAGCGCCCCGCGTTTCTAGAAGCGCCAGAACGACGGTGTGAACAGCACCAGAACGGTGAGAATCTCCAGGCGCCCCAGCAGCATGCCCACGGTCAGCAGCCACTTCGCAGCATCGGGCAGTGAGGAGAAGTTACCGGCCGGCCCGATCACCGGCCCCAACCCAGGCCCCACATTGCAGACGGCCGTCGCCGCTCCGGTCAGTGCAATGGTCCAGTCCAGGCCGATCAGGGCCAGCCCCAGCGCAATGGCGGCGATGGTGGTGGTAAAGAAAAAGCAGAAGGTCAGCAGCGAACGCACAATGTCTTCATCCAGCGGATGGCCGTTGTACTTGCTGCGAATCGTTGCGCGCGGGTGAATCAGTTGCGACAGGCTGCTATGCAGTAACTGGCCGGCGACCTGAAAACGAAAGATCTTCAAACCACCGGCGGTTGATCCCGAACAACCACCGACGAACGTCAGGTAGAAGAAGAACAACACCGAAAATGTGCCCCACAGGGTGTAGTCACCCAGCGCAACGCCCGTTGTAGTGACCACCGATGTGACGTTGACTGCCACCAGGCGCACCGCCTCCCACCATCCACATGGCCCGTTGAAATGCAGCCAGGTGCCGACCAGCAGCCAGGTCAACACCAGAAAGCCAATGAAGCCACGTACCTGATGATCCTTGAACAAGGCGCCTCTATTGCCCCGCAGCACCGCCACATACAACGTAAAGGGCAAGCTGCCGAGGATCATCACCCCTACCGCGACCCAGTGAATGGCCGGCTGCGACCAGTGCGCCAACGAACTGTCCGAGGTCGAGAAGCCACCGGTGGATATCAGTGACATTGAGTGGTTGATCGCCTCGAACGGCGTCATCCCCGCCCACCAGAACGCCAGGTAGCCAATCCCGGTCAACACGACATAGACCAGCAGAATGTATTTCGCCATGACATGGGAGCGTGGCAGCACTTTGTCCGACCAGTCCGACGACTCGGTCTGGAACAAGCGCATCCCCCCGACGCGCAGCAACGGCAGAATCGCTACCGCCATACCGATAAAGCCGATGCCGCCCAACCAATGCAACATCGAGCGCCAGATCAGCAAGCCCGGAGACGCGGTGTCCAGCCCGGTCAGCACGGTCGAACCGGTGGTGGTGATACCCGACATCGTTTCAAAAAACGCATCCGTGTAGCTGATATCCCGTATGAACACCATCGGCAGCGCCGCAAAGGTACAGACCACGACCCAACTGGCCGTCGTCAGCAAATACATGTCTCGCGGGCGTAAATGAGCGTCCTCGGGACGCCCTTGTGCGACCAGCGCAATACCGGTGAGAAAGGTGATGACACCTGAACGGACAAATGCAGAAAGCCCGTCCTGCTGCTCATAAAGCATCAAGGTGAACAGAGGGATCGTCATGCTCACCGCAAGGGTGATGAGGAAGACACCGAGGATGAAACCAATCAAGCGGATTCTGGCAACTGACATGTATGGGCTCTGACTGAATGGCGCGCGCAAGTATCGTTATAGCGCAGCACACAGACGCGTAAAGAATCCGTAAAATTCAGTGGCTTCACGCCTCATACTGCCACCGCCCGCGCAGCCACTGTTGCGCCAACAACAGCAGCGAAACTGTTGGCCCAGCAACAGCCATTCAACAGGGCGCACTTCAAGCAACACTTGAGCACCCCGCAAAAAGCTCATAACAAGCTGATAAATAAAGACTTTCAACACATGGAACAACTCTTGCTCCTGCCCCTGCACCTTCAACAGCAACGGGCCTGTAGCCATGAGCACTCCAATCAAAGTCGTCGCCGTTTCCGGTGGCACGTTCCGCCCTTCGCGCACACTGGTTCTGACCCAGGCCATCCTGGCTGAACTGGCGCAACAACTGCCCATCGAGAGCAAGGTCATTGAACTGGGGGATATCGTCCGCCCACTGGGTGGCGCGCTCTCGCGTAAAGAGCTGCCGGAAACCGTAGAGCATGAGCTGCGCGCAATCGAGTCCGCCGACCTGCTGATCGTCGCGGCGCCCGTCTACCGTGGCACCTACCCCGGCCAGTTCAAGCACCTGTTCGACCTGATTGGCCAGGATGCCTTGATTGATACGCCAGTACTGCTCGCCGCAACCGGTGGCAGTGAACGCCATGCGCTGGTCATCGACCACCAACTGCGTCCGCTGTTCAGCTTCTTCCAGTCGGTCACCCTGCCGATCGGGGTCTACGCCGCCGAAGCCGATTTCAGCAACTACCAGATCACCAGCACGGCCCTGCAGGCACGTATCCGCCTGGCCGGGGAAAAAGCCGCCGAGCAGCTCAACGGCCACCGCGCTGTTCTACGTAAAATTGCCTGAGGCGCCGACATGAATGTTTTCTGGTTTCTGCCCACCCACGGCGACGGCCATTTGCTGGGTACCAGTGAGGGCGCCCGCCCCGTCACCCTGCCCTACCTCAAACAGGTAGCCCAGGCCGCCGACAGCCTCGGTTACTACGGCGTACTGATACCCACTGGACGCTCCTGCGAAGACTCCTGGGTAGTGGCCTCTGCCCTGGTACCGCTGACCGAACGCCTGCGTTACCTGGTAGCGATCCGCCCCGGGATCATTTCGCCGACGGTCTCTGCACGCATGGCCGCGACCCTTGATCGCTTGTCCGCAGGTCGCCTGTTGATCAACGTGGTAACCGGCGGTGACCCGGACGAAAACCGTGGAGATGGCCTGCATCTGAGCCACAGTGAACGCTATGAGGCCAGTGGCGAGTTCCTGCATATCTGGCGGCGTGTGCTGCAGGGCGAAGCCGTGGACTATGACGGCAAGCACCTGCAAGTACAAAACGCCAAGGCGCTCTACCCGCCCGTGCAAAAACCCTATCCACCGCTGTATTTCGGCGGCTCTTCCGACGCAGCCCACGAACTGGCCGCCGAGCAGGTGGATGTCTACCTGACCTGGGGCGAGCCACCGGCGGCTGTCGCCGAAAAGATCGCCGATGTCCGTGCCCGCGCAGCCAAACATGGGCGCACCGTGAAGTTCGGCATTCGCTTGCATGTGATTGTCCGCGAGACCGCCGAACAAGCCTGGCAAGCAGCCGACAAGCTGATCGCCAACATCAGCGACGAAACCATTGCCGCCGCGCAGCAGTCCTTCTCGCGTTTCGATTCCGAGGGGCAACGGCGCATGGCCGCGCTGCATGGTGGTCGGCGCGACCAACTGGAGATCTACCCGAACCTCTGGGCGGGCGTTGGCCTGGTGCGTGGCGGTGCAGGCACGGCCCTGGTCGGTGACCCGCAACAAGTGGCCGGGCTGATCAAGGAATATGCCGACCTCGGCATCGAGAGCTTCATCTTCTCCGGCTACCCGCACCTGGAAGAAGCCTATCGCTTTGCCGAACTGGTCTTTCCGCTGCTGCCGGATCCCTATGCGAGCCTGGCAGGCCGCGGTGTCACCAACCTTTCAGGCCCCTTTGGCGAAATGATCGCCAACGACGTGCTGCCCACCCAGGCAACCGCGCAACCAGCCTGATGGACGCGCCTCAAGCCCCCCCTACCCCCCGATGAGGACAGCCTGTGACTGCTATTCATCAATCCGCACGCCTGACGCCACTGCAGATTGCCCAAGCGCTGGCCAGCACCTTCGCCGAAAGCGCCGCGGAACGTGACCGCCTCGGCGGCACACCGAAAGCCGAGCGCGATGCACTGCGCCAGAGCGGCTTGCTGGGCTTGATCATTCCGACGCAATACGGCGGCCTGGGCGCCAACTGGACAGAGACGCTGAACATTGTTCGCGAATTTGCCAAGGTCGACAGCTCGATCGCTCACGTCTTTGGCTTCCAGCACCTGATGCTGGCTACTGTGCGCTTGTTCTCCCGGCCAGACCAATGGCAACCGTGGTTCGAGCTGACAGCACGCAACAACTGGTTCTGGGGCAACGCCCTCAACCCGCTGGATACCCGTACCGTCTCGAAAAAACTCGCTGGTTGGCGTGAGTTCTCAGGGCGCAAAAGCTTTTGCTCGGGCTCGGCCGACTCGGAAATGCTGATTGCCTCGGCGCTGGATGAGTCCACCCAGGGCAAACTGCTGATTGCCGCCATCCCAAGCGGGCGCACCGGCATTACCCTGCACGGAGACTGGGACAACATTGGTCAACGGCAAACCGACAGTGGCAGTGCGACCTTTGAACGGGTACGGGTCGAGGAAAACGAGTTGCTGCTCGAGCCCGGCCCCTTGAGTACGCCCTTCGCCTGCCTGCGCCCGCTGATCGCGCAGCTCACCTTCGTCAACATGTTCCTTGGCATTGCCGAAGGCGCCTTCGTCGAAGCCCGCAACTACACCCTCAAGGAAACCCGCCCGTGGTTCAAGGCCAAGGTTGAACACGCCAACGAAGACCCTTACATCCTCGGCCACTATGGCGAGTTCTGGGTCGGCCTGGAAAGCGTGCGATTGCTCACCGAACGGGCGAACGCGCTGCTCGATCAGGCCTGGCGCAAGGAGCATCAACTGCATAGCGTAGAACGCGGTGAACTGGCCGTCGCCATCGCAACCGCCAAGGTGGCGGCAACACGCATCGGCCTGGACCTGACCAGCCGCTTGTTTGAAGTGACCGGTGCCCGTTCCACCCACGCGGCCCTGCGCCTCGACCGCTACTGGCGCAACCTGCGCACACAGTCTCTGCATGATCCTGTGGACTACAAACTGCAAGAGCTGGGTGACTGGGCGCTGAATGCTCAACTGCCAACCCCGACGTTCTACTCCTAGGGTGGTGGCCTCGCGTCTTCGCAGCGGTTCATCAACGGCGACCCGGTCGTTGCCCCAGACAACACCGGGACAACACCACCGGAACAACACCGGGGCACATGTGCCCCGGTGTCGATGCAGCATCAGGAGTCTTTGCTGCAGTCGCGCGGGATGATGCCTTTCTCCTTCGCGTACTTTTGTGCAGAAGCTTCGATGATTGGCCGCAGTAGTGCGCGGTCGGCCTGCACCCAATCGCTGATCAGGTTCCACTTCTCCCCATCCCACTGCTGGAAGCGCACGGCACCGCCGCCCTCATGGTCGGAGCAGGACAGTTGCAGGGGTTGCACCAGGCCTAGCGCGCCCAGTTCCTTGAGCCGCGCCTCATCCAGCTTCAGGTGCTCAAAGCCCCAGCGCACCTGCTCGCCGCTCAATGGCTTGTGGCCGTACTTTTCCTGCGCCAGGCGTACCGCCTCGACGTTGAGGATGCCGTTCACCACACCCAGGTTGTAGTAGACGGTCCCGAAGCGTTTTGGATCGGCGAGGTCGCCATGACCGGCATCGATAACGTCCTTCTTGATCCCTTGCGTCACCGGGAACGTGGTCCCGGAGGGGTGCGTGGTAATCGAGATAAAGCCCTTGGCTGCAGCCCCTGCCGGTGCGGCGTCTTCCTCGGAGTTACTCCAGATGTTGCCGATGATTCGGTCCGCCGGGAAGCCGACCTTCTGCGCGCTCTTCAAGGCAACCGGGTTCATGACACCCCAGCCTCGCAGAATGACCCAGTCCGGCTTGGCGCGACGGATGTTCAGCCACTGCGATTGCTGTTCGTTGCCAGGGTGCGGCACCTCCAGCAAGGTCAGGGTAAAGCCATACTTGTCGGCCAACGCCTGCAGCACCTCATTGGTCTCCTTGCCATAGGGTGAACCATGGTAGAGCGTGACGATCTTCTTGCCACTCAACGTGTCCAGGCCACCCGACTGCTGGCCGATGTAGTTGATGATCGCCGACACTTCGGAATACGGGTTCAGTTGCAACGGGAAGGCATAGGGGAACACGCTGCCATCGGTAGAGTCCGTGCGCCCGTGGTTGATGGTGATCAAGGGCAATTTGTCTGCCGTCGAGCGGTCCAGGGTGGCGTAGGCAATGCCTACCGAGAGCGGGTTGGTCGCAGCGGCCGGCGCCCCGTTCAAACCGTTCTTCAGGCGTTCATAGCACTCAACGCCCTTCTCCACCACGTACTCGGTTTCGCACTCGCTCCAGGTCAACTTGACGCCATTGACCCCACCATTGGCGTTGACGTACTTGAGGTAATCGATAAACCCGCCAAAGAACCCGGTACCGCCTGCCGCGTAAGGGCCAACACGGTAGCTTTGCAGCGGGAAGTACTGCTCGCCATCGGCCTTGGCGATGAAGGCAGTGGCACTCAAGCTCACGGCCAGCGCGAGGCTGCTGAGCAAAGATCGTTTGAACATCGCGTGTTTCCTTGTCGAATCGTTGAGCTATGGCTTGCGCCTGAAGGGTGAACTGCGGAGCACGCTCCGCCTGCAGGGATTCGCTCAGTAGCGCAGCGGCCATCGCCGTGCGCGCTCGCGAAAGCGTTGCCAGAGGCGCGCCAGCCCCTCTGGTTCCTTGATCAGGAAAAGGATGATCAGTGCGCCGAACACCATCTTTTGCAGGTTCTCGACCTGCCCGGCATCGATCAGGCCCGCAGGCAACAGCCCGGCCAGGTTCGAGAGCAGGATCGGGAACAGCACGATGAACGCTGCACCGAGGAAGTTGCCGAGCAAGCTGCCCAGGCCACCGATAATGATGATGAACAACACCTGGAATGAGCGGTTCAGGTCGAAGCCATGCGGCTCTACCGTACCCAGGTAGGTGAAGGCCCACAGTGCGCCGGCAATGCCGAGGAAAAAGCCGCTGATGGCAAAGGCCAGCAGCTTGGTCTTGAGCAGCGGAATACCGATGACTGCAGCGGCAGTGTCCATGTCGCGCACCGCCATCCAGTTACGCCCCAACTCACTGCGCACCAGGTTTTTGCCCAGCCAGAACAGCACCACGACCACCCCAAGCGTGAACAGGTAACGGCCCGCCGGCGAACTGAAATCGACCCCCATGAGGTGTAGCGGCGGCGCACTGATCACCCCAGAGGCGCTGTCATTGGAAAACCAGCTGAACTTGGTCAACGCCCATTGCACGAAAAACTGCGCAGCCAGGGTGGACACCAGCAAGTAGAAGCCTTTGATGCGAAGGCTGGGCAAACCGAACAGCAACGCCGTCAGGGCCGCACAAACGCCGCCCAGCACAAGGCTCAGCAGTAGCGGCAAACCCGGTACTCGCAGTTCGATGTTGTAGGTAGCAAAGGCCCCTACCGCCATGAAGGCCGCCGAACCGAGGGAGAGTTGCCCGGCATAGCCCGTCAGCAAATTCAGCCCAAGCCCGGCCAGCGACAACACCAGAAAAGGAATCAGGATGGCACTGAACCAGTAGTCATTGCCCAGGTAAGGCACCGCCACAAAGGCAAACAGCAGCAGCGCCAGCAATGCGTGGCGATCCTGACGCAAGCGGAACACTCGACGATCCTGGGCGTAACGGGTACTGAACTGACCGGCTTCGTTGTACAACATGGCACTCTCCCTCAAACCCGCTCAATGGCACGTTCGCCAAACAATCCGGCTGGACGCACCAGCAAAAACAGCAACGCCAGGACATAGGGGAACCAGTTCTCGATCCCCCCGCCCACGAACGGCCCGAGGTAGACCTCGGCAAGTTTCTCGCTGGCGCCGATGATCAAGCCGCCGACAATCGCCCCACTGATCGAGGTGAACCCGCCAATGATCAGCACCGGCAAGGCCTTGAGCACGATGAGCGAAAGGGAGAACTGCACGCCCAGGCGAGCGCCCCAGAGCAGCCCGGCGACCAGGCCGACAAACCCTGCCACGGCCCACACCACGGCCCAGATGTGCTGCAAGCGAATGCCCACGGCCAAGGCTGCGACGGGATCGTCGGCCACGGCCCGCAACGACAGGCCAATACGGGTCTTGCTGAACAGCAATGACAGCACCAGTACCAGCAGCGCTGCCGTGGCTGCCGCAAACAGGTCGAACGAAGACAGCAACATGCCGCCCAACGCCAACGGCTCATCACTGATGCCCAGGTCAAGGCCGTGCACCTGCGCGCCCCACAGCGCCTGGGCAAAACCTTCGATCATGTACGACAGACCGAGCGTGGCCATGAACAGGGTGATCGGTGAGCGGTTGACCAACGGCCGCAGCACCACCCGCTCAACCGCCAGGGCCAACAGCACCATCGCCGCCAGGGTCACCACAAACGCCAACCAGAACGGCAACCCGCGCTCCAGCAAACTGACAAAGGTCAGCGCGGAGAACAGCACCATCGCGCCCTGAGCGAAATTGAACACGCCGGAGGCCTTGTAGATCAGCACAAACCCGATGGCCACCAGGGCATACATCACCCCGGCCAGCAAACCGCCGATCAGTACTTCAAAGAAAAAATACATGTCGTTTCCTGCTTTTCGGGCAATACGAAGCCAACCGCCCAACGCAGGACGGCAAACACGTAAACGCGCGTTAGTGTCGGGTACCGAGGTAAGCAGCAATGACCTCAGGGTCTTGCCGGACCTGATCCGGCGGGCCATCGCCAATCTTGCGGCCGTAGTCCAGCACCACCACATGGTGCGAAATGCCCATGACCACGCCGATGTCGTGCTCGATCAAGACCACGGTGGTACCGAATTCGCGGTTGATGTCGACGATGAAACGGCTCATCTGCGCCTTCTCTTCGGCATTCATTCCGGCCATTGGCTCATCCAGCAACAGCAAGGTAGGTTCCGCGGCCAAGGCACGGGCCAACTCAACCCGCTTTTGCAAACCGTAGGGCAAGGTGCCGACAATCGCATCACGCCACGGCTGGATCTGCAGAAACGCAATGACCCGTTCTGCCGCAGCGCGCTGAAGGTCATCTTCAGCCGCGACTCGCCCCACCCGCAGCACTTGCTCCAACCAAGTGCTACGCCGTTTCAGGTTGCGCCCGGTCAGGACGTTGTCGAGTACCGTCATGCCCTTGAACAGCGCGATGTTCTGAAAGGTCCGGGCGATACCGCGTTGCGCCGCGTCGTGAGGACGCATGCGGCGCCGCACCTGGCCGGCAAAATGAATGTGACCTTCCTGTGCCTGGTACACACCGTTGATCACATTCAACAACGAACTCTTGCCGGCACCGTTAGGCCCGATCAAGGCGCAGATCTCACCGGGCGCGACCGAAAAGCTGATGCCGGTAACCGCCTTGACGCCCTTGAAGGACAGGGAAATATTGTCCAGCGCCAGTAGCGGCGCCGGAACAGCAGAGTGGCTTGTGGACATCGTTCGCTCTCCTCATCAAGCCAATTGTGGATGGTCGTCAATCCAACCACTGATACGGCTGGCAGGCTCACTCGGCGCCACCTGCCAACGTGCGGGGTCTGGCCAGGCACGCACACGAATGTCCAGCGCGGCAAAAAAGGCCTGCGCTGGTTCTGCCAACGGCTCCCCGACCAACAACGGTGCCTGTATGCGGCTGAAGCCAAGGATGTCGCGCAGCGCACGCCGCACCAGCCAGTAACCGAGCACACGCCTGAGTACGCCCGGATGCGCCGCCAGCGCCCAATCCACCAGCCGCCGCTGCCAGGTGCCCTCATCCGGCAGACGTGCCAGCACCTCCTGGTGCAAACGGCCATAGGTCTCCCGGGTCCCGGCCACCAAGGTTGGCCCCAGCTCACGGCGATCGCGGTCACGGTCACGGGTGTGCAGGCTCTCGGGGAAGTTCAGGCGAAACCCGGCAATCAGCCACGGCGCCAGCAAGTAGCGCGCCTGACCACTGGCGGCAAAGGCCCGGGCGGCCAGTGCTTCCTCGCCCGGCCCAAGGTGTTCAAGCTGTACCAGACGCGCCCCTTCGCGCACCAGCTCTGCATGGCTGATGCGCTGCAATTCGATGTGCTGGCCCTCATGCAAACGGTAAAAGATGAAGGCGCTGCGCTCCGTGCGCGCCTTCAGCTTGAGCGCCGGGTCGGCCGCCCGTGCCACAAGCACGGCATAATCGAGCGCTGTTTCTGCATGCTCGGCGGCCAAGCCTCGACCATCGGCATAAAACAGCAGAGCAGCATTCAGATTCGCCGCACCGACCTGCGCCAGTTCCTCAGCGCCTTCAGCAAAGAAGTAACCAGGGTTCAGCTCACGCAACAACTCAACCTGAGCAGCACCGCCCTGCAACGGATCGAACAACACCGCAACACCGCCCAACCATTGCGCAGCGAGTGCCGCGATCAGGGCTTCCGGGCGTGGACGGCTCAACACCACGAGGGTATTCGCCTCGGTAAAACCACGCAGTTGAAGCGCCGAGGCCAAGCGACGGACTTCATCTGCCAACTGCTGCCAGGTACGCACCTGCCAGACACCCAGATGCTTGTGCCGCAGGGCCAGACGTGTACCGTGGTCAGCCGCCTGTCGCTGCAACCATTCAGGCAAGGTGCCAGGGGCATCAGGGCTGTGTTGCGCAAACTGAACCATAACGACTCCCGCCTCAGGCTACGGCCTTGTCGACCAAACGCCGGGCTTCCAGTTCACGGACCAATGGCAGTACCTTGCGCCCGAAGTACTCGACTTCCTCCTGGAAGTGCAGGAAACCACCCAACACCAGATCCACCCCCACGGCTTTCAGAGCGACGATGCGTTCGGCGATCTGCTGCGGCGTACCAATCAGGTTGGTCTTGAAGCCATCGTTGTACTGCACCAGGTCCTCGAAACTGGACTTGGCCCAGTTGCCTTCGCCTTCCGGGCTGGCCTTGCCGGCTTGCCGCGCCGCATCGCCAAAGGCGTTGACCGCTTCCGGATCGGCCTTGTCGATGATCTCGGCGAGCACCGCGCGGGCCTCTTCCTCGGTGTCGCGGGCGATGATGAATGCGTTCACACCGACCTTGACCGTATGGTTGTTCGCCGCAGCCTTGGCCTTGATGTCATCCACCTGAGCCTTGATGCCGTCTACGGTATTGCCGTTGGTGAAGTACCAGTCAGACACCCGTGCCGCCATATCGCGAGCGGCCCGCGAGCTGCCACCCTGGAAGATCTCTGGATGCTGCTGCAGTGGCTTGGGCCGCAAGGTGTAGTTATGGAAGCGATAGAAGTCACCGCGCTGGGTGAAGTTGTCGGTGGTCCAGATACCTTTGAGTGCAGTGATGAACTCTTCCGAACGACGGTAGCGTTCATCGTGTTCCAGCCACGGTTCGCCGATCGCGGTGAACTCACCCTTGAACCAGCCCGACACCACGTTGATGGCCACCCGCCCACCCGTCAGGTGATCGATGGTCGCAATCTGCTTGGCCAACAACGCCGGAGTCCAAGGCCCTGGCAGTACCGCAGCAATCACCTTCAGGCGCGTGGTGGCGGCGAGCAGTGCATGGCTGAAGGTGACCGATTCATGCTGGTACTCCGCGCCATAACCGGCGGTGAAGCGGATTTGCGACAGCGCATACTCGAAGCCGGCGTTCTCGGCGATTTGCGCGAGCTTGCGGTTGTAGTCGATGTCCCAGCTGGTGCGCTGTTCGATCTTGCTGACCACCAGACCACCGCTGACGTTAGGCACCCAATAGGCAAACTTGATCTGTTCTTGGCTCATTGCAGGTACTCCATTGAGTTGAAAGGGCTGAATCAGGCTGCGCTGGCGTTGCGCTGAAAACGTGGGCCGAGGCTTGCGACCGCAGCCTCGACCGCCCGCTCGATACGCTCGCGCAGCTGCGTGTTACTGATGTGGTAGTTATCGAAATCGGCTTCTGCGGCGTACACGCCAACTGGCAGGCTGAGCGCCTGGAAAAAGCCGAACAACGGTCGTAGCTGATGGTCGATGATCAGGGCGTGGCGCTCCGAACCACCGGTGGCGGCCAACAGCACGGGGACCTGCTTCAAGGCCTCGTGATGAACAAAGTCGAACAGGTGCTTGAACAGGCCGGTATAGGACGCGCGGTACACCGGGGTTGCCGCAATCAGCAAATCGGCGCTTTCGATGGCCTGCAGGTCTGCCTGTACCGCGGCGGGCAAATCCTCACGGCGCAGCACACCGGCGAATTGCGGGCCGACCTTGGCCAGCTCAATCAGTTGCAGCTCAATGGGCAACTGTTGCGCCAGCTCTGCCACCAGCGCGTTAAGCAGCACCAAGGTGCGTGAGGGCTGTTGCACGCTCCCCGAGACTGCGACGACTTTCAGTATTCTGCTCATTGATCGACCCCTGCCTGGACATGCCACCGCGGCATCCACACAAGGGCTATAGCAGCAACTGTGCCATCGTATTAATTACTTATATTTCAATGACTTAACAGAAATCAGCGAACATCGCTCGATGTACCGCAGCAGGCAAGCTGCTGATCATCTGTTGCCGGGCAAACACTTGCGCGCAGCAGGCCATTGCCGACATGCCTGCACAGCCTCCTGACGCAGCTGTTGCCTGGGCAGCAGCAGTTCCACAACGTGCCCGCCAGCCGACATCAGAAAGCAGCCAGAACGTGCCAGACACCACGGATTACGGGCCCTTCCATGCTGGGCATGGCCTGTGCATTACACCGCAGGACAGCGACCAGACCGGTTCGCGGCTTTGTTTAATGCCCTCACAGGAGCGACAGCATGACTGCCCAGCAACAGCACATTCCGCACCCCCTCTCCACCGGAACCGACTATGAGCAACTGGCTGCGCGATTCCGGCCGATTTTCACCCGCATCGCCGCCGGCGCCCTCGAACGCGAGCGCACCCGCAGCCTGCCCTACGAGCCAGTAAAATGGCTCAAGGAAGCCGGCTTTGGCGCCGTGCGCGTACCGGTGCAATACGGTGGCGCCGGCGCCTCATTGCCACAATTGTTCCAACTGCTGATCGAACTGGCCGAAGCCGACTCCAACCTGCCGCAAGCCCTGCGCGGCCACTTCGCCTTTGTCGAAGATCGCCTCAACGCTCACGCCAACACGCCACAGGACGTCTGGTTCAAACGTTTTCTCGACGGCGACCTGGTGGGCAATGCCTGGACCGAAGTAGGCGCCGTGAAGCTGGGGCAGGTGATTACCCGTGTCTCGCGCCAAGGCGATCAGTGGCGGGTCAATGGCACCAAGTACTACAGCACCGGCAGTATCTTTGCCGACTGGATCGACCTCTATGCCCAACGTGACGACACTGGCGGTGATGTCATCGCTGCGGTTCGTGTCCAGCAACCCGGCATTACCCTCAGCGACGACTGGGACGGTTTTGGCCAGCGCACCACTGGCAGCGGCACCTCGGTGTTCGATAACGTTGTGGTCGAAGACGAAAACCTGTTCGACTTCGCCACCCGCTTCAAGTACCAGACAGCGTTCTATCAGTTGGTACTGCTGGCGGTACTGGCAGGCTCCGGTCGCGCAGCCGTGCGCGACATCGCCGAAGAAGTGCGCAAACGCACGCGCATTTTCAGCACGGGCAATGCTGCCGCGGCCAGTGACGATGCCCAGGTTCAGCAGGTGGTCGGCAAGGCTTCGGCCCAGGCCTATGCCGCCGAAGCCACGGCACTGCGTGCTGCCGCTGCCGCGCAGCGCGCCTACGAGAGCCACTTTGGCAATGATGCTGAAGCTGAGCGCGCAGCCAACATCGCCGCCGAACTGGAGTCGGCTCAAGGCCAGGTCGTCATTGCCGAGCTGGTCCTGCGCGCCACCAGCGACCTGTTCAACGCCCTCAGCGCTTCAGCCACCAGCACCAGCAAACTGCTCGACCGTCATTGGCGCAACGCCCGCACCGCCGCCTCGCACAACCCGCTGATCTACAAGGAACGGATCATCGGTGACTGGGAGATCAACGGCACCGAACCACCGTATGTCTGGCAGATCGGTGGTGGTGCTAAACAGGGCTGAAGCAAACGCCCCCTCGTCACATCGACGAGGGGGCGGCTCAATCATCGTGGCCTGTTATCCCGCCGGGATCAGGCCAGTACTGAAGCGTCTTCTTCACGTGCCGCCAGCGCGGCGAGATCGCGGTAATCGGCAGCAGGATGGTTCTGCGGCAAACGCGAGCCTTCGCCGAAGAGTTTTTCGCGCAAGGTGCCGGGAGCGTACTCCGTCTTGTAGACACCACGCTTCTGCAACTCTGGCACCAACAGCTCGACCACATCGGCGAAGGTTTCATGAGCCAGGGCATAGGCCAGGTTGAAACCATCCACGTCGGTTTCCTCAACCCATGCCTGCAACTCATCCGCCACCGTTTGCGCACTGCCCACCAATAGCGGGCCGAAGCCGCCAATGCCCACCCAGTCGGCCAACTCTTTTACGGTCCATTGCTTGTTCGGGTCGGCCGTGGAAAACGTTTCGACCGCCGACTGAATAGCGTTGGTATGGATGTGCTTGAGGACCTGATCCGGTTGGTACTCGGAAAAGTCGATGCCGGTCCAGCCCGAAATCAGGGCCAAAGCGCCTTCATAGCTGGTGTACGACTTGTAGTCCTGCCACTTGGCCTGGGCCTGGGCATCGGTTTCGCCGACGATCACCGTCAGCAGGTTGAAGACCAGCACCTTACGCGGATCGCGACCGGCTTCGGCAGCACGCCGACGAATGTCCGCCACAGTCTTCTTCAGCAAGATTTTCGACGGTGACGCAACAAACACACATTCAGCATGCTCAGCCGCGAACTGCTTGCCACGGCTGGAGGCCCCCGCCTGATACAGCACCGGAGTGCGCTGTGGAGACGGCTCGCAGAGATGAATGCCCGGAACCTGGAAATGCTTGCCGGCATGCTTGATGCCATGGATCTTGCTCGGGTCACTGAAAATACGCCGCTCACGATCACGCTGTATCGCACCCTCCTCCCAACTGCCCTCAAACAGCTTGTAGAGCACTTCAAGGTACTCGTCGGCATAGTCGTAACGGGCATCGTGATCGCTTAGGGCTTTCTGCCCGAGGTTACGCGCACCGCTGTCCAGGTACGAGGTGACAATGTTCCAGCCAATACGCCCCTTGGTCAGGTGGTCGAGGGTGGAAAGGCGGCGGGCAAACGGATAGGGGTGCTCGAAACTCAACGACGCGGTCAGACCGAAACCCAGATGCTCGGTCACCAGCGCCATCGGGGTGATCAGCGCCAGCGGATCGTTGACCGGTACCTGGGTCGATTGACGGATCGCCGCATCGCCATTGCCGTTGAACACATCGTAGATACCGATGACATCCGCGATGAAAATGCCGTCGAAACGGCCACGCTCCAACAACTTGGCCAGGTCGGTCCAATACTCCAGGTCCTTGTACTGCCAGGAACGGTCCCGGGGATGCGCCCAGAGGCCAGGAGACTGATGACTGACGCAGTTCATCTCAAAAGCATTCAAACGAATTTCACGGGGCATGGGAGTTCTCCAGTACGCAACAGGTTCTACGCCACATCAGGCGCTCTTGCCGAGTACGTCTCACAAACCATGCCAGCCACTTAGTTCTTTATTATCAATAACTTATACAAACAAAACGATCGAATGCCTGTGCAATCGGCGACACCTTGTTGATCCACTGTACGTGAGACAACAGCAAGCCCATGTGTTTGCAGCAAGACAGCACATGCCGGGCGGAAGCCGTAAACCCTGAATTTTCGAGGCAAAATATATAGTACTAATACTATACAACGCAGGTAGTACTTCCATAACTGACCGACATTGTTATATAAGGTGCGCGGAGCCATCTGCGCTGCTTCCCTCCGACAAGGGTGCAGCAAACATCAAGAGCTAATAATCAGCCACCGGGTGCCAGTTATGTCGATCTTCACACAGGGACCAGTCCCTGCACGCGCGCGTCTTATTACCTTCAATACGCTCTACCCGAGCGAACCTAGCGCCGGCTTTCCCCACATTCCCCCGTTTTGATCAGTCGATTCCGAGTGAGCTGAAACGCTGCGCGACATGATTCCGCCGGCGTAACACAGCACTCGACGCTTACCCGTTTTTCCTGGCGAAAGGCTGCTGCCCATCGCCACGACGCCGTGCACCCAAAAAACGGCTGCAGGGCACACCAGGCAATAAAAAAAACAAGGAGCCACACCGATGAAAAACGCTGAGCTGTCCCATGCGCAGAGTTGCGACCGCATCCGCGCCAACCCCAAATTCCAACGCCTGGTACGCAGCCGTTCGCGCCTGGCCTGGTCATTGAGTGCCGCCGTGCTGGGCGCCTACTACCTGTTCATGCTGGTGGTCGCGTTCTACCCGCACGTACTGCATGCCCCTCTGGCCGAAGGCCGCCAACTGACGGTAGGGATCCCGGTCGCGGCCGCAATCATCGTGCTGTCCTGGCTGCTCACCGGCTGGTACGTGCGCAGCGCCAACACCCGCTTCGACGCACTGAGTGCCGACCTGCTGGAGGAGTTGAAATGAGCCGTCGCCTCGCCTCCCTTGGCCTTGCCAGCCTGCTGCTGGCACCGGCCGCCGCTTTCGCCGCCCCCCTCGTCGTGGCGGAAAAACAGCCGATCAACCTCCACGCCATCGGTATGTTCTTCGTGTTCGTCCTTGGCACCTTGATGATCACCTGGTGGGCTGCACGGCAAACCAAGTCGACCTCGGACTTCTACACCGCTGGCGGCGGCATCAGTGGTTTCCAGAACGGCCTGGCGATTGCCGGTGACTACATGTCGGCGGCCACCCTGCTCGGCTTGTCCAGCCTGGTCTTCGCCAAAGGCTATGACGGCTTCATCTACACCGTGGCGTTCTTCGTCGGCTGGCCGATCATCACCTTTCTGATGGCCGAGCGCCTGCGCAACCTGGGGCGCTACACCTTCGCCGACATCGTCTCGTACCGTCTGGACCAGACCAAAATCCGCACCTTCGCGGCGTTCGGCTCGCTCACCGTGGTGTGCTGCTACCTGGTCGTGCAGATGGTCGGCGCGGGTCAGTTGATCAAGCTGCTGTTCGGCCTGGACTACTCCACCGCCGTGATGGTGGTTGGCGTGCTGATGCTGGTCTATGTGATCTTCGGCGGCATGATCGCCACCACCTGGGTACAGATCATCAAGGCTGTACTGCTGCTGGCCGGCGGCACGACCCTGGCCCTGCTGGCCATGGCCGAGTTCGGCTTCAGCTTTGAAACCCTGGCAACCCGCGCGGTTGAAGCCCACGCTACGGGCTGGAACATCATGGGCCCCGGCTCGATGCTCGCCGACCCGATCAACGCAGCTTCGCTGTCGCTTGGCCTGGTGTTCGGTATTGCCGGCCTGCCGCATATCCTGATGCGCTTCTTCACCGTGCCGAACGCCAAGGAAGCCCGCAAGTCGGTGTTCTTTGCCACCGGCTTCATCGGTTTCTTCTTCCTCGTGGTCATGGTGCTGGGTTATGCCGCGATTGTGATCGTCGGCACTGACCCGCAGTTCTATGTCGGCGGCGACCTCAAAGGCGCCCTGATCGGCGGCGGCAACATGGTTGCCATGCACCTGGCCAAGGCCGTGGGGGGCAACCTGTTCCTCGGCTTCCTCTCGGCCGTGGCTTTCGCCACCATCCTGGCCGTCGTGTCGGGCCTGGCCCTGGCCGGTGCGTCGGCGATCTCCCACGACCTGTATGCCACCGTACTGAAGAAAGGTACCGCCAGCGAAAAAGACGAGATGCGCGTAACCCGTATCGCCACGGTCGGCTTGGGCATCATCGCCATCCTCCTGGGCATCCTGTTCGAGAAGCAGAACGTCGCCTTCCTGGTGGGCCTGACCTTCGGCATCGCCGCCTCCACCAACTTCCCGGTACTGATCATGGCCATGTACTGGAAAGACCTGACCACCAAGGGCGCCCTGGCCGGTGGTTTCGTCGGCCTGGTCACCGCCCTGACGCTGGTGATCCTGTCGCCTGCGGTCTGGGTGTCGGTGCTTGGCAATGCCCAGGCGATCTACCCGTATGACCACCCGGCACTGTTCTCCATGCCACTGGCCTTCCTGGTGATCGTGCTGGTGTCCAAGCTCGACCGCAGTGCGCAAGCCGCCCGCGAACGTGCCGCATTCGACGACCAGTTCGTACGTGCCCAGACCGGCCTGGGTGCCGCCACGGCAGTCGCCCATTGATCCGCGTAAACCGCTGACCGTATCACCTGCAACCACCTGCACCGATCGCAACCGCGACCGGTGCAGGCCATGCCGTACCCCATTCAATAACAATAAAAGGGCTTTACCATGTACCGCACGCATCCCATCGCTACCCGCCTTTTGGTTTCGGCAACGCTGGCCGGCCTCTGCGCACCTGCCAACGCAGAGTTTCTCAAGGACAGCAAAGCCAACCTGGAGCTGCGTAACTTCTACTTCAACCGCGACTTTCGCCAGCACAACGCGCCTCAAAACAAGGCTGAGGAATGGGCCCAGGGCTTTCTGCTACGCTATGAGTCCGGCTTCACCGAAGGCACGGTCGGCTTCGGCGTCGATGCCATCGGCCTGCTCGGGGTCAAACTCGATTCAAGCCCGGATCGCAGCGGCAGCGGCCTGCTGCAACGTGACCGCGAAGCACCACACCGCGCTCAGGACGAGTACGGCGAACTGGGCATGACCGCCAAAGTACGCGTCTCCAAGAGCGTACTGAAAGCCGGCACGCTGCTACCCAAGCTGCCAGTGCTGATGGCCAACGACTCTCGACTGCTGCCGCAAACCTTCGAGGGCGGGCAACTGAACTCGCAGGAAATCGACAAGCTGAACGTCGACCTCGGTCAGGTGCGCCAGGTGAACCAGCGCGACTCCACCGACTATGAAGACATGGCCATCACCACCGGTGGGGCGAAGAACATCAAGGCCCGCAGCACCAACAGCGACCAGTTCAACTTCGCCAACCTCACCTACAAGTGGAGCGACAGCCTGAACACCACCTATGGCTACGGCGGGCTGGACAACTTCTACCGCCAGCATTTCCTTGGCCTGAACCACGTACTGGCACTGGGTGAAGGGCAATCGCTGAAAAGCGACCTGCGTTTCGCCCGCTCCCTTGATGAGGGTGGCAGCAACGTCGACAACAAGGCATTTGGCGCGATGTTCACCTACGGTATCCAGGGCCACGCCTTTGGCCTGGGGTACCAGCGCATGAGCGGCGACACCGGTTTTGCCTACATCAACGGCGCCGACGCGTACCTGGTGAACTTCGTACAGATCGGTGACTTCGCCAACAAGGACGAACAGTCCTTGCAGGCACGCTACGACTTCAACTTCGCCAGCGTGGGCATTCCCGGCCTGACCTTCATGACCCGCTACCTGCAGGGCGACAACATCGACCTCGGCGCCGGCAAGCCTGAAGGCAAGGAATGGGAGCGCGATACCGATATCGGCTATGTGGTCCAGAGCGGTACGCTGAAAAACTTCGGCATCAAATGGCGCAACGCTACCGTGCGCACCAACCACTTTGGCAACAAGCTGGACGAGAACCGCCTGATCCTGAGTTACAGCATCGCGCTGTGGTAACGGCCGCGGCCATCACCTGACGCAGCAACAGGGGCATTGACTCCAATGCCCCACTCAACATCTGGTTATAATCTAATAGCACATAATTATATTTGGCTATAAAAAAAGCCGTTATGCTTCTCGCGCCCCGCTCACAGCTCGTCTGGTGCTTAGATAGATTATGGATGCAGGTTACTTAGGTTTTTCCGTTGCAGGCTTGGTTGTCGGTTTCATCGTCGGCATGACCGGCGTTGGTGGCGGATCGCTGATGACTCCGATCCTGCTCTGGTTCGGCATCAACCCGGCTACGGCGGTAGGCACCGACCTGCTCTACGCTGCCATCACCAAGGGCAGTGGCGTCTGGGTTCATGGCAAGAACAAGAACATCGACTGGAAAATCACCGGCTGGCTCGCGCTCGGCAGTGTTCCAGCCGCAGCGCTGACACTCTGGTTCCTCACCACCCTGCACACTGACACCCAGGCCTTGAACGCGGTGATCAAGCAGGGCCTGGCCGTGGTACTGGTACTGACGGCACTGGCGATTCTGTTCAAAAGCCGCCTGCAGGCCTTCGCCAGCAAACACGCCGGCGACCACTACCACCTCAGCGACAAGACCCTGAACATCCTGACCGTGATCACCGGCATCGTGCTTGGCATCATGGTTTCCCTGACGTCCATCGGCGCTGGCGCCTTGGGCACCGTGGCACTGTTCCTGCTCTACCCGTACCTGGCTACCCGTCGCCTGGTCGGTACCGAAATCGCTCACGCCGTGCCCCTGACCCTGGTCGCCGGCCTCGGCCACGCCAGCATGGGCAACATGGACTGGACCCTGCTGGGCTACCTGCTGCTTGGCTCGCTGCCCGGGATCTACATCGGCAGCCACCTGACCGGCCGTATCTCCGACAACGTACTGCGCCCGTGCCTGGCCTGCATGCTGCTGCTGATTGGCTACAAACTGGCCTTCTGATCACGATCCAAGCGCCGCCATCGCAGGCAAGCCTGCTCCAGCAGAACCCGCGCCAGCTGTAGGAGCGGGTCTTGCCCGCGATGCAAACACCGCGCACTCACTGACACCCCGCCGACGCCATCGCAGGCAAGCCTGCGCCAACAGGTAGCCGTTAGAAACTCAACAACCACAAGCTGAGAGCGGGGAACGCGACCAGCAACACAATGCGCAGTAGGTCCGAACACAGGAACGGGACGATACCTATCGCGGTTTCACTGTAAGGCACGTCGCGCGCGGTGCGCTGGACGATGAACAGGTTCATGCCCAGCGGAGGGTGAATCAGCCCGATCTCCACCACCATCAAGGCCAGAATGCCAAACCAGATCGATTTTTCCGAGGCGTCCAGGCCATAAAAATCCAGGCCCATGATCATCGGATAGAAGATCGGGATGGTCAGCAGAATCATCGCCAACGAATCCATCACACAGCCCAGCAGCAGGTACAGGCCAAGGATGACGGCCAGCACCAGCATCGGTGCAAGACCACTGTTGATCACCCACGCGGCCAACTCCGTGGGCATCTGGGTCAGGGCCAGGCCGGAGTTGAGCAGGTCTGCGCCCAGCAGCACGAGAAAAATCATCGCCGAGGTTTCTGCCGTACCCAACAGGCTCGCCCGAATACCGTCCCAGCGCATGCCACCTTGCTGAACCGCAAGGATGCCGCAGGCCGCCGCACCGATCGAAGCCGCTTCGGTGGGGTTGGCCCAACCACCATAGATGCCGACGATCACCACCAGGAAAACGCCAATCACTGGCGACACCTGAACCAGTGCCTTGAGCCGCTCCACCCGCGTTGCCTTCGGCGACACCGTGGCCTGGCTTTCGTCACGGGAGACCATGATCCGCAACACGATCATGTAACCGATGATGGCAACAACCCCCGGCACGATCGCCGCCACAAACAGCTTGGCAATCGATTCCTGGGTCAGCACGGCATAGATGATCAACGGCACCGACGGCGGAATCAGGATACCCAGGGTGCCACCGGCAGCAACGGTCGCGGTCGCCAGACGACCGGAATAGTTGTGCCGGCGCAACTCGGGCAATGCCACATGGCTCATGGTCGCTGCCGTGGCCAGGGACGACCCGCAAATCGCCCCGAAACCTGCGCAAGCACCAACCGCCGACATGCCCATGCCGCCCTTCCAGTGGCCGATGAACGCCGACGCACAGCGAAAGATCGAACGTGACAGGCCACCGTGGGTGGCGAACTGGCCCATCATCACAAACAGCGGGATGACTGCCAGGTCGTAGTTGGACAGGCGCGAATAGGCCAGATCATTGAGGGTGAACAACAGGCTCGACAGATCGCCGTTGTTCACCGCCCAGAAACAGGCCGCGCCACCGATCAGCATGGTGATGCCGATGTGCACACGCAGTAACAACAGCACCATGGTAATGGACAGCGCAATCAGACCCAGGCTCAGACCGCTCATGCGCGACCTCCCATACGGTGGAAAATGTCGGCAATACGCGCCAGCGCGCACACACCCAATAGCACCAGGCTAGGCACGATCAGCATTAACGGAATCCACAGCGGGAACGACAGCAATGTGGTGACATCGCCGTTTTCATGGTTGTCGAACATCTGCTGTGTGGTGCGCCATGCCATAATCCACGCCACGGCGCAGCAAAGCAGGTGCGCCAACACATCCAGCAGGTCACGCACCCGTGCTGGCAACCACTGGGTCAGCGCATCGACCTTGATGTGCTGACCGCGCAGCTCGCACAACGGCAGGAACGCAGCGATGGCAAAGGAGGCACCCACCTCCATCAACTCCATGTCCCCCCGGATCGGCGCCGAAAACAGCTTGCGCCCGACAATGGACACCAGCGACATGCCGATCAATGCCATGAACGTCAGCCCGCCGGCCAGGGCAAAGCCCTGGGCCAGCTGCATCAAGGCCCTTCGGCCACTCCCCTGTGTTACGTCCGAGGCGACGTTGAAGTCCAAGGATTCGTTCATGGGCGGTTACTGCGCTGCGCGGGAGAGCTTACGCACACCGTCCACCAGCGCCTGGCCGTTGAGCCCTTTGCCGGCCACTTCCTTGACCCATTGATCGACCGCCGGCGCAGCCGCCGCCTGCATGTCGGCGTAGGCCGCACCATTGATTTCGACCAGGCCTTCAGCCGGGGTAGCGTCGTGGGCGCGGTCCATGGCGTTGTCCCAGGAGTTGGCAAAGCGTTCGGACAACGCCTTGCCGCTGTTGCGCTCGATGATCGCCTGCAGGTCCTTAGGCAGGCTGTCGAACTTGCGCTGGCTCATCAGCATGGCCAGTACGGTGTAACCGAAGGCTGGCTGCCCGGCCGGCGTGGCGCTGTGGTACTGGGTGACTTCGTTGAGCTTGGTCGCCGGCACCACTTCCCAGGACGCCAGGGCGCCATCCACCACACCTTTGGAAATGGCTTCAGTCATCTGCGCGGGCGGCATGCTGACTGGAGTGGCACCCAGGCTTTCGATGGTCTTGGCGGCGGTACGGCTGGAGGCGCGCAGCTTCAGGCCTGTCAGATCCGCCAGGTTCTGCACCGCCTTGCCGCGCGTGTGCAGGCTCATGCCGCCGTCACCGTGGATCACCAACACCTTGTAGTCCTTGAAGTCGTCCTTGGCGTACTGCTCGTAGTAATCCCAGATGATCTGGTTACCAACCTTGCCGCCGTAAGGCAGCACGAACGGCAGTTCCAGCGCCTCGACCCGCGGGAACTTGCCGGCGGAGTACGACGGGCCGGTCCAGACGATATCGGCAACCCCGTTACGGGCCATATCCGCGAGCTTGGCCGGCGTGCCGCCCAACTGCATCGACGGATAGATCTGGCATTGCAGGCGGTCCTGGGATTCCTGGCGCAGCTGATCGCACCACGGCTGAATGATGTTGACCTGAGCGTTGGAGGTGGACGGCAGGAAATGCGCGACCTTGAGGGTGTAGGTCTCGGCATGAGCCGACAGGGCACCTGTCATCGCCATGCACAGGGCGGCAGCTTTGATTTTCTTCATTGTGGTAGCTCCGTTTTGTTTTTGTAGTCGTGTGCGCAGCCGTGGTTCGTGCCGGCATGGGAGGCATTGATACGTTAACAGGTTAATTTTATCAACCGGCTCGTCATGCCTGAAAATGAGCTGAAGCTACCAAAAATCCCGACAAAAAATTTAATAACTCTTAAAAATCAGTTAATTAGCATGATTACTCTGTTTTTCAAATGAAGCTCCTTCGGCTAAAAATCTAAAAAAATGTTGTTAACAGCTTAACAAGTAGCTAACTTTCAGCTGCAAGCCCCTACCGCGCAAAGGGGCCTTCACTCCAAAAACAAAAATGCCTAGAGATAACAATAATGATAAGGAAATTGGGCTCACTGCCCCTGCTCTCCTGTGCAATCGCCAGCAGTTTCAGCGGCGTCGCACTGGCCGATTTCATCGGTGACAGCACCGCACGCATCGAAGCGCGCAACATGTACATGAACCGCGACTTCCGCCAGGACAATGCCCCTCAGGCCAAAGCCGAAGAGTGGGCACAAGGCTTGACCGGCCGCTTCGAGTCAGGCTTCACCGAAGGCACGGTGGGTTTTGGGGTGGATGCACTCGCCCAGGTCGGGATCAAACTCGACTCCAGCCGTGACCGCCGCAACACCGGCCTGCTGCCCTATGGCCGGCAAAGCCTGGAGCCGGAAGACAACTACAGCGAACTGGGCATGACCGCAAAACTGCGGGTATCGAAAAGCGTGCTCAAGGTGGGGACCTTGCAGCCCCTTCTGCCCGTAGTCTCGTATAACGACACGCGCCTGCTCTCCTCCACCTACTCCGGCGGCCTGCTGACCTCGCAGGAAATCGACGGCCTGACCCTCAACGCCGGGCGCCTGGACAAGATCAACCTGCGCGACTCATCCAGCAACGATGAGATGAACTACGGCGGCGTGGAAAGCGATCACCTCGACCTGGCCGGCGGTAGCTACAACCTCACCCCGAACCTGACGGCGAGCTACTACTTCGCCAAGATGGAAGACATCTACCAGCAGCACTTCGCCGGCCTGGTACACACCTGGAAACTGGGCGAAGGCGTCAGCCTGAAAACCGACCTGCGCTACTTCAGCACCGGCGAAGACGGCGAGAAACGCTTTCGCAGTGCGGCACGGGTCAATGGCGGGCACATCGACAACCGCTTCTTCAACGGCATGACTACCCTGGCGGTGGGTGCGCATAAATTCGGTTTGGGCTACCAGAACCTGTCGGGAGATGGCGACTTCGCGTTCCCGGGCGTAGACCCGTACTCGGTCAACCTGGTGACCTACAACGCCTTCACCAAAGCCGAGACCGACGCCTGGCAAGCCCGTTACGACTATGACTTCGCGGGCCTGGGCATTCCCGGGCTGGCTTTCATGACCCGCTACGTCAACGCCAAGAACGTCGAGACTGCCGCCGTGCAGGGCGGCACAGAGTGGGAACGCGATACCGACCTGGTCTACACCTTCCAGGACGGCTCACTGAAAGGCCTGAACATACGCCTGCGTAACGCGACCTTCCGCTCCGGTGACGGCCTGAAAACCGCAATCGACGAAAACCGCATCATCCTCGGCTACACGCTGGCACTGTTCTAAGCTTGACGCGCACCTGCCCGCAACCCTGGGCAGGTGCGACACACTCAGGGCTTGATCTGCTTGAGCTCTTCCAGCAAGCCAAGCAGTTGCTGCAGCTTCTCCTCGCCCATCTGCTGCTGAATGCGCCGATAGTTCGCCTCCACCTCGTCAATCATGGACACGAAGCACTGCTGCCCCTTTGCCGTCAGATTGATCATGACCCGCCGCTGATCATGGGCAAGCTTGCGCCGGCTGACGATACCGTCGCGCTCCAGACGCCCCAGCACCCCGGTCATGCTCGGCTTGAGAATGCAGGCCTGCTCCGCCAACTGATAATTTTCCATCTCGCCCTGCTGACGCAGAATGCGGATGACCCGCCATTGCTGCTCGGTGAAACCGTGCTGGTTGAGCAATGGCCGAAAGAACGCCATGGCTGCTTCGCGGGCCTGTAGCAGGGCGAGCGTGAGAGAGGGGCTGGTAACGGGCATGAGGGGTAATGGGCTCCGACGTGTTATGAGTTATTCAACGGCGCTGACACCAGACTGCCCAACAGAGGGTGCAGCGTCAATTGAATAGCGGCCTGGCGCTACCGGCTCATCAGGTACTTGGCCACGGCATGGTAGGCCGGCAACGATGTCGCATCGTTGGCCGCGTTGGCGGCGACGGGATGGCTGGCGAACCGTGCGATCACCACCTCGGCCTTTGGATCAATATAGAGTGCCTGGCCATAGACTCCTCGCGCCATGAAGGCACCATGCTCGTTATGGGTGTTCCACCACATGTCGTGGTAGCTCCAGCCGGCCAATGTGGCGTAGCCGGCCTTGGCAAAGGCCTCCTTGCTGGCACCGCGGCGAATGTCATCCACGGCAGCCTTAGGCACGACCTGCTGCCCGTTGTACCGCCCTTCGTTGCGGATCATTTCACCGAACCGGGCCAAATCACGCAGCCCCGCATTGAAACCACCACCCGCAAACGGCGTACCCGTCGAGTCGACCGTCATGTAGGCATCCTGCTCCGCCCCCAGCTTGCTCCAGATACGCTCGGAAAGCAGCTGCGCGACGTTTTTACCACTCACCCGCGCCAACACCCAGCCCAAGGCATCGGTATTGGCCGTGCGGTAATGGAACGCCTCACCGTGAACACCTTCTGGCTGCACGGTTTGCAGGAACTCGTAGTACGAACGCGGGCCGGTGTAGTCTTTCGGCTTAGGCAGAGGGCTACCGGCGGCAGCATGCGCCCATACTTCAGCCTTGGGGTCGGCGTAGTTCTCGCTGAAGCGTATGCCCGCGGTCATGTCCATCAACTGGCGCACGGTCGCACTGCCAAAGGCCGACTTGCCAAGCTCTGGCACGTACTCAACCACCTTGCGCTCAGGATCAAGCGAGCCCTCGGCCACCATCATCGCCGCCAGCGTGCCGATGAACGTCTTGGTCACTGACATCCCTGCATGCTGCCCTTCGGGCTTCAATACACCGAAATAGCGCTCGTACACGACGCGCCCTTTGTGCAGCACGACGATGCCATCGGTGTAGTTCGCCAACAACGAATCGCGCCAGGTCATCGAGCGGTCGATACCCATCGGGACAAAACTTACCTCATCAATACCCGCCTGCAGCTCACGCTCGAGCGTGTTGGGTGCACCAATGCCACGCGACACATTAATCGTCGGCATCAACTCCCTGAAGTGCGCGACACTCCAACGCCACTGCGGATACTGGAAGTAACTGCCATCTTCGAAGCGAATAATACGCTCGGGAGGGGGTGGCGACCCGACCATCCAGCCCATTTTGGCCGGATCACTCTCCAGCGCATTGGGGGTGGGTGGGCTACTGAATGCAGCACTCGGCATCATCAATGCCAGCACTGCACACACGAGGGGAACACGAACAGCGCGTTGCATCCGACCAAGCTTCATAGCTCAACTCCCTTTTGGCTTATCGCCACCATACCGATAACCGCCTAAAGCCGCTCGCTTTAGCGTGCCATGATATGGCGCCGTACCGCGATCAAAACGCGGCCGTTTGGAGTAGGTATGCAGATGCTGAAGTGTCATGCGTTCTCTGCGGGATACAGGCTTGCCTCGATGGCGCCAGCGCGGGTTTCAGCACGTACCCGGCACATGCTTTAACAGGGGGCAGCGCAAGAGCCCCTTGCGGGGGGGCGCTTGCTCGCTAAGGGCCGCAAAGCGGCCCAGAAACAGCGATCAACGATTCCAGTTGGCCTCGTTGTTCTGCAGTGCCGTGGCGATGGTCTGCAGGTTGTTATCCGGCAGGGTGTCCGGCAGCGGATCGCTACCTGAGCTGACATACAACTGGGCGTAGGCATTGCGCAGCTCGGCGTAGGACAGGTCGCGCTTGAGCTGGGTCTGCAGGTTGTTCAGTTCACCCTGGATCAGCTCCAGTTCACCAATGTTCTGCGTCTGGTAGCGGTTACGCAGCTGTTCGGCGATCTGGCCATCGAGGCTGGCCAGTTCTTCGCTGGTGTGGAACTGACGCACGGCTTCGTTGAAGTTGGCGTTAGCCACATACAACTGTGCCAGCACCGCCATGGACATCGCCTGGCGACGGGCTGCAACAACATCCTGGCCGGCCTCGGCCACCTTGATCGCCGTCGGTGCCGAGAGCACGTTGAACAGGTTCCAGGTGATCTTCACCCCGTAGTCGGCCCAGCTCTGGTTGGTCAGGAAGGTGTTGCTGTCGTAATGACCGCCAGCGGAGAACTCCAGGCCCGGCAGCATGCGCAGCATGGCCTTGCGGGTTTCCGCGGCGCTGATGCGCGCCTGGTAGTCCTGCTCGCGCAGTTCAGGACGGCTGGCCAGGGCCTGCTGTTCGAGCGCCTGCAGGTCACCTTTGAACTGCGGCACCACGTAGCCTTCTTCCGGCGCCAGGGTGAAGTTGGTATTGAGCGGCAGGTTGATCAGCGCCGCCAGCTCGGTCTTGGCCAGCGACAGTGCGCGGCGCTGCTCTTCCAACTGACGGGTGGCTTCGATCAGGGCCCGCTGGTAGCTCAGGGTCTGCACCGGATCACCGACGCGCTGGGCAGCCATATGCTGGCTGTTGTCCCGGGCCTGGTGGATGCGGCTCATCAGGCCGTCGATCTGGGTCAGCAGGCGCTGCGCCGCCACCGCACGCCAATACGCTGAACGTACGTCCTGGGTGATGGTGTGGATCACTTTGCGCCGGCGCTCTTCGAGGATCAGACGCTGGTCAGCCTGCTGTTTGGCGCTGACGTAGCTGACACCGAAGTCGAGCACGTTCCAGACCATGGTCAGGTCTGCCACTTCGCGGTCACGGTCCTGAGAGGTCGAAGGTTCCAGCGACTGGGTGCCGGTCCGGATACTCTGGCTGCTCGACGCACTGGTGTTGTTGCGGCCTGCATAACCGGCCGCAAGGGCCATGCGTGGAAGCATATCAAAGCGGGCCAGGTCGACCTGGCGCCTTGACAGGGCTTCTTCCATCACTTTCAGGCGTGCTTCAAGGTTGTACTTCACCGCGCGAGCCATGGCCTGGTGCAACGTCAGCGGACCGTTGATCGGCTCCTGATCCTTGAACATGGACACCAGGTCAGTGCGTGCACGTTCCTCGCTGGCGCTGCGCTCGATCGGCTGGCTGGTCACGGCGCAACCGCTGATTGCCAGCGCAAGCAAGCTGGCACCGAACAGTTTCTGGCTATTCTTCATCCTTGAGCCGCCCCCTGGTACGGCTTTATTTTGTAAGTGAGTGCTGTACTTCATGCCCGCTTCCCGATCTGTGCCGGTTGAGCCAGGGCCATGGCCAACTCGCGCACGTGGCGCTGGTCGGCTTCGTTGATTTGATTCAGTTGCTGGCCGAAGGTCGGTGCTCCGAACACGCCGCGCAGCCCCTGGTTGAGGTCGCTCTGTTTCCACTGGCTGCCGTTGAACACGTTCATCTCGCTGACACCCGGTACATCGCGACTGAAGATGCCGGCGAAGGTGCTGCTACCGAACACGCTGCCCTCCCCTCCACCAAAGCTGCCCTGGCTGCCGCCGATGCCGCCGTCGCTGCTGCCGAAGACCTGCGCGATGAAGCTCGGCGCGCTGCTGCCGTTACCGAGGAAAATGGTGCCCAGCGGCTGCAGGCTGCCGCCCACGGTTCGGACATCGAACAGACCTGGAGCGGCCAGTGGCGACACCACCTCAGTGGCCACGAAGCCCGGCAACTGCGGTTGTAACAACGGGCCTTGCGGTGTATCGAGCGTCTCCGGTGGATTGGTCCGATAGTTCAGGTCGCCCGCACCCTGCGGCTGGATGGTCTGTGGTTGGAGCGTCTGCGACTGGCCAACCAGCGACACCACAAGGTCGTTGCCGACCTGGTCTTGGATGCCGCTGTTCAGCGCATTCAGGCTCAAGGCCAGTGTGCCCGCTCCACTGATGCTACCGACAGTGATGCGATAGGTTTTGGCGTCGATTTGCTGGACCGACTGCAACGTGCCGCTGGCACTGCCGGTACTGATTACGCTGAAGTCGTTCAGGTCGACGCCACTGACGGCCTCGTCGAAGGTCAAGGTGAAGTTCAGCGTGCGGTCGGTCGGTTGTACCGGGCCGTCGACAACGATGCTGGAAGGACGCGGTGCCTTGGCATCGACGAGAATGCCGCGAGTGTCGCCGACGTTGTTCAGAACGGCATTGGCGTCGTTGCCGCGGGCATCGCGGATGCTGCCGCCATTGAGGTCGATGGACGGCGCCACGGCGAAGGTGGTGTTACCGGACATGCCGCTGGTGACGTTCAAGCGGAACACCAGGTCATTGCCGCCAGAACCCGACAGGTAATCGGCGTAGACCACACGTCCGTTGTCGAGGGTGATGGCCAGGCGCGGGTTGCCGTTACCGTTGTCCACCAGCACCGCTTCGTCGGTGTTGACCACGAAGTCCAGTTGCGCACCGGCCACGTAGGTACCCGCTGCCGGAACGCTGACGGACGCCACGCTCGGCGCGTCGCGGTCGATGCTGTAGCTCACGCCCACATGCCCGCCAGGAACCAGGTTGCCGGCGGCATCGGCGATATCGGTGCCGGGCCTGAGGTCCAGGCGTACGGTACCGGTGCCAGTCAATCCGCTGACTTTCACGGTGAAGGTATGACCGTCCACCGCAGTCACGCTTTCGATGCTGCCAGCGACACTGCCGCCGAAGATCAGGTTGAAGTCCGTTGCATCGACGTTGCGGACGTTCTCGCTGAAGGTCACGGTGTAGCTGACCGAACCGCTGTTGGTCGGGGTGGCGTCGACACGGGTGATGTTGGTGGCATACGGCGTGGTGGTATCCACCAGCACGTTGCCGGTATTGCCCAGAGCGCCGAGATTGAGGTTCAGGGCGTTGCCGGCCGTGTCGTTGACTTGGCCGCCGTTGAGATCCAGGGTGCCATTGACGCTGATGCCGCTGGCGGCGGTGTCACCGGACTGCACGGTGTACTGGAACACCAGCTCGCCGCTGGCTGCGCCGGACACATAGGTGGCGTAACGGGTCACGCCACCGACGGTAAGCACCAGCCGCGGGGTTCCACCGATGGTATCGACCACCACGTCTTCGCTGGTGTTGACGGTGAAGCTCAGCACGTCGCCGGCCTTGTAGCTGCCGTCGATTGGCGGAATCACGTTGACCACGCTCGGCGCGATGCCATCGACCTTGACGCCCGCCGTGCTTGCCACGCCGCTCAGGGTGGTCACGGTAGCGTTGCCGGCCGTGTCGGTGATCACCCCGCCGTTGGTGTCGATGCTGCTGCCCAGGGTAATGCCATTGCTGTCCAACTGGCCGCTGGCGACCACCAGGCGGAACACCAGGGCGCTGGTGCCGTTGCCGGAGACGTAGTCGGCATAGGCGGTACCACCGGTGTCGAGGGTCACTGCGATACGCGGGGTGCCGCCGGTGGTGTCGACGCTGACCGCCTCGCTGAAGTTGACGGTGAAGTCCAGGTTCTGGCCGGTGATGTAGGTGCCGTTCACGGGTACGGAGACGCTGCCAACCACCGGCACCACGCCATCGACGACGATATTGCTGCGCCCGCCAAGGGAGTCCGCGCCGCCCACGGTCGGCAGGGTCAGGATCGCCGCGTAGCCCTGAGTGCTCTGCATGACCGCGCCGTTCAGCGATAGCGCCGCGGTGCTGGCGTAGTCGAGGTCGGCACTGACGTCGCCGGCCTGCACGATATAGCGGAAGGTCAGCTGGTTGCTGCCCGAGCCGCCAACGTATACCGCCTGACGGTCGATTACGCCAGTGTCCAGGAGCAGGGTCGGGCTGCCGGAGGTCTGATCGACCACCACAGCGTTGTCGAAGTTGACCACGATGTCGATCGTGTCACCAACCTTGTTCGCACCATCGCTGCTCGGTGTCGCCACCACGCCGGTGACTTTCGGGTTGATCGGGGCGATGGTGATCAAGAGGGTATCGACGTCGCTCTTGACACCCCCGCTGCCGCTGTAGCCCTGATCGTTGCTCTCAATGGTAATCGCGCCGGTACCGTTGTAGCCGGCCTGCGGCGTGAAGGTCAGGCCGTTCAGGGCTGCATTGATTGCAGCCAAGGTGCCGGTGAAGGTCATTGACGTGTCGTTGGTGCCGTCGCCTGTGGAGAAGCTCAGCCCGACGATCGAGCCAAGGGTCATCTGCCCCTGGGCGGCGTTCAGGGACAGCGTCATGACGTTGCCGCCGACATCCACGTCGGTGATGGTAATCAGGTTGCCGTTGGCGCTATTGAACACCAGCGAGCCATCCTGCGGCACGCTCTGTGGACCCGGCAGGTTGTTGACCGGCGCGTCGTTGACCGAGGCGATCACCAGCGAGATGTTGGCATTGACCTGCAGTGCGCCGCCGCTGCCGGTGTTGCCGTTGTCGTTGATCGAGATCGACATGGTCTTGACCCCGGTGGCGTTCAGCGCGCCGAGGTAGGTCAGGCGACCGTTGCTGACCATGGTGTTGATGTCGGCGACGGTACCTTCCAGGGTGATGGCGTTGGTGCCGTTGTTGGTGATGGTCACCCCGCTGCTGGCGGTACCGGTGAAGGTGCCGTTGCCGTTGGCCACGCTGAAGATCACCCGGACGCTGCCGGTACCGGCGTCGACGTCGCCGAAGGTGATGCCGGCCATGGACTTGGCCACGTCCTCGGTGACGTTGATGCTGACCGGGCCGCTGATGGTCGGCGCGTCGTTCACCGGGGTGATGTCGAGGGTCAGGTTGCGCGTGTCGGTGCCGACGCTGGCGGTGTCCAGGCTCAGACCGAGGGTCACGCTGGTGTTGGAGTTCAACGCCGGCGTGTACTTCAGGCTGCCGGCGGCAATGAAGTTGTTGATCGCAGTCAGGGTGCCGCTCAGCGTCAGCGCCGAGCCGGTGCCGCCCACGGTGACGCCGCTACCGCTGGTGCCGCTGAGGGTGCCCGCGCCGACAGTCAGGGTCAGGGTGCCGCTGCCGGAGTCGACGTCGCTGAGAATGATGCCGGTGACCGGCGACTGGCTGTCCTCGGTCACGGTGACGTTGGTCGGCGCGCTGATCACTGGCGCGTCGTCGACCGTGGTGAGGGTGACGTTGCGGGTCACCACGTTGGAGTCCAGGCTGCCGTCATTGACCTTGAACGACACCGTGCGGGTGGTGGTGGTCGGGGTGTCCGAGTCGTTGGTGTAGATCACCGCGCGCAGCGCTGCCTGGAACTGCGCCTGGGTCGCGCCACCGGCGGAGGTCAGGGTCAGGACGCCCGTGATGGCATCCCACGTGCCACTGATGTTGCCCATGGTCGCCGGGTTGTTGGTGAACGCCAGGGTATCTTCGCCAAGGATGTAGCTGCTGCCCAGGCTCACCGTGGCCGAAGCGATGCTCGTGCCGTCCGGGTCGGTAATGACGATGGCGTTGTCGACCGTCACTGGGGTGGAGGTGACGTTGTTGCCTTCGGTCCAGGACACGCTGCCAGCGCTGCCGGTCACGATCGGCGCATCGTTGACCGCGGTGACCTCCACGCTGGCGGTGTCGGTGCCAATAGAGTAGGCGTTGCTGCCACCAGTGAGGCCGGTGACATTCGATTTGGAGCCCTGAAAGCCCGAGGTACCGCCGGTCTGGTCCCAGGCGCGGTAGGTAATGGTGGCGATCTCGCCATGGATGCCATCCGGCACGAAGCGCACGCGGTCGGCCGGGCGCAGGAGCAGCGCGGCGGCGTCCGAGGCGGTGCCGATATTGCTCCAGCTTGTGCCGTTGTCGGTGCTGTACTGCCATGTGCCGTAGGTACCGGTGGTGCCGGTGACGGCGATGCCCTTCAAGGCGCCAGTGTCGGGGTCGATGATACCACCGACCAGCGTGCTGACCGCATCGCCGCTGTTGCTGGTGGAGCTGTCGGTCAGGCCGCTCAGGGTCGGGCTGATCGGGGTCATGATCGGTGCGTCGTTCACCGGGGTGACGACCAAGGTCGCCATGGCCGTACCAGTGGAATACGCGGTAGTGCCACCATTGGCGGTGGTGTTGCCGGTGTTGATCGAACCGTTGGTGGACGCCGCACCGCTGGTTCCGTCCCAGGCGCGATAGGTGAAGCTGACGTTCTCGCCGTTGGCGCCATCCGGGATGTAGCGGACCTGGCTGGTCGACGCCAGCAACAGGGCGCTGCTGGTCGAGACCGTGCCGAAGGCGGTCCAGGTGGTGCCATCGCTGGAATACTCCCAGGTGCCGCGACCCACGGTGCCGGTGATGGCAATCCCTGAGGCGGCGCCTGCGTCCGCGTCCGAATAGGTGACGCCGGCCAGCACCGTGGAGACGGAAACGGCGGCGCTGGTGGTATTTTCGTCGGTGCTGGGGATCACGTACGGACCGCCACTGAGGGCCGGCGCGTCGTTGACCGCGACCAGGGTGACGACGCTGACCACGTTCGGCGAAGTGGTGTTATTGCCGCCGTTGGCGGTGCCGCCACTATCGCGCACGTTGCTCAGGGTGACGGTACGCGAGGTGCCGCTCGGCGCATTGCTGTCGTTGCGATAGGCGATGTTGTTGACGATGGTCTGCGCGGTCGCCGTCGACAGTCCGGCGTGGGTCATGGTCACGGTGGCGGTGCCGGAGGTGACCGAGACCGTGACGGTCATGCCGTTGTTGAGGGTGACGAAACTGGAACCGTTGGTCAGGGTCACGTCGGTGCCGTCGATCACCAGCTTCTCGGAAGCACCGTTGGCCAGGTTGGTGACGCGAACAGTCATCACGATGATGGCCTGCCCAGCCTCCACGGAGTTGATGCTGGTCCCGTTGAACAGGGAGACGGCCGAACCCTCCTCGGTGAAAGTCGGGTTGGTGCCGGTGGTGCTGACCACCGGCGCGTCGTTGACCGCCAGGATATTGACCGCGACCGCGGCCGCCGTGCTGGTGGTGCCGGTCTCGTCGGTAACCGTGATACTGACGGTGCGCGCAGTGGTGGTCGGCGTGGTGGTGTTGCTGTTGCTGTACTGCAGGCTGCGCACCAGCGCGGTGACCGCGGCGGCATCGGCGTTGGCATTAAGGGTGATCACCAGGGCGTTGCCGCCGGTGCCACCGGTGAGCGCACCGATGGCGACGCCACCGTACAGCACGGTGCTGCCGGCGACGGAAATCTGCCCGGCGGCGGTGCCGAGGCTGAGAACCGACAGCACGTCCTCGCTGGAAACCGCCCCCCCGGTGACCGAGACCCGCACGCTGCCACCGCTGAAGTTGCTCGAGTCGGCATCGGTGACCACGGCATTGGTGCCCTGGTCGAGGATGACACCGCTGCTCTTCTCGGTGTAGTTGACGGCGTCGCCGTTGAGGTTGGCGATCACCGGTGCTGCACGCGTGCCGCCGCTCTGGTAGTAGACGCTGAAGTTCTGGCCGGCGGCAGTGCCGACCACATCCATGTCGCCATCGCCGTCCATGTCGGCGACGCGCACGTTCTGGTTGGCGAAGTCGGTCATGACGACGGCGTCGAACGGCGATGCGTGCTGCGCCACCGCCGCGGCGAAGGTATTGTTGCCGAGGTTCTCGGCGTACAGCCACGGCGAGCCGGCGGCACTGCCGTTCTGGTAGAAGATGTCGGCATCGCCGTCGCCGTCGAAGTCGCCGATCAGCGCCCGGGCCGCGAACGGCGGGGTCGGCGCGCTGGTGATGCTCTCCGAGCTGAACGATGTGCCGTTGTTGCGCAACAGGGTACCGAAGGCGTTGTTGGCGAAGGCGAAGATGTCCAGGTCGCCGTCACCGTCGAAATCCACGACCCGGTAGTTGTAGGTGGTGAACGCAGGCAGGACCAGGCCATTGAACACGGTGCCGGTCAGCGAGGTGTCGGTGAAAGTGCCATCGCCATTGTTGCGCGCATAGCGCCAGGTGTTGCTGGCATCCACGGAGCCCGGTTGGTAGAGAATGTCGGCGGCGCCATCGCCGTTGAAATCGCCGACCACCAGGCGCACGCCGTACTGGGCGCCCCCGAAACCAGCGGCAGGTTCCCGGGTGAACGCGTTGCTGGTGTTGCGATACAGGTAGGCCGGCCCGGAGGCGGCACTGACGCCGAGCAGGTCGATATCGCCGTCGCGGTCGAAGTCGGCGGCATAGTAGTTGTAGCCCGCCCCCGCCGCGTCGATCAGGGTGACGTTGGCGAAGGGTGAGGACGACTGGGCCACGGCGGCCTCGAAGGTGCCATCGGAGCGCCCGGCGGAGAACACCCAGGGACTGCCGGCGGCGGTGCCGTTCTGGTAGAGAATGTCGTTGATGCCATCATTGTTGAAATCGCCGACGACGTACTTCATCAGCGTGCCGGCGGCGGTGGTCGGCGTCATGCCGTTGATGCCGCCACTGAAGTTCACCGCCATCAGGCTCTGGTAACCGTCCAGTTGCGCACCCAGGGCGGTGGTTTCAATCGCCCCGCTGCTGCGTTCCAAGGTCCAGTTGCCGCCCAGGGCCGCGGCGCCGGTATCGTCGGCGGAGGCAGCGACATCGGCACCGGTAAGGGAAGCCAGGTTGTCGAGGAAGGTCTGGCCTTTGGCGCTCTCGCCGACGCGGCAGCCGTACAGCAGCAGGTCACCGTCGGCCTTAAGCGCGGCACCGATGCTCTGCAGGGCCTCGCTGTGCTGGGCGAGGTTGTTGCTGGCCAGCCACACGTTGCCCAGTTGCACAGTGCCGTCGGCACCGTGGGACAGCAGGTGGATGGCGTCGAGGTTTTCGCGGCCCTTGAGGTAGTCGGCCATCTGCTGCAGGCCATCCTTGCTCGGGTCGAGGATCACCACTTCGGCATTGCTGCCCAGGCCCGCAACCAACTGGTCGACATTGGCCACCTGGCCATCGATGAACACCACCTCGTGGCGCTCGCTCTGCGTGCTGCGGGTATCCGCCGTGGAGGCGGCCGGGCTGGCGGCCTCGGTGGTCTTGGAGGTGCTGTCCTTGGCCGCGTCGGCAGTGGTCTGCGCCGCGGCATCCTGGGCCACCACACCCACGGACGCATCGAACATGATGCGTGGTTCCAGCGCCATCAACAGCGGTGCGCCAGCGGGATCGGCTGCTTGCGGTTGTGGAGCGGACCTACGCGAAAAGCGTTCGATGAATTTCATGTTGCACCTCCTGGTGTGTCACCACGCCGCGGGCCTCTGTGCGACGCGGCCAAAAAAGTGGTGGTGCCCCGGTGGGCACCACCAGTCGTTGCGATCAGTTGCGGCGCTGCGCCGCGCCTGTGGTCGCGATGATGAAGCTGGCGGTTATGTACGGGTTGCGCAGATTGAACGGCGCGGGCGGATTGTGGCCCTCATAGAAATTCCTGGGGCATGGAGCAGGAAAGTCTTGTTGAGGCGGGTCTTCATGTTGGAATGATCGCCTTACACACCACTGATACGACGCCCGCCTTAGTTGCGCGACGGGAAGATGCCGGACAGCGCGATGATGAACGATACCGCCAGGTACGGGTTGCGCACGGAGAGTGGCACTGAATTGCCAGCATGGCCAATAGCCTGCGGAGCCAATTGAGTGTCCATGGGAGTAACCGGATTGCCATACTCACCATAGATGTTCAGCGGCGAGCCCGCTGCATCGACCGCCGCAGCCAGGAACGAAGTGGTGGTTGGTGCGTTGACGACACCGTCGTCGGTACTCGCGCTCAGCAGGTGGGTGTGAACCGGCAGGTTGTTGACGCTCAGGGTGACCGTTTCCGCGCCACCGACATCGCCGACCGTGAAGACGGCTCCGCCGTTCGGGGTCGGGCCCTGGCCGATCGGTGTGGCACCGACAAAGTTGGGCAGCGCGAAGTTGTTCGGGTAGGTGCCACCGTAAAGGTTGCCGATCAGCGCGAACAGGGCCTGATTCTGCTGCACAGCCATCAACTGGCCTTGGCAGAAGGCATAACCCTTGGGTGCATAGTTGCCCGCGAACATCTTGATTTCTGCGAGATAGGGCTCACTCATCGAACACTTCCTTTGTTGCGTAATTAGGTAAGTTGCTGAAATTTCGCAATGACGACCTGAACGAAGCCTAGTCGCGGCCTCACGGACGAGTCGGGTATTCACCCCAAAGCGCGATGATGAAAGAGATGGCCACATAGGGGTTGCGCAGCGAGAACGGCTGTTGGCTACCGGCAACACCCACCGACTTCGGCAGCACGTTGACGTTGATATGGGTGTTGCTGTCAGTGGTGCTGCCATAGATGTTCACCGGCGTACCCGCCGCATCGGTCGCCGCCGCCAGGAAGGTGTTGTTGGACGGCACGTTGGTGCTGCCGTCAGCCAGCGAGCCGCACACCTGGTGCGAGTGGTTCGGCATGTTGGCGGTCAGCAGGGTGACGTTTTCCTGGCCACCGGTTTCACCGGGCACAAAGCTCGCCGACACACCCGGCGCCTGGCCCTGGCTGAGGGGTACCGTGCCGCAGAGGTTGGGCAAGCCGAAGGTGGAACGGCCATCTCCGCCGTACATGACACCCAGGATCGCGAACAGCGCGTTGTTCTGCGAAATCGCCACCAGTTGGCCCTGGCACAGGGAATAGCCATAAGGGGCGAAGTTGCCCGCGAACATCTTTACTTCACCTACAAAAGGGTCACTCATTGAACACTTCCTATGTATGCGGTGGATGGCATTTTCAGCGACGATCGCTGCACACGATCACTGATGAGGCGGGAAAATGCCTTCGATGCAGATGATGAAGGACAGGGTCATGTACGGGTTGCGGACGCTGACAGGAATACTGCCACCGGTGGGGCTGACGATCTGTGCCGCCAGTGCCGTGTTCACAGGCGTCGCCGGGTTGCTGACCTCGCCGTAGATATTGATCGGCGTTCCGGCGGCGTCGAGCGCAGCTGCCAGATAGGTGTTCGCGCCCGGCTTGTTGGTCACGCCAGGCTGGGTGGAAGCCCCCAGCGCATGGGTATGCGCCGGCATGTTGTTGTTGAGCACGGTGACAAGTTCGTTGCCAGCGGTCTGCCCGACGTTGAACAACCGGCCGCTACTGGCCAGGGTACCGGTACCGACCGGCATGCGACCACCGAAGTGCGGCAGGCCGAAGGTGGTCACGCCGTCACCGCCGAACGCGGTACCGATGACCGTGTACAACGCAGTGTTCTGCGCGATCGATAGCAGTTGGCCTTGGCACAGCAGCCAGCTCCGGGGCGCGAAGTTGCCCGCGAATATCCTGATCTCACCAACGTATGCGTCACTCATTCGAACACTTCCTTTGTTGCTTTGGGTTGGAGTTCTTTCCACTGGGTGCCGGAGCGTTAAACCGCGGCCCAGAAATCGAAATGATGGCGAAGACGGCCAGGCAAGGATCAGGCAACCTCGCGCTTGCGGTGGATCACCGCCTCAAGGGCAAAGCGACCATCGGCCTCCGGCATTACAGGAGTCATCAGCAGCAACCAGGACTTACCTTCGGGACTACCGACGCGGAAGACCGCCTGCGGCAGCTCGATACCTTCCGGCAAGGCGAAGATGACGGCATAGCACTCGTAAGCGGGACTCATTGCCGCACCGGTGCGCAGCACCGAACGGGTCACCGGGATATGCTGCTCCGGGCCGACCTGAAGGGTGAAGCCGTCGGCAGGCGCGCTCTCCAGTTCGGCGTAGGTGGGCATAGGGTAGTCGAGCGGTTCGTTCATACGGACATCCTGCTGGAGTGGCTCGGGACCTCGCGACGCATGCGCAGGTAGACCCCGGTCTGGTTGATGACCTGGAAGCCGAAGCGCTCGTAGAGCTTCAGCGCCGGGTTGTATGGCTCCACCGACAACTCGATCGGCAGCTCGCTTTCGTCGGCACGGCACAGCAGGTCTTCGAGCAACTCGGAGCCGATGCCGTTCTTCTGGAATTCGGGGAGCAGGGCGATGTCGATCAAGGTCACGCAGGTCTTGCCGAACCAGGTGTAGATACGGCCGACACGCTGCGCCTCGACCTCGATGATGAGGAAATCGGAACCGGCGAAATGCTCCTGGTAGTACACATGCTGGGCATGGAACTGCATCTTCAGGAAGGCAGCGATCTGCTCGGCGGGCCAGCCGCTATGGGACATTTCGTCGGCACGGCTGGTGGCGTACAGATGTTCGATGAAATCCATGTCATCTGCTTCCAGGGCACGCAACTTCACAGCGTACTTCGACATCAAAGCAAACTTCCCTGTATTGATAACTTTGGGGACTAACTTTTTACGTGACGGATGTCACAGTCAAAGTTATGGCCAATTGACAGCAGAATACTCCAACCACCTTACAATCGCACGACTAAAACCCACTTTCTCGCACACCGATCGCCGCCAAGCGTCGCCATGCCGCCGACAGCAGCGATTCGCCCTCTCCGTCAAGCACGACAAGGCCTCGGAGCGGATGACCGATCGCCTCCGACGCCCCGTTTTCGAGCACGAATTGCGCGCCGTACTGAGCTTGCAAGGGCTGCGCTCTTTTCTCTTCGTCACGCCTTATCGCAATGGGTCCCTTTTGATCGGAAACCAGGGCTTCCTGGTCGACAAAAGAAACGCCATTGGCATCGACTTCTTTAAGGCTTACTGCAATTGAATTGCGCAGTACATCGTCAGCGACAAAGTGTCCGGTAGTTCCCGGCGCCACCCGCCATAAGTCCGCCTCGGCCACATAGCCACGCAGGCGCAGGCCCGCCTCGGCTACCTGCGCCAACGGCAACTCGGCACTGACCCAACGTCCAGGCGTGAGATTGTCGGCCAGGTCGCGCACGGTACCGGCATGGGGCGCACGCAGATTGAGGCGTTCGCGCTGAGCAGCCAGCCCCCGGTACTCCGCCACCGACTCGGCGAGGCGCTGTTCGAGAATGCCGCTGTCGGCCGCCGTGGTGCTGCGCCCGGACTGACGGCGCAACTGCAGTTGCAGGATCTCGATTTCGCGCCGGGTGATGCTCATACGCGACGCCAGGTCCGGGGACTCCAGTTCCATCACCACCTGGTTCTCGGTGACCTGCTCGCCGTCCTTGACCAGCACCCGCTGGATCCGCACGGGAGCCGGTGCATGCAAAGCGCTGACCCGCGAAGCCTCAAGCATCGCCGGCACTTCGACGCCGCTGCGCCATGGCACCAGCAGCAGCGCAAGGAGGCTCAGTACACCACCGCCCAGGAACAGCACCTTGCGCGGCTGAGCCTTTTCGCGGTGCTCCCACCAGTGCCCCATCTCCTTGTAGATCGGCAGGAAGATGAACCAGACCAGTTCGACAAGCATCAGGAAGATGCCAAGCACCTTGAAGAACATGTGATAGACCGCGAGGGCGATGCCGAAGAACAGCGCCGCGCGCCAGATCCACGAGGCGTAGCTCCAGCACAGCAGGCGGCGGCGCAACGCTGGCGACCAGCGCTCGGGCATCGGCTCGCCGTACCCGAAGAGTTTTTCCCGCAGGTGCCAGCGCCCCAGGGCGAAACCGCGCCCTTGCAGGTTGTCGACGCCCCACAGGTCGCTGAGCAGGAAGTAGCCATCGAAGCGCATCAGCGGGTTGACGTTGATCGCCAGGGTGGTGATCCAGGTGGCGCTGGCCAGCATGAAGGCTGCCGTGCGCCCTGCCCCGTCCGGCAGCAGCGACCAGGCGAACAAGGCGATGCAAGCCAGAATCAGTTCCGCCAGGACTCCGCCAGCGCCGATCAGCAAGCGCGTGCGCCGGTCCTGCACGCGCCAGGCATCGCTAACATCGGTGTAGAGCATCGGCAGCAGGACCATGAACGCCACGCCCATGCTCGGCACCCGGCAGCCAGCGCGCTTGGCCATGTAGGCATGGCCGAACTCATGGCAGAGCTTGGCGAAGCCGAGGGCAATGGCGAAGGCCAGTGCGCCGCCGAGGCTGAGCAATTGCGGGAAGGTGGCGAGGAAGCGCTCCCAGTCGCGCATCACCAGGAACAGACCGAGCAGCAGCAAGCTAGGCAGACCGTAGCGCAGCAGGTTGCGGCCGTTGCGCTCAAGCCAGGGCCAGGTGCGATTGAGGAATGCGTCCGGACGCCACAGCGGAATGCGGAAAAACAGGTACTTGTGCAGGATCTGGGTCCAGATGCCCTGGCGCTGGGCGGCGGCCTTGGCCGCGTAGCTGGCACTCTGCTCAGGGTCGCCGCCGCTGATCAGGTCATGGCCGCGGAGGAACTTGATCAGCTCTTCCAGCGCTTGCGGCGTCACTGGCGCGCCAGGCTCGCCGTTGGCCGCCTTGAGCACCTGCAGGGCGTCCCCCAAAGCCCAGTGGCGCAGCAGGCGCATGGCCGGCGAGCCGAGCTTGAAATACTTGCCGCGCAGCGGGTCGGCCAGGGTCCATTGCGGCGAGCCGTCCAGCCCCGGCGTGGCCACCGAGAGCTGCAGGTCCGGGCGCAGTGCCGGGAGGATCACAAGCCTACCGCCTGGCGCAGGGCCGCCAAAGGCCGGCGCAGCACGTACAGGGCCAGCGGCGCGCGCTCGCCGAACAGCTTGGCGGTGCCGCGCAGGCCGATGCGCGGCGGCGCTGCGTCGAAGGCGGCGTCGAGGCGGTAGGCCAGCTGGCCGGCGGCGGTGCCTTGCGCCTGGTAGGCGGCGCGCTCCAGTTTGGCGCTATGACGATGCAGCGGATCGCTGTCGAGAAACAACGCCACTTCGGCGCCCTGTTCGAGGCCAATGGCGTCGGCCACCGGCAGTTCGATACGCAGTTCAGCCTGGGTCGGGTCGGCGATCTCAAGCAGGCGTTCGCCCGTACGCACCGGCTTGCCTATCCAGCGCTGGGCATCGGCGAATACCGCGAGGCCGTCGCGCTCGGCGCGGACTTCGCTGCGCGCCAGCAGCTCACGAGCGTAATCACGCTCTGCGCGTTTTTGTTCGACGCGCGCGGCCAGCAGATCGAGCCGGGCACTGGAATCGGTATCGGAAAACGCCCGCTGGGTATTGGCCTTGAGTTCGGCCTCGGCAACCCCAAGGGTGCGCTCGGCAACATCGGCCTGGGCCTTGAGGCTGGTAGCGTCGAAGCGCACCAGCGCATCCCCGGTCTTCACTGGCTGGTTGGGCTTGACGAGGAATTCGGCGACCACGCCATCCAGCGGCGCGGCCACGACCTGACCATTGCGCGGCACCACTTCGGCCGGCGCCAGCACCGACTGGCGTACCGGTACCAACAGCACCAGCAACAAGGCAGCGGCAATTGCCCAGCGTGTCCGCGCCGGCCAGCGCAGGCGCCACGGTTTGCCCGGTTGCAGAGCACGCCAGGCGTGGCTGTAACAATCGCCCAACTGCGCCAGCAGGGCTTGTTCAGCGTCATTCCAGGGATTGTCGCGGGCTAGCCAGAGACCGCCGAACACCTCGCCCTCGCGGCTTTTCAGCGGCAGCCAGAAGGCATGCGGCGCCGACAGTGCCTGCCAATCGTCGCGGCTGGCCTGGTCGAGGTCTTCTGGAGGCACAACGCCGGGCAAGGCGAAGCGCTCACCCGCGGCAAGGCGCGAGGCAATGCGCTCTATGAACACCACGAACGGGGCGTTCGGCTCGACCGCGCTGATGCCGGTGAGCGCACGGACCTTGCCCGTAATCAGCAAGGCCGCGTGGCGGAAGCCGAACAGCGCCTGGCTGTCGTTGACCATACTGAACGACAACACCTCCACGGCAGCGGCAGACCGCGCCTGACGCTCCAGCTTCAGGTAATGCGCCAGCAGTTGTTCAAGGGCGCCGGGGACGGGAGCGTTCATTGTGGCTCCGCGAAATGCGCCGTGCCGCTCATTCCGGCCAGCAGGCCCGGGGTATTCGCCGGGACACTGCCGATCAGCAGCAGCGTCTGGCTGCCCTCATCGATCCGAGCACCGAGACGCTTGACCACAGCATTGATCGGCATACCGGTTTCATCGGGAACAAAACTGAAGGCCTGGTCGGGTTTGAGCTTGCCGAGCCAGCGCGACGGCACCAACAGATGAATTTCCAGGGAGCGGTTGTCGACGATTTCCAGCAGCGGCGTGCCGCTGGCGACGCTTTCGTGCGCTTGGACGCGGCGCACCACGACCTGCCCATCGAACGGCGCCTTCACCTGGCAGCGCTGAACCTGCACCTGATACACCTGCGACTCGGCCTGGGCCTGGGACTGGCGAGCCTCGGCCAGGGCCACTTCAAAGCGGCCGACTGAGTTGAGCGCCGCCAGTTGCTGCTTGTTGCGCAACTCTTCACGGGCGGCGCGGACCGCTGCACCAGAGGCATTCGCCTGTGCCTGGTAGGCACTGCAGTCGAAGCGCACAAGCACATCGCCCTTGCTGAACGACTGGCCTTCAGCGAAGGGGATTTCAGTGACGCGGCCAGCTAGTTCGCTGGCCAACACGGCCTGGAAACGAGCTCGCAGCACGCCCCGGACCTCGCTGGCAGTGGAGGTGGCGTCATCGAGCAACGGATCACTTTCGGTCGCAGCCAGCGCCACGCCACTGATCAGGGTAAACAACGCGCACCACGCAACCTGCTTCATCTCGCTACGTCCTTGTAAGAGGTGGAATATTTCAATTTGAGTATCGGCTGAGTTGCGCCGAACCCGACACCGCTGGTCAGCGGCGATGATTTCCGGCCCAATTGGCAGCACGGAGCAACAGAAACAGTGTCTGGGCCAGGGAAAGTACGAGAACCACGTCACAAAACCCGGCATTCAACAGAGTGGCCGGATGCTATCAACCTTTTATCAAACGAGGAAGTAGGCCGACCATCGGTTCACGAGAATCGGCCCAGAACCCCGCAAGGCAAACGCTGGGCGCGATCTTTGGCTTAAAAAGCCTCGTCGCAACCCTCGATCAACGCATCGACAACCGCCTTGGCGCTGCTCAAGGTATGCCGAAGCAGCCAGGCAGCATTGCCCTGCAGCGGCACGTCCCCCATCGCCGCGTCATACAGCACGCCCTGCATCGTACCGAGCAATTCAGACACACTCTCCAGCGCATCAGGCATGGCGACACCGGGCACAACAGCGAACAACTTGCCCTGCTTCGCCGCGTCGCCAGTGCCATGAAACAACGCACCTGGGCCGGTACTAATAACGAACCTCTGCCGCTCGTCAGGCGTCATTGGGCACCGCCTTGCCTGGCAGGCGGGCAAGCGTTGGGCATGAGGGTGTGGGGATGGGTTTTGGATGAGTTTGGAGTGGACACAGGTGAGGCTCCTTCTGCTGTAGAGGAGCTGCCACGATCCTTCCTACGGGATTGGGTGGCAGCTGTGCACGGGGTAGGAATACCGGGGCAAAAGGAACCCGGCCAGGCCGAAGCCTGCCCGCACACAGCCGCCATAGCACTGCGCTGCAGGCGAAAACACCTGCAGCCAGGTATGTGGGCTGTTGCACCTTTTGCTTATCGGGTTCCTACGCCCGGCCACGGGATTGACCGTGACTTTCGCTGACGAGTCAGCGACGGGCGAACCATACCGAGCCTGACCGCAGGCTGCAACCCGGTTTACAGCACGAGTTCTGCACACCTCGCCATGACCGCACATGCTGCACAAGGGATGGTGCAGCGTGACAAAGAGCACCCAAAACACATCGCCTTCTCGCATTTCTGCGCTTTACCAAACTCGTCAGGCCGCATTGCCCAGTAGCTCAGAGCTTCCTGCTCAGACTGTCCTTGCGCAGCCGAAACCACCCTTTTCCTGATAAACTCCACGACAGCCGCAATCGCCCCAATCCGCACCCCTACAGACGCCCCCATGCCCTCGAACACCGCCAAAGCCATTACACCAGAGCCTTCTCGCCGCTTCAGCGTAGCGCCGATGATGGACTGGACTGACCGCCATTGCCGTTTCTTCCTGCGGCTGCTGTCGCAAAACGCCCTGCTCTACACCGAGATGGTCACCACCGGTGCGTTGCTGCACGGTGATGCGGAGCGTTTTCTGCGTCATGACGAGGCTGAGTACCCGTTGGCGTTGCAGTTGGGCGGCAGTGTTCCGGCGGACCTGGCGGCCTGTGCGCGCCTGGCGCAGGGCGCGGGCTATAACGAGGTGAACCTGAACGTCGGCTGCCCGAGCGACCGTGTGCAGAACAACATGATCGGCGCCTGCCTGATGGGGCATCCGGCACTGGTTGCCGATTGCGTGAAGGCGATGATCGATGCGGTGGATATTCCGGTAACGGTCAAGCACCGTATCGGGATCAATGGCCGCGACAGTTATACCGAGCTGTGCGATTTCGTCGGCCAGGTGCGTGAGGCCGGCTGCCGCAGTTTCACGGTGCATGCCCGTATCGCGATTCTCGAAGGCCTGTCGCCGAAGGAGAACCGCGAGATCCCGCCACTGCGCTATGACGTGGCGGCGCAGTTGAAGCAGGACTTCCCCGACCTGGAGCTGATCCTCAACGGCGGGATCAAGACGCTTGATGAGTGCAAGGCGCACCTGCAGACGTTCGACGGGGTAATGCTAGGCCGCGAGGCGTATCACAACCCTTACCTGTTGGCCGAAGTCGATCAACAGTTGTTCGGCAGCACGGCTGCGGTGATTTCGCGCAGTGACGCGCTGGCCAAGCTGCGGCCGTACATCGCGGCGCACCTGGCGGCAGGTGGTGCGATGCACCATATCACCCGGCATGTTCTCGGCCTCGGCCAAGGCTTCCCCGGGGCGCGCAAGTTCCGCCAGTTGCTGTCGGTGGACATCCACAAGACCCAGGATCCTCTGGGCCTGCTCGATCAGGCCAGCCAGCTTTTGCAAGGGCGCTAAGCCGGGAACCTGTAAACGTTTTACGACTCGAAGGGTTATCGACCTCCTGCCTGCCAGCACGGCCCTTGAGCGGCTGGCAGGGCTCGGGTAATGTCGTAGGAATCGCACAGGACAGAGCACGCTCATGACTTCCAAGCTGGACCAACTCAAGCAGTTCACCACCGTGGTTGCCGATACCGGCGATATTGATGCAATCAGCCGCCTCAAGCCCGTCGATGCCACCACCAACCCGTCGCTGCTGCTCAAGGCAGCGGCGATGCCCGGTTACGCCGAGCTGCTCGACCAGGCCGTGCGTAACAGCAAGGGCGACCTGGGGCTGGCCTGCGATGCCTTCGCGGTGGCCGTCGGCAGCGGTATCCTGAAAGTCATTCCAGGGCGTATTTCCACCGAAGTGGATGCACGCCTGTCATTCGATGAGCCGGCCCTGCTGAGCAAGGCGCGCCAACTGATCGAGCTGTACGACAAGGCCGGCGTTGGCCGCGACCGCGTACTGATCAAGCTGGCTTCGACCTGGGAAGGTATTCGCGCTGCCGAAAAGCTCGAACGCGAAGGCATCCAGACCAACCTGACCCTGCTGTTCTCTTTCGCCCAAGCCGTGGCCTGCGCCGATGCCGGGGTGTTCCTGATCTCGCCATTCGTGGGCCGGATCTATGACTGGTACAAGAAGTCCACCGGCAAGGAGTATGTCGGTGCCGAAGACCCGGGCGTGCAGTCGGTCACGCGCATCTACAACTACTACAAGGCCAACGGCTACGACACCGTGGTCATGGGCGCCAGTTTCCGCAATATCGGCCAGATCGAACAGTTGGCCGGCTGCGACCGCCTGACCATCAGCCCGGAGCTACTGCAGCAACTGACCGACGACCAAGGCGAACTGGTGCGTAAACTCAGCCCGGGCCATGCTGGCGAGCCGCGCCAGCACCTGAGCGAGAGCCAGTACCGCTGGGCCATGAACGAAGACGCGATGGGCACCGAAAAACTGGCCGAAGGCATTCGCCAGTTCGCCCGCGACCAGGAAAAGCTTGAAGCCTTGCTGGCCGCAAAAGCCTGAGGCAATGCGCTGTCGAAGCGGGTTCGCCTGCTTCGACGCCCTCCCCGCGCATGCCCCTCCCCGCCTGAGTTGACCTGAGTTGCCGATGCCCGAAAACCCTACCTTGCCGCTGGTGCTGGCTGGCCCGTTGTTACGCCGCCTGGAACCTTCGCGGTTGGTGATGTGGCTGGTCGCTTCACAGCCGCTACAGCCTGATCTGTTGTTGTACTGCACGGGCACAACCCCTGTTGAACTGCCCCTGGAAGGCGAGCGTTGCCGCATTGTGCCGATTGGCCGCCATGCCTTTGTGCACTTGATCGACGTGAAGCTGGACACCCCCTTGCCCGTCGATGAAGCGATCGGCTATGACCTGATCATTCACGGCGCCAGCAAGCCGCAGCGTATCGCCGACTGGGCACCGCACCTGCTGTATGACGGCAAGCAACGCCCTGACTTCGTCTTGCGTGCACAACTGGACAACGTGCTGCATGGCTCTTGCCGCAAACCGCACTTCGACGCGGCAGACGGCCTGCTCTGCGCCGACCGACTGCTGGCAACCGAGCACACTGCGCAGGCACGCCCGGCACTGCTGATGATGAGCGGCGACCAGATCTACGCCGACGATGTCGCTGGGCCCATGCTGCGTGCTATCCATGCCTTGATTGCTCGCCTGGCGCTGTTCGAGGAGCGTTTGGAGGGCGCGGTGGTCGAGGACAGCACCGCGCTGTACGAGCACCCTGCCAGTTACTACCACCGCGCTGACCTGCTGCCGGAAATCAAGAGCAACGAAACCCTGCGCGAGCGGTTTTTCGGCGGTGCCAGCAAACCTATTTTCACCAGCAGCAATGCCGACAATCACTTGGTCACCTTCGCTGAAGTCATGGCCATGTACCTGCTGGTGTGGTCGCCCGTCTGCTGGACGCTGATCGATCCGCAACCGCCAGCACTGACGCCTGAGCGCCAGCAACGTTACGACGATGAGCAAGCCGTGATTCGCAGGTTCGTCGCAGGCCTTGGCCAGGTTGCCCGCGTGCTGGCGCACCTGCCGAGCCTGATGATCTTTGACGACCACGACATTACCGACGATTGGAACCTGTCGGCGCAGTGGGAGGAAAGTGCCTATGGCCACCCCTTCTCGCGACGCATCATCGGCAATGCACTGATCGGTTACCTGCTTTGCCAGGGCTGGGGCAACAATCCGGACGCATTCACGCGGTTACTGGCAAGCTGGCGGGGCCTAGCCGACGGCGCCATGAACGACCGCTACCTGAACAGGCCGCAACAGGATGCGCTGATCGGTGAGTTGCTGCGTTTCCAGAACTGGCACTATGCGCTGCCCAGCACCCCAGCGCTGCTGGTACTCGACACCCGCACCCGCCGCTGGCGCAGCGAGAGCAACCTCAAGCGCCCTTCAGGCTTGCTTGACTGGGAAGCCCTCAGCGAACTGCAACAGGCCCTGCTTGACCACCCTTCAGCGATTATCGTCTCGCCGGCGCCGATCTTCGGCGTCAAGCTGATTGAAACCGTACAACGGGTATTCAGTTGGCTAGGCTATCCGCTGCTGGTGGATGCCGAGAACTGGATGGCTCATCGGGGCGCGGCGCAGGTCATCCTGAATATTTTCCGCCACTCTCGCACACCCGGGCATTACGTGATCCTCTCGGGTGATGTGCATTACTCGTTTGTCTACGAAGTGCTGATTCGTCACCGCCAACGCAGCCCACACCTCTGGCAGATCACCAGCAGCGGTATCAAGAACCAGTTTCCACGGCGCCTGCTGGAGACCTTCGACCGCCTCAACCGCTGGCTGTATTCACCCCGTTCGCCACTGAACTGGCTGACCAAGCGTCGGCGTATGGAAGTCATTCCGCGCACCCCGACACACAGCAAGGCTGGCGAGCGACTGTGGAACAGCGCAGGCCTGGGTCAGGTGTTTTTCAACGCGCAGGGGCAGCCGGAGCGAGTTTTCCAGCTCAACGCAGACGGCTCGCCGCCCACAGAGTTTCCTCGCGGGCAACGCCAGTAGTCAGGGAAGTTACCAGGGAGCGCAGAAACGCGCCCCTGGGCACGATCAGGTTCGCTCGAGGGCGTTGACCAGGTCGTGGAAGGCTTCGCGATTGGAATCGTTCAGGCCCATGAGGATCTTGTGCGCCTCAAGTACCTTGGCCCGTACCACGTCCTCACTCTGGTCCTGAGACGGCAGGTCGGTGAGACATTCCGGGCACGGGATCGGCCGGTCGACGATGTTGAATACCTGATCGAAACCCATCGACTGCAACAGCCGGGTGATGTCGGCGTGGGTGGTGACCACGGTTGGCAGCAGCCCAACCTTCTGCCGCGAGAGAATCGACAGCTTGGCCAACAGGCCCAGGGTGGTGCTGTCGATGCTTTGGGTTTCGGTCAAATCAATCACGATCGCCGAAAAATTCAGCGCGGTGAAGATTTTTTCAATAGTCGCATCCAACGCCGAACACAGGGTAAGGCGTACTTCACCGACGAACTTCAGAACGAAGGTGCCATTCTGCTCGGCGAACTGGATTCTACCAGTACTCATTGAAGGTTCCTGCTCAACACCAATAGGGCGATATCATCCGGCATCTCCCCAAGCGTAGCCAATCCGAATCGTTGCCGCAGCCCATCCAGGCTGCCGCCCGCTGCCTTGACGATTTCCGGCAAGGCGGCTTCTTTATCTTTGAGTGTGCTGCCAGGCAAAAGGTCCAGAATGCCATCAGATAGCAGCGTAAGGCTGAATGCTGGTGGCAACTCCATGACCTGATCCTGATAGGTGGCTTCCTCGAACAACCCCACCGGCAGCCCGCGACCCTCGAGGTAGCGGCTCTGGCCTGGGGTATACAACACCGGCAACGGCAAGTGCCCGCCAATACTGTAGGTCAGAAGACCGGTGTCTTCGTCAATCACGCCACCTACCATAGTGACATGTTTGCCCAGCTTGCAGTTGATCAACCCTCGGTTGATGTGCCCGAGCACTTCCGAGGGTTTGAAATCACGCAGGGTGCCACTGCGCTTGAACTCGAACAACAGGCGCGTGGTCATGAACTTGAGCAGCACCGTGACGAAGGCGGACGACGCCCCATGGCCGGAAACATCCGCCAGGTAAAAGGCAATACGGCGCTCGTCGACACGGAAGTAATCGGCAAAATCGCCCGAGAGGTAGAGCGACGGAATGATCTGGTGCTCGAATGAAAAGTCACCAGCCACCCAGGGGCTTTCCGGCAACATGTTCATCTGCACCTGACGACCCGCTGTCTGGTCCTCCTGCAGCAGGTGCAGGCTGGCTTCCAGTTCGCGGTTGGCCGCTTCAAGTTTCTCCCGGTAGCGCTGGTTTTCCAGTACCAGTTGCGCACGGTCCAGTGCTCGACGCACCGAGTGCTCAAGTACTGCAAGGTCTTCCAGAGGCTTGATCAGGTAATCGGCAGCACCCAGCCGCAGCGCTTCGACAGCGTCATTCATGACCCCGGCGCCAGACACCACAATGACCGGCAGATCAGGCGTGCGCTCAGTCACCTGGCGAATCAGCTCCAGGCCACCCATCTGCGGCATGCGCAGGTCGCAAATCACGAGATCGGGCTGGTTCTGCTCGAAGACTTGAAGACCCTGCTGGCCATTACTCGCTTGCAGGACATTGAAACCGCTGTCTTCGAGGTAGGCGGCGAGACTGGCACGTACTACGTCGTCATCGTCGATTATCAGCAGCGTTGCACTGGTTTTCTGCATGTGGGCAAACGGCGCCAGAAATAGGTTGGGGTAGGCGGCTCGGTCGGGCCGGAGCGCACTTACTGGATTCACTTCTAGCCTCTCTTCTATGAGTTGTAGGACAAGATGACCTGCCCAGCAAATATCAGAGGTGCCCTGTAAGGCGCAGACGGTACTCCCATCTGCCGGGTGTTTCAAGCTCACGCCGATGGTCGCTGACGCTCTTTACAGCGCAAAGAGCCGGGAGTTATAAAAACGGCTTTGACCGCAACCCAATGGAAGGATGCAGGTATGAGTCGAATCCACGCAGACTACAGCGAAAAGCGCGATTTCATTCGAATGAAAGTGGACAAGGATGTCAGCCTGATCCACGCCGACCAGGTCATCGCTGCTGTATGTCTGGATCTTTCAAGCAGCGGCCTGCAGGTACAGGCCCCCCGCTCGTTCAAGGTCGGTGACGCGCTTGAGGTGCGTATCGAGTCTGATCACCCCGCCCTCAAAGGGCTGGAGGCCAGTACCCGGGTCGTGTGGATCGCCGATCAGGCCGAAGGCCAGCAGAAACTGGGCCTGCGCATCATCGAAATGCACTGAGCCGCGCCCATGAAAGAGGTGCACGTTTGCTGAGCAGCACCGATGCCATCGCAGGCAAGCTTGCTCCCGAGGTGCAGGAGCGGGTCTTGCCAGCGATGCATGCGCTGCGTATCGGCTGACAGCAGCCGGGACGCCCTTTAGCGCTTCTGAGGATCAGAAGTCGTCTTCGACCTGCCCATCCTTGACCTTGAACTCACGGTTTTGCAGGTAGGCGTTGCGGATGAAGGTGTACTTGTCGCCACGAATCATCTTCTCGGCTGACAACAGGCTGGCACGGGTATCCACTACATCAACGCCAATACTGGTGTTACGGGTCGGGATATGGCCCATGTAACGGAAGGGTTCGGTGTAAGTGTCCGGGTACTTGGAAATGGCATCACGGACGTTGCTTGGGCCCAGGAATGGCAATACGACGTATGGGCCGCTGCTTACGCCCCAGTAACCCAGCGTTTGGCCGAAGTCTTCATCGTTGCGCTCCAGCCCCATCTTGGTGCCCACATCGAAGAAACCGACAAGGCCAAAGGTGGTGTTGAAGATCAGCCGTGCGGTATCGACCCCGGCAGCACGAGGCTTGAGCTGCAGGACATCGTTGGCCAGGTTGCCAACATCACCGATGTTGCGAAACATGTTGTGGATACCGTCTTCCAGAAACTGTGGCGTGACGGTCTGGTAACCCTGCGCCAAAGGCTTGAGCGCATAGGTGTCGATCGTATCGTTGAAGCGGAAGATGGGCCGGTTGATGCTCTCCCATGGGTCTTCCTCGGTTGCCGCCTGGGACGCCAGGGGCCCCAGCAGCAGCCCGGCACAGACGCAGACACGGGTCATCCGATCAATCAAGCCTGTACCAATCCTGCGCATACACTCACTCCTCGACAATCACAAGGCGCTATCCGCGCCCCAAACTCAAAAATGAAACCAGTATAAAGGGTATGCCTCAGATTAGTCAGCGCGACATGGTCGGGATCAGCAAAATGTAAACAATTGCCACATTGTTTGATCGTCATCTGGCTGTCACCCTCTGTGCGTAGCCTGCAAGGTTATTTCAGGGACGATGCCATGCCCCAATCACCTGCTTTAACCGCACTGCTATTCGGACTACGCGGCTGCCTGGTTGACTTTGGCGCACGTAGCAATAGTTTCGAGCATTCGCCACAGGCGACTCCCGGCGCACTGCCGGCATTGGCACGCCTGCGCAGGCAAGCCGTGCCCTGCGGCTGGATCGATGAAATCCCGCTCGCTGTGGCCGAACACTTGAGCCGCCCCTTGCCCGATTGGCTCAAGCCGCACAGCAGTATGCACGACACGCCCTGGCCGGCACCGGACGCGTGCTGGCATGCATTGATGGCGCTGAAAGTAAACCAACTGGATGGCTGCGTGCTGGTCAGCGGCGAACCCAGGCTGCTGCAATCCGGGCTCAACGCGGGTCTCTGGACCATAGGCCTGGCGGCATGCGGCTCATTATGTGGTTTGAGCAGCAGCCAGTGGCAGGCCTTGAGCCCGCAAGAACAGGCACACAAACGCGGCAAGGCGACACTGCAGCTCTATGCCTTGGGCGTGCATTCAGTCATCGACCATCTGGAAGCGCTCGACGATTGCCTCGCCGATATTGGCCAGCGTCGACTCAAAGGCGAGAAGCCCTGACACACCACCGTTGATCCGGGTCATGCAAAGCAACGCCGAGTGGATTACCCTGTCAGACATGGCATGGACCTTTCGCCAGTGGCGGTGGTCCATGGCTGTGCCTATTCATAAAGGGAGATCACCATGCCTGCCCGCGAACTGCAACAGCAAATCGAGGCCCTGCGCGAGCAACTGGAGCAAAATCCACCGCTCTCACTGGAAGAGCGTGAAAACCTGCAACAGCTGATGCAACAGATCGAAGCCGAGCTCAAACTGGAGCAATTCTCCACAGAAAACAACTTGGTAGACGGGGTGAACCTGGCGGTCGAACGCTTCGAAGTCGACCACCCTGGCCTGACAGCCACCTTGCGCAATATCGTTCAGAGCCTGCAAAGCATGGGTATCTGAGAGTACCAGAGCCAGCACCTGCAGCCCTGCAGGCGCTGGCGCTTACTGGCGTACCAACCGCGAATTGCCCAGGCTGATCGTATCGGTACTGCGGTAGGGGTTGATGTCCAGCCCGCCACGGCGCACATAGCGCGCATATACCGTCAGCGTCTCAGGCTTGAGCAGACGCTTGAGGTCGAGGTAGATCCGCTCTACGCACTGTTCATGGAAGTCCGCATGCTGGCGGAAGCTGATCAGGTAGGCCAACAGGCTGGCAGGGTCGAGCGCCGGGCCACGGTAATGCACGGTCACGCTACCCCAGTCCGGCTGGCCGGTGACCGGGCAGTTGGATTTGAGCAAATGGCTGTGCAGGGTTTCTTCGACCACCCGCCCAGTATCGCAGCGCAGCAACTCCGGCTGAGGATGCTCGTACTGGCTGATGCTGACATCCAGGTCATCAATACAGACACCCGGCAACGCCGCTACGCCCTCCCCTTCGACCTCAGACAAGGTACGCACGCGCACACCGACCGGCTTGCCGGCGGCGGCCGAAAGGTCTTTTTCCAGGCAGGCCTGCAGCGCTTGCACCGAGGCGAATACAGTCTGGTTCAGCGAATTGAGGTAGAGCTTGAACGACTTCGACTCAATGATGTTCGGCGAATCGGCCGGGATCGCAAACTCACCGATGGCCACCACCGGCTTGCCGGACGGCAGCAGCCAGGACAACTCAAAGCAGTTCCAGTAGTCGACACCCTGCCAAGGCAAGGTGTCAGCGCTGACACCCAGCTCAGCCCACTTCGCCGCACGCGGGATCGGGAACAACAGGGACGGGGTGTAAGTGGCGATGTATTCGCTGGACTTGCCCAGCGGGGAATGTTCGGCGGCGGGATGCATGGCTCAAACCTGAAGGACGAAATACGCCTAGTTTATCGGGTTTGTGCCATGCGTTGGGCAATCACCTGTCACTGAGCGATGGTCAGCTTGCCCACCATGCCGGCCTGGTAGTGGCCCGGAACGTTGCAGGCGAACTCGATCGGGGTCGACTGGGTGAACGTCCAGGTCAGTTCTGCGGTCTTGCCGGGAGCGACCATTACCACATTGGCATCGTCATGGGACATCCCGCCCCCGTGCATCATCCCGCCATGATTCATCGTCATGTGGCTCATGTTTCCATGGTCCATTTTTGCGTGATCCATCCCACCCGGCATGACGAGCATTTCCTGTTGATGCCGAGCATGCATGGCCGCATCACCGAGGTTGAACTCGTGTGGCAACTGGCCCTTGTTGATCAGCACGAAACGTACGGTCTCACCCGCCTTGACCTGCAGCGCACGCGGGGCAAAGTACATGTCGCCAAGTTCCACCTCGACAGTACGGGTTGCCTGGTCTGCGGTAGCGGGATGACCGAAGGCAAAGGGTTGCGCCGGCGCAGCAAACAGCGGCAGGCTGAACAGCGCCAAGGCGCCGGCAAGGATAAAACGTGACATGGTCGGTTTACTCCGGGGTTGTCTCGACATGACAGCCACTCTAGCGAGGTGCCACTGGCAACCAGCTGACGAAAAGATTACAACTTCGTCAGCTTTGCCTTTTGCCATTCACACCACGGTATAACGCCCTGCCCACCCATACTATGAGCACCCCATGAAACTGCTGATCGTCGAAGACCAGGCCAAGACCGGCCAGTACCTGTGCCAGGGCTTGAGCGAAGCCGGGTTCAGCGCAGAGCTGGCCACCGATGGCAATACGGGCCAGCACCTGGCGCTCAGCGGCGATTACGCGCTGTTGATTCTTGATGTCATGCTGCCAGGCCGTGATGGCTGGCAGATCCTGCAGGCGGTGCGCGCCGCCGGGCTGGATACCCCGGTGCTGTTCCTGACGGCGCGCGATGCCGTGGAAGACCGCGTGCACGGCCTGGAACTGGGTGCCGACGATTACCTGGTCAAGCCGTTCGCCTTCTCCGAATTGCTGGCGCGGGTACGCACCCTGCTGCGTCGCGGCAGCAGCCCGACACAAGAAACCCTGCTGGGTGTGGCAGACCTGAGCCTTGACCTGATCCGCCGCCGGGTGGAACGCGCCGGGCAACGCATCGACCTGACCGCCAAGGAGTTTTCCCTGCTTGAACTGCTGCTGCGCCGCCAAGGCGAAGTACTGCCAAAATCGCTGATTGCCTCGCAGGTGTGGGACATGAACTTTGAAAGCGACACCAACGTGATCGAGGTCGCTATCCGCCGCCTGCGCCTCAAAATCGACGACGCACACGACAACAAGCTCATCCATACCGTGCGCGGCATGGGCTACGTCCTCGAAGAGCGGACGGCCTGATGCGCCGTCTTTCACTCGGCAACCGCTTGGCGCTGCTGTTTGCGGCCTGCACGGCGGTGGTCTCGCTGTTTGCTGGCGTACTGTTCAGTCGCGCCAGCGAAACTCATTTCATCGAGTTGGACCAGCAATTGCTCAGCGGCCGCCTGTCGTTGATGCGTCAGCTACTTGAGGGCGTGCATGACCCTGCAAGCCTGAACACGCGGCTGCCTGCGCTGCAGACGGAGCTAAGCCATCAGGCCGATCTGGCCGTGCGCATCCGCGGCAATGACGGACGCCTGTGGTTCGATAGCCAGCCCGGCCTGCCGGACTCGCCAATGTCGCCCGGCCTGAACACCCTGACGAGCGACGGCGCCGATTATCGCAGCCTCAGCGAACCCCTCGACGGCGACGGCACACCGAACCTGACACTGTTCCTCGACATCACCCATCACCAGCACTTCCTGCAGCGCATGCAACGGCTGATCTGGCTGACCGTAGGCCTCTCGGCACTGGCCACCGCCCTGCTCGGCGCCTGGGCCGTACGCAGTGGCCTGCGCCCCTTACAGCAGATGGGTGAAGTGGCGGCCGGGGTTTCGGCCCGATCGCTGACCACTCGCCTGCCGGTAGCACAGATGCCGATTGAGCTCGCGGACCTGGCGAACACCGTCAACGCCATGCTTGAGCGACTGGACGATGCCTTCCAGCGCCTTTCGGCATTCTCTTCCGACATCGCCCATGAGCTGCGTACGCCGCTGTCCAATCTGCTGACCCACACCCAGGTCACCCTGACCCGTCCGCGCAGCCTGGAAGAGTACCGCGAGGCCCTGCACGGCAACCTTGAAGAGCTGCAGTGGATGGCTCAACTGGTCAACGACATGCTCTACCTGGCCAAGGCCGATAACGGCCTGCTAATGCCCAGCCGTCAGCCGCTGGCATTGGAAGATGAGGTTGGCGCACTGCTGGAGTACTACGCACCATTGGCCGAGGACGCTCAGGTACGCTTGAGCCATATTGGCCAGGCGCGACTGGAAGGCGACCGCCACATGTTGCGCCGGGCACTGTCCAATCTGCTGGACAATGCCTTGCGGTTTACCCCGGCTGGCGGCGAGATCCGCCTGAAGATTGAGCAGCAGGATGCGGGGGTGAGGCTGGAAGTGGCCAACAGCGGCGAGCCGATTGACCCAGCGCTGATACCGCGGCTGTTCGACCGATTCTACCGCGTCGACCCGGCGCGCCATGAGGGCAACAGTGAGCACGCAGGTTTGGGCCTGGCGATCACCCAATCGATCATCAAAGCGCATGGCGGAACCATTCATGGCGAATCAGCGCAGGGCTGGACGCGCTTCGTGATTGAGTTGCCGACAGCGTAGGGGGCTGCAGCCCATCTTGTAGGAGCCGGGCTTGCCCGCGATGGCATCAACGCGGTGCCAGCAAGTTCGCGGTGCTTGCATCGCAGGCAAACCTGCTCCAACACACCCTGCAGGAGCCGGGCTTGCCCGCGATGGCATCGGCGCGGTGTCAGCAGGTTCGCGGTGCTTGCATCGCAGGCAAGCCTGCTCCAACACATCTTGCAGGAGCCGGGCTTACTCGTAACGCAGGGCGTACGCTGGCTCTACTTGCGAGGCACGCCACGCCGGATACAGCGTCGCCAGGAAGCTCATCACCAGCCCTGCACTGCAGATCAACGCCACATCGCCCCATTGCAGTTCCGACGGCAAGGTACTGACGAAGTACACGTCGGAGGTGAAGATATGCTGCCCGCTCACACGCTCGAGCCAACCGACCAGTTGGCTGACATTGATCGCGGCGATCACCCCGAGCACGCCCCCGATCAGCGTGCCGACGATACCGATCAATGTCCCCTGCACCATGAACGTGCCCATGATCTGCGCGGGCGTGGCGCCGATGGTGCGCAGGATCGCGATATCCGCGCCCTTGTCATTCACGACCATGATCAGGGTGGCAATGATGTTGAACGCCGCCACCGCGATGATCATCATCAACAGCAGGCCAATCATGGTCTTTTCCATTTTCATGGCACTGAACAGGCTACCCTGGGTGTGGGTCCAGTCATCGGCGCGGTACTGGTCACCCAACTGACCGACAATCGCTGCCGACACTTGAGGTGCGCTGTACAGGTCCTGCACCTTGATTCGTACACCCTGCACCTGGTTCGGCGCCCAATGTTGCATCTGCGCCGCATCGGCCATGTGGATCAGGCCCATGGAGCCATCAAGCTCGGCACCAACTTTGAACACGCCCACCACGTTCAGGCGCTGCATGCGCGGGGTAATACCGCCTGGCGCGGTGCTGACTTCCGGCACGATCAAGGTGAGCTTGTCACCGACATTCAAATGGAAACGCCGCGCTGTAATCTCACCGATCACCACGCCGAACTCATCCGGTTTCAAGTCATCCAGGCGGCCCTGAACGATGTGACTGGCAACGATCGACACCTTGGCTTCCTGAGCCGGGTCGATACCACTGATCTGGATAGGCTGCATCATGCCCTTGTAGGACAGCATGCCTTCAAGCTCTGTCAGCGGTGCTGCGGCAATCACCTGCGGGTTCTTCAGTGCAGTAGCGGCCACGGCTTGCCAGTCATCCACCGGCTTGACGCCCAGCAGGGCAGCATGGGGCACCATGCCGAGAATCCGTGCGCTCATTTCACGCTGAAAACCGTTCATGACCGACAGCACCACGATCATCGCCAGCACGCCCAGGGCCAGGCCGATCATCGAGGTCATGGAGATGAACGAGATAAAGTGGTTACGGCGCTTGGCGCGGGTGTAGCGTGCGCCAATGAAAATAGACAAGGGTCTGAACATGAACTGAAGCACCCGGAAAAAGAGAAAGAACACGGTGCCGGACATTCACGACCGGCACCCTGTACGGCCAGATCAGATCGGCACCAGACGCCCTTCTTCCAGGCGCAGTACGCGGTCCATCTGCCGGGCCAGGCTGAGGTCGTGGGTCACCACCAGAAAGGCGGTCTGCGACGAACTGCTCAGCTCCTTCATCAGCTCCTGGATACCTTGGGCGGTATGCTGGTCGAGGTTGCCGGTCGGCTCATCAAGCATGACCAGGCCAGGGCGATTGACCAGCGCTCGCGCAATGGCCACGCGCTGACGTTCACCACCAGACAGTTCAGACGGTTTGTGGCTCAGACGATGCCCCAGCCCTACCCGCTTGAGCAGCGCTTCAGCGCGCTCGCGCGCTTCAGGAATGGCGGTACGACCAATCAGCAGCGGCATGCAGACGTTCTCCAGCGCGGTGAACTCTGGCAACAGGTGGTGGAACTGGTAGACAAACCCCAGCGCACGGTTGCGCAACAGGCCTCGGGCCCGCTCACCCAGCGCCGAAAGCTCTTCACCAGCCAGCCAGACACTGCCCTCGGTAGGCGTATCCAGGCCACCCAGCAGGTTGAGCAAGGTACTCTTGCCCGAGCCGGAACTGCCGACAATGGCAATCCGCTCACCCGGGTGCAGTTCCAACTGCAGGCCCGAGAGCACCCGAACCGACTCCGGGCCCTCTTCATAGGACTTGCCCAGGTTGCGGCAACTCAGCACAGCTTTATTACTCATGCCCAACTCACTCATAACGTAGCGCCTCCGCTGGCTGGGTGCGTGCCGCACGCCAGGCCGGATACAGGGTGGCGAGGAAACTCAGGACCAGTGCCGCGCCACAGACCATCCAGACATCCTCGGCCATCACCTGGGACGGCAAGTAGTCGATGAAATAGACGTCGGCATTGAGGAATTTGTGGCCGATCAACGACTCAAGGCCGGCGATCGCAGCACTGACGTTCAGGGCAGCGGCAATGCCGATCACCGCACCGATAAGCGTACCGACCACGCCAATGACCGTACCCTGGACCATGAAGATTGCCATGATCTGCCCCGGGGTTGCCCCCAGGGTGCGCAGAATGGCGATATCGCCCTTCTTGTCGTTCACCACCATCACCAGCGTGGAGATGATATTGAACGCAGCGACAGCGACAATCAGCAGCAGCAACAGGCCGATCATGGCTTTTTCCATGCGGATGGCCTGGTACAGGTTGCCGTGGCTGCGGGTCCAGTCGCGGGCGTAGAACTCCTGGTCACCCAGTTTCTGGGCGATGCTCCAGGCCGTGCGCGGCGCCTGGAACAGGTCATCGAACTTCAGGCGCAGGCCTTGCACCTGGTCGGCTTTCCAACGGTGCAAGCGCGACAGGTCGGAGAGGTTGGTCAACCCGAGGTAGCCGTCGATCTCGCCAGCGCCAACATGGAAGATGCCGACCACGGTGAAACGCTTCATGCGCGGGAACATGCCAGCAGGCGTCACGGTCACTTCAGGTGCTACGAAGGTCAGCTTGTCGCCAATGCCGACGCCCAACTTGGTCGCCGCCTTGTCGCCGATCATGATGCCGAACTCGCCGGGCACCAGGTCATCAAGCCGGCCCTGGCGGATAAAGTCATCGATGATCGAGACCTTGCGCTCCTGACCTGGGTCAATACCGTTAAGCAAGACTTTCTGCACCTTGCCATCGTGAGTCAGCAATCCTTGCATCTGGGTGAACGGTGCCACCGCCACCACCTGCGGGTTCTGCTTTACTGTATCGGCAAGTGCAGGCCAGTTATTGATGGGCTGGCCGGTTTCAAGCGTGGCATGGGGCACCATGCCCAGTACGCGGGTACGCATCTCATGATCGAAGCCATTCATGACCGAAAGCACCACGATCATCACCACCACGCCCAGGGCGAGGCCGATCATCGAGGTCAGGGAAATGAACGAGACGAAGTGGTTGCGGCGCTTGGCACGGGTATAACGCGTACCGATGAATACGAAGAGAGGTCTGAACATGTCGGGGCTTGTTCGGATGAAAGAGGAACGTCCTTGTGGCGGGGCTTGGACAGCAGCTTTACACTCAGACCACCGCCGCTACCATGGGTTCGCCATGTCGACATTAGATGAAGAAGATCGCCGCGAATACTACCGTATCGAGGATAGGATCGCACTGGAAATTCGCCCACTGAACGTTGCCGATGCGTCTGGCACAGAGTTGTTGCAAGATGCGTCACCACTGTTCAACCTGCTCAGCGAACTGCACCTGAGCGAGTTCGAGTCACAGCACCTGTTGCGCCAGCTCAGCGAAAAGGACCGCACCCTCGCAGCCTTTCTCAAAGCCCAGAACAAACGCATCGACTTGCTCAGCCAAGTAGTCGCCCAGAGCCTGCTCGGGCAGATCGGCGAACCGCACGCCGTAAAACTCTCCGAAGGCGGCATCGAGGCCCGCCAGCGCCAGGCGCTGGCTGTGGGCAGCCGCGTCGCGGTGAAAATGGTGTTGATGCCGCAAGCCCTGGGGTTGCTGCTACGCGCCAAGGTCACGCATTGCGACAGCAAGCCTGACGGGCTGTTCGATATTGGCGCCGAGTTCATCGACATCACCGACGCACAACGCCAGCTACTGGCGCGCTATATCCTGCAACGCCAGGCGCAACAACGGCGCCAGGCACTGGAGCAGAACAGCGCAACGCCCACCTGAGTTTCACTCTTTACCTTGAAGGAACAAACGTGACCCAGATCTACGGCCACCGTGGCGCCAAGGGCGAAGCGCCCGAGAATACCCTGACCAGCTTCCAGCAGTGCCTGAGCCATGGCGTGCGGCGTTGCGAACTCGACCTACACCTGTCTGCCGACAATGAACTGATGGTCATTCACGACCCGACACTCAAGCGCACCACGGGTCGACGCGGCAAGGTGGTTGAGCACAACGCCAGTGATCTGGTGACCTATGACGCACGCAAGGGTGGACCGGGCTGGGTGCACCCGTGCCCCATCCCGCGCCTTGAGGAGTTGTTCGAGAAGTGTGATTTCGAGCACTGGCAACTTGAGGTCAAGAGCGCCTCACGCATGCGTGCCGCCACCACGGTACTGGCTATCCGCGAAATGGCACTGCGCTTTGGCCTGCTCGACAAGATCACCATCACCTCCAGCTCACGGGAAGTGCTCGCTGCCGCCCTGGAACTGACCCCGGATATCTCGCGCGGCCTGGTAGCCGAATACGCCTGGCTCGACCCACTGAAGGTCGCCCAGAACTATGGCTGTGAGATGCTTGCGCTGAACTGGACACTGTGCAGCCCGGAACGCCTGGCAAAAGCTCAGCGCCAGGGCTTGCACGTGTCGGTGTGGACAGTCAACGAACCGGCGCTGATGCGCAGGCTCGCTGACTTCGGCGTAGACAGCCTGATTACAGACTTTCCCGGTTTGGCCACTGCCACCCTCGAGAATTGCTGAAATCGGTCTCCCCGGCCGGCTCAGGCCACCGGCCGGAGCCGCTCAAAAAAGCCGGTTGAGGCCGTCGTAGGCCGCTACCCGATAGGCTTCAGCCATGGTCGGGTAGTTGAAGGTGGTGTTGACGAAGTACTTCAGGGTATTGCACTCACCCGGCTGGTCCATGATGGCCTGGCCAATGTGAACGATCTCCGACGCCTGATAACCGAAGCAATGTACGCCGAGGATTTCCAGGGTCTCGCGGTGGAACAGGATCTTCAGCATGCCCTGGGGCTCACCGGCGATCTGCGCACGCGCCATGCTCTTGAAGAACGCCTTGCCGACTTCGTAAGGCACCTTGGCCTGGGTCAGCTCCTGCTCGTTCTTGCCGATCGAGCTGATCTCAGGAATGGTGTAGATACCGGTCGGCACGTCGTTGACGAAGCGCCAGCTGCCGTTATCAACGATGCTGCCCGCTGCCGAACGACCCTGGTCGTGAGCGGCACTGGCCAGGCTCGGCCAGCCGATCACATCGCCCGCGCCGTAGATGTTCGGCACACAGGTGCGGTAGTTCTCGTCCACTTCGATCTGGCCACGGCTGTTGACCTTGATACCGATGTTTTCCAGGCCCAGCTTGTCGGTGTTGCCTGTACGGCCGTTGCACCAGAGCAAGGCGTCCGCCTTGATCTTCTTGCCCGACTTCAGGTGCAGGATCACGCCGTTATCCAGCCCTTCAACACGCTCGTAGTCTTCGTTGTGACGTACGGTGATGTTGTTGTTGCTGAAGTGATAGCTCAACGCCTGGGAGATTTCCGAGTCGAGGAAGCTGAGCAACTGACCACGGTTGTCCACCAGCTCAACCAGTACACCCAGACCACTGAAGATCGAGGCGTATTCGCAACCAATGACACCGGCACCGTAAACGATCAGCTTGCGCGGCGTATGGCCGAGGCTGAGGATGGTGTCGCTATCGTAGATACGCGGGTGATGGAAATCGATATCGGCCGGGCGATAAGGACGCGAGCCGGTAGCGATGATGATGTGCTTGGCTACCAGTTTCTCGACCACGCCGTTGGCGCAGACCACTTCGACGGTCTGTTCGTCAGCGAAGCTGCCGGTACCGAAGAACACGTCAACGCGGTTACGTGCGTAGTAGCCGGTGCGCGAAGCCACCTGCTTGGCGATTACCTTCTCGGCGCTCTTGAGCACGTCCGGGAACGAGAACCAGCGCGGCTCACCAATGGCCCGGAACATCGGGTTGGTGTTGAACTGCATGATCTGGCGCACCGAGTGACGCAGGGCCTTGGACGGGATGGTGCCCAGATGGGTGCAGTTGCCGCCGACCTGGCGACGGCTATCGACCATCGCCACCTTGCGCCCTGCTTTGGCGGCATTCATTGCCGCCCCTTCTCCTGCCGGGCCGGACCCCAGCACCACTACGTCGTAGTTGTAGACAGCCATGCGTACTCCTTCAGAACAGGCCCGCTCGCCACGCCGGCGATCGGGGCTAGATCATGCCGCCAAGAGCGTCATGAAAATATTCGGGTGCAGTCTAATCAAGCGTGAACGCCGCGCACATTAACCCTTGGTCGCGTCGTAGGCTATTTTTCTCTGCACTACATCTCACACTGCAACAGTCTGTTACTGCGCGTGCATCAGTCGCTCAAATGCAGGCGTCGAATGGGAGACGAAGCCTGTATCGGCACGGGTCACGAAAACTGCTGCTACATTGTATTTCAAGGCAAACGCCCAGCCCTGTTCAGGGCCGAGGATCAGCAACACCGTGGACATGCCATCGGCCATCAGCGTTGAGGGATCAAGCACCGTGACCGAAGCCAGACGATGGCTGACCGGTGCGCCAAGCCGCGCATCAAAGACATGCGAAAAACGCTGGCCATTCTGCTCGAAAAAATTGCGATAGTCTCCTGATGTAGAAACACCGTAACCCTCAAGCGCCAGCACTTGCTGAGCGACCTGCTGATCGGTACGCGGCCATTCCAGCGCAATGCGCCACGGATTGCCATCCGGCTTGCGCCCCACCGCCTTGAGTTCACCTGTCACTTCAACCAGGTAGCTGCTCACGCCCAGCGCACGCATTCGCTCGACCAGCAAATCGACGGCATGGCCGGCAGCGATGCTGTTGAAGCCCAGCTCCAGCGGGGCATCCTTGCACAACTGCAGCCCGTCGATCTGCAGGTGTTCGTGGCCAACACGCCCGCGGGCTGCAGCCAACGCCTGCGCACCGGGCACCTGTTCACCCCGGGACTGCGGGCCAAAGCCCCACACATCAAGCAATGGCTCAACGGTCAGGTCAAAGGCGCCCTGGCTTTGCCGCGACAACTGCTCACCCAACTGCACCAGTTGCAGCACGTCTGCCGGCATGACCTGACAACTGTTGGCCGGCAAACGGTTGAACTGCGCAATCAGTGAGTCGCTGCGGTAGGTAGAAAACGTATGGTCGATCTGCTGGAGAACCGCCTCCACCGCAAACCGGACCTGTTCCGGCGCCGGGCCCTGAGCCGTACGCACATACTGCACCGTGTAGGTACTGCCCATGGTCGGGCCACTGATGCGCTCCAGCGAAGGCGTACGGTCGCAACCGCACAGCCACAACGCCAGAATCACCAGCCCCCCACCTGCCCACCGCGCCATTACGCCTCCTTGAGCCCAGACACAAAAAACGGGAACCCTGGGGTTCCCGTCTTGTGCAACCTGATGACCGTTTAGTGCGGGAATGCAGGCGGGTTGACCCCGGCCATGTCTTCCATCACACGCACGACCTGGCAGCTGTAACCGAATTCGTTGTCGTACCAAACGTACAGGACAACGCGGTTATCGTTGCAGATAGTCGCTTCGGCATCGACGACGCCTGCGTGGCGCGAACCAACGAAGTCGGTGGAAACCACTTCCTGGGAGCTCACGTAGTCGATCTGCTTGTGCAGGTCCGAGTGCATGGCCATCTGGCGCAGGTACTCGTTGATCTCTTCGCGAGAAGTCGCCTTCTCCAGGTTCAGGTTCAGGATAGCCATCGAGACGTTAGGCGTCGGAACGCGGATAGCGTTGCCGGTCAGCTTGCCCTTGAGCACTGGCAGTGCCTTGGCGGCAGCGGTGGCAGCACCGGTCTCGGTGATCACCATGTTCAACGGAGCGCTACGACCACGGCGGCTGCCTTTGTGGAAGTTGTCGATCAGGTTCTGGTCGTTGGTGTACGAGTGAACGGTTTCGACGTGGCCGTTGACGATGCCGAACTTGTCATTCACAGCCTTGAGCACCGGCACGATGGCGTTGGTGGTGCAGGAGGCCGCCGAGATGATCTTGTCTTCAGGGCTGATTTCGCCGTGGTTGATACCGTGAACGATGTTCTTCAGGGCACCTTTGCCAGGCGCGGTGAGGATCACACGGGAAGCACCCGGGCAGGCCAGGTGTTGACCCAGGCCCTCGGCATCACGCCATACACCGGTGTTGTCGACGATCAGAGCGTCCTTGATGCCGTACTGGGTGTAGTCGACTTCACTTGGGCTCTTCGCGTAGATCACCTGGATCAGGTTACCGTTGGCGGTGATGGTGTTGTTTTCTTCATCGATGGTGATGGTGCCATCGAATGGACCATGTACCGAGTCACGGCGCAGCAGGCTGGCGCGCTTGACCAGGTCGTTGGTAGCACCTTTACGCACGACAATGGCGCGCAGGCGCAGGCCGTCGCCACCACCGGTCTTCTCGATCAGGATACGGGCCAGCAGGCGACCGATACGACCGAAGCCGTACAGGACCACATCAGTGCCCTTGCGTGCAGAAGCGTTCTGCTTGCCGACCACGTCGGCCATTTCTTCGCGCACGAACTGCTCGGCGGTACGGCCGTTGCCTTGTTCCTTGAACTTGACAGCCAGCTTGCCCAGGTCGACCGAGGCGGCGCCCAGCTTCAGCTCGCTCATGGCCTTGAGCAGCGGGAATGTCTCGTGGACAGACAGTTCGGATTCGTCGGACTGGCGATGACGCGCAAAGCGGTGGGCCTTGAGGATCGCAATCACTGAACGGTTGATCAGGCTACGGCCATAGATCGAGCTCACCACGTTGTTATTGCGGTAGAGCTGACCGATAAGCGGGATCATCGCTTCTGCAAGCGCTTCACGATCAATCCACTCACCAAGACACTGGTCGGGCTTCTGAGTCACGGGAACCTTCCACATGTAGGGACAGAAAAAAGGGGCTACATTATGACGCCCCGAGGTGTTTCGAGCAATGCGCGCCTGTCGCTCCTCATATCGAAGCATGACATCCGTGGTTTTTTGCCCCCTTCGCGCCTGACAGGCCGCCCCCAGGCCCGGTACAATCGACCCTTTGTCGCAACGCTTGGAGCTCGACCGCCCGTGCCAGTTCTGCGTCTTCCGCACCTGCCGGCCACCGCCGGCAAACACACCTGGAGCAACCTGCCGGGCGCCGCCCTGAGCCTGGCTATTGCCGAAGCCGCCAGCGCCGCCAAGCGCTTCACCCTGCTGCTGACCGCCGACAGCCAGACGGCCGACCGCCTGGAGCAGGAACTGCGCTTCTTCGCACCGCAGTTGCCGGTACTGCCCTTCCCCGACTGGGAAACCCTGCCGTACGACCTGTTCTCGCCGCACCAGGACATCATCTCTCAACGCGTGGCCAGCCTGTACCGGCTGCCGGAGCTCGACCACGGCATTCTCGTGGTACCGATCACCACCGCCCTGCACCGCCTGGCGCCAACACGCTTCCTGCTGGGCAGCAGCCTGGTGCTGGATATCGGTCAGAAGCTCGACGTCGAGCAGATGCGCCTGCGCCTTGAAGCCAGTGGCTACCGCTGCGTCGACACCGTTTATGAACACGGCGAGTTTGCCGTGCGCGGAGCCCTGATCGACCTGTTCCCGATGGGCAGCAAGCTGCCTTACCGGATCGACCTGTTCGACGACGAAATCGAAACCCTGCGCACGTTCGACCCGGAGACCCAGCGCTCGATCGACAAGGTCGATTCGGTACGCCTGCTGCCCGCGCGCGAATTTCCGCTGCAAAAGGACGCCGTGACCCAGTTCAAGGCGCGCTTTCGTGAACGTTTCGACGTCGACTTCCGCCGCAGCCCGATCTTCCAGGACCTCACCAGCGGCATTATTCCCGCAGGCATCGAGTACTACCTGCCGCTGTTCTTCGAGGAAACCTCGACGCTGTTCGACTACCTGCCGCAGGACACCCAGGTGTTTTCCCTGCCGGGTATCGAGCAGGCCGCCGAACACTTCTGGAGCGACGTGCGCAACCGTTACGACGAGCGCCGCATCGACCCGAACCGGCCATTGCTGCCCCCCGTCGAACTGTTCATGCCGGTAGAAGACTGCTTTGCCCAACTCAAGCGCTGGCCGCGCATCGTGGTCAGCCAGGATGACAGCGAGGGCGGTGTTGGCCGCGAGCGCTTCGCCGCGCAGACGCTACCGAACCTGGCCATCGAAGCCAAGGCCAACCAGCCGCTGGCCGCACTGTCCAGTTTCCTTGAGCAGTTCCCGGGCCGCGTCTTGTTCACCGCCGAATCGGCGGGGCGCCGCGAAGTGCTGCTGGAGCTGCTCGAACGCCTGAAGCTGCGCCCACAGACCCTCGACAGCTGGGACGACTTCGTTCAAAGCAAAGAGCGCCTGGGGATCACCATCGCGCCACTGGACGACGGCCTGCTGCTGGAAAGCCCCGCCCTGGCACTGGTCGCCGAAAGCCCATTGTTCGGCCAGCGCGTCATGCAGCGTCGACGCCGCGAGAAGCGCAGCGACGGCACTAACGATGCGGTCATCAAGAACCTCACCGAACTGCGCGAAGGCGCGCCGGTGGTCCACATCGACCACGGTGTTGGCCGCTACCTGGGCCTGGCGACGCTGGAGATCGACAACCAGGCCGCCGAGTTCCTGACGCTTGCCTACGCCGAGGGCGCCAAGCTCTATGTACCGGTCGCCAACCTGCACCTGATCGCGCGCTACACCGGTAGCGACGACGCCCTGGCACCGCTGCACCGCCTGGGCTCGGAAGTCTGGCAAAAGGCCAAGCGCAAAGCCGCCGAACAGGTCCGCGACGTAGCCGCCGAACTGCTCGACATCTACGCCCGCCGCGCAGCGCGCAAGGGTTATGCCTTTGCCGACCCGGCAGCCGACTATGCCACCTTCAGCGCCGGCTTCCCGTTCGAGGAAACCCCGGACCAGCAAGCCGCCATCGAAGCGGTACGCGAGGACATGCTTGCCGCCAAGCCGATGGACCGCCTGGTCTGTGGCGACGTCGGCTTCGGCAAGACCGAAGTGGCCATGCGGGCCGCGTTTATCGCTGTGCATGGCGGACGCCAGGTGGCCATCCTGGTGCCCACCACACTGCTCGCCCAGCAGCACTACAACAGCTTCCGCGACCGCTTTGCCGACTGGCCGGTGACTGTGGAGGTGATGAGCCGCTTCAAGTCAGCCAAGGAAATCAACGCCGCCGTCCAGGACCTGGCCGACGGCAAGATCGACATCGTCATCGGCACGCACAAGCTGCTGCAGGACGACGTCAAGATGAAAGACCTTGGCCTGGTGATCATCGACGAAGAACACCGTTTCGGCGTGCGCCAGAAGGAACAGCTCAAAGCACTGCGCAGCGAAGTCGACATTCTTACCCTCACCGCCACGCCGATCCCGCGGACGCTAAACATGGCGGTGTCCGGCATGCGCGACCTGTCGATCATCGCAACCCCGCCAGCGCGACGACTGTCGGTGCGCACCTTTGTCATGGAGCAGAACAAAAGCACCATCAAGGAAGCGCTGCTGCGTGAGCTGCTGCGCGGCGGCCAGGTCTACTACCTGCACAATGATGTGAAGACCATCGAAAAATGTGCTGCCGACCTCGCCGAGCTGGTGCCGGAGGCGCGTATCGGCATTGGCCATGGGCAAATGCGCGAGCGTGAACTCGAACAGGTGATGAGCGACTTCTACCACAAGCGCTTCAACGTCCTGATTGCCTCGACCATCATCGAGACCGGTATCGACGTACCCAGCGCCAACACCATCATCATCGAACGCGCCGACAAATTCGGCCTGGCGCAGCTGCACCAGCTACGTGGACGCGTGGGGCGCAGCCACCACCAGGCGTATGCCTACCTGCTCACACCGCCACGCCAGCAGATCACCGCCGATGCGGAAAAGCGCCTGGAAGCCATCGCAAACACCCAGGACCTTGGGGCAGGTTTCGTCCTGGCGACCAACGACCTGGAAATCCGTGGCGCGGGCGAACTGCTCGGCGAAGGCCAGAGCGGCCAGATCCAGGCCGTCGGCTTCACCCTGTACATGGAAATGCTCGAACGTGCGGTCAAAGCCATTCGCAAGGGCACGCAACCCAACCTCGATCAACCACTCGGCGGCGGCCCGGAAATCAACCTGCGCGTGCCAGCACTGATTCCCGAGGACTACCTGCCGGATGTCCATGCACGCCTGATTCTCTACAAACGCATTGCCTCGGCTACCGATGAAGACGGCCTCAAGGACCTGCAGGTGGAGATGATCGATCGCTTCGGCCTGCTGCCGGAGCCGACCAAGAACCTGGTGCGCCTGACCCTGCTCAAACTGCAGGCCGAGCAGCTCGGCATCAAGAAAGTCGATGCCGGCCCACAAGGCGGGAAGATCGAATTCGCCGGGGAAACCCCTGTCGATCCACTGGTACTGATCAAACTGATCCAGAGCCAACCCAAACGCTACAAGTTCGAGGGCGCAACGCAGTTCAAGTTCATGGTTCCCATGGAGCGTGCAGAAGAACGCTTCAATACCCTCGAGGCGCTGTTCGAGCGCCTGACCCCGACATCCGCTTAAGGAAAACCGATGCGCCTGATTCGCTCCCTGGCCCTGCTGGCCGCGCTCTGCTCCACCAGCGCCTTCGCTGACGGCCTGTATCAGATCGAGATGATTCTGGTTCGGCAAAACAGCGTGCCGGCCATTACCAGCCAGTACGCCCCGGAAGACTGGGCCGCCGACGCCAAGACGTTAAGCAGCACCGACGAAAGCAAACCCGCAATGAACGACGAAGCGGCAAAGCTGCAGGCCGACAGCCAGTACACCATCCTGCTGCACAAAGCCTGGCAACAGAACCTGAGCGCAGAACCGGGCAAGGTCGCGATCAGTGACGGCAAGCGGCACTTCGGCCACTTTCCCGTGGAAGGCAACCTGAGCCTGAGCGACGGCCGCTTCATCAGCGCTGACGCCAGTTTCTGGGTCAACCGTTTTGCGGCCGACGGCAGCATTACCCAGACCGAACAGTTCAAGCAGAGCAACAGCAACATGCGCCTTGGCGACCTGAACTACCTTGACGGCGGCCATCTGGCACTGCTGCTCAAGGTCACGAAGCTTTGAAATGCCCGACCGTGTGATAGCCCCGCTTCTACCCCAGCCACGCCTGTGGCTGGGCAGCATCGAGTTCAGCGCCTTCGAGCCTCGCAACGGGCGCATGCAGCGTTACACCCAACACCGTGCCGCACTCGCGTTCGGCTATGCCGGCGACTATGTCAGCGGCACCCTGCATGCACGTCAGGCGCAACCCCTGCAGCGCCACCTGAGCGCCGAGCAAAGCCTGCGCGAAACACTCCTGAGCCTGGGCTTCAAGGTTGCCACCCGGCAGAGCAAAGCCTTGCCGGAAAGTGCCGGCGAGCCGTTCGAGCTCCCCAGCGAGGCAGCCTGGTTACGTTTTGTCCTCAATGACCTGCCACACTTGCGCGAGCAAGGCTGGCAAATCATCTGCGCTGACGACTTCGCCTTTGTCCTCACCCCGGTCGACGACTGGTACGCCCAGGTCGTCGAGACACCCGAACGCGACTGGTTCGACCTCGAACTGGGCATCGTGGTCAATGGCGAGCGCTTGAGCCTGTTGCCGATCCTGCTCAACCTGCTGCGTACCCACCCGGAATTGCTCAACAGTGCACACCTGGCCAAACGCCGTGACGACGAGCAGATCCTGGTGCCCATCCCCCACCCTCATGCACCGCGCAAGACGCTTCAGATCGCCCTGCCGTACGGGCGGCTCAAACCGGTATTGGCCACCCTGGGGGATTTCTACCTGCGCGAGCCGGGCGAGACCACCGTGCGCCTGGCCAGCCCTGACGCGGCGCGCCTGAACGCCCTGCTCGAGCTGCCACTGACCTGGGAAGGCGGTGAGCGGGTTCGCGCTTTGGGCGAACGCCTGCGCGATATTCGCACCCAGGCCGTCACCACCCCTGAAGGCCTGAAAGCTACCCTGCGCCCCTATCAGCTTGAAGGCCTGAGCTGGATGCAGGCGCTGCGCGAACTGGACGTCGGCGGCATCCTGGCTGACGACATGGGCCTGGGCAAGACGCTGCAAACCCTGGCCCACCTGCTGACTGAAAAAAACGCAGGCCGTCTTGATCGACCGGCAATGGTGGTAATGCCCACCAGCCTGATCCCCAACTGGCAGGATGAAGCCGAGCGCTTTGCTCCGCAGTTACGGGTACTGGCATTGCAAGGCATTGGTCGCCGACAGTACTTCGACAAGCTGGCGGACTACGACCTGCTCCTGACAACCTATGCGCTGCTGCCCAAGGACCTTGACCACCTCAAGCACCTGCCACTGCACGTACTGATCCTGGACGAAGCCCAGTACATCAAGAGCCCCACCAGCAAGGCCGCTCAGGCTGCGCGACAGCTGGAGGCGCGGCAACGCCTGTGCCTGAGTGGTACGCCACTGGAAAACCACCTGGGCGAACTCTGGTCACTGTTCCACTTCCTGCTGCCGGGATGGCTGGGCGACAACAAGGCGTTCAACCGCGATTACCGGGTGCCTATTGAGCGCCAGGGGGACGAAGAACGCTTGCAGCACCTGAATGCACGGATAAAGCCCTTCCTGCTGCGCCGAACCAAGGAGCAGGTGGCAACCGAACTGCCGGCCAAGACCGAAATGATCCACTGGGTCGACTTGACCGAAGCACAGCGCGACGTCTATGAAACCATGCGCCTGGCCATGGACAAGAAAGTCCGCAACGAGATCAGCCGCAAGGGTGTTGCCCGCAGCCAGATCATCATTCTTGAGGCACTGCTGAAGCTGCGCCAAGTCTGTTGCGACCTGCGTCTGGTCAAATCCGAGGCAGCCGGCCCATCACGCAGCGCGAACTCGGGCAAACTCAACAGCCTGCTGGAGATGCTTGAAGAATTGCTCGCCGAAGGCCGTCGAGTGCTGCTGTTCTCGCAGTTCACCAGCATGCTTTCGCTGATTGCCGAGGAACTGCAACAGCGCGGTATCGACTATGCGTTGTTGACGGGTGACACCCGCGACCGACGCGCACCGGTTGCAGACTTCCAGAGCGGCCGGCTGCAGATCTTCCTGATCAGCCTCAAGGCCGGTGGCGTCGGACTCAACCTCACGGCAGCCGACACCGTGATTCACTACGACCCATGGTGGAACCCGGCAGCCGAACAGCAAGCGACCGACCGTGCATACCGCATTGGCCAGGAAAAACCGGTGTTCGTCTACAAGCTAATTACCCGCGGCACCGTGGAAGAGAAGATCCAGCAGCTGCAGCAGGAGAAGTCTGCACTGGCAGCCGGTGTACTGGATGGGCGCCAGGCCGGAGACTGGAAACTGGCCGACGACGATATCGACGCACTACTGGCACCCTTGCCAGGCCGTCGTCACCCGCCTAAAAGCGGGTGAGCCCGGTATTAACGCGGGTGTCAGCGGGGCGCCAGCACGATCAAAGCAGCGGCACCATCAGCCCGCCAACACTCGCGCCAAGGTCGACTTCACCTTGCCCATGCCATCGTGCAGTGCCTGCTCGATTTCGGCCATGGTGATCACGGCGGTTGATTTACCCGCCGCCGGGTTCACCACCAATGCCAGGCAGGCATAGTCCAGCTCCAGCTCGCGTGCCAATGCGGCTTCCGGCATGCCGGTCATGCCGACGATGTCGCAGCCATCACGCTCAAGACGGGCGATCTCGGCAATGGTTTCCAGGCGCGGCCCTTGGGTGCAGGCATAAACACCATGACTGCTGTAACCGACACCTTCGGCTGCCAGAGCGGCAATCAACCGGGCACGCAGCGGCTCGCTGTAGGGGTAGCTGAAGTCGATGTGCGTGACCTGCTCCAGATCATCGGCAAAATACGTGTGCTCACGACCGCTGGTGTAGTCGATCAGTTGATGCGGCACACAGAAATGCCCGGTCCCCATCGCCGCATGAATGCCACCCACGGCGTTCACCGCCAGGATTGCCTCAGCACCCGCCTGCTTCAATGCCCACAGGTTGGCACGGTAGTTGACCTTATGCGGTGGAAAGCGGTGCGGATGGCCATGGCGGGCCAGGAACAGCACTTCACGACCGGCATACTCACCCACCAATACGTCAGCCGACGGCCGGCCATAGGGCGTGTCCATCGGCAGCGCCTGACGAATGTTCAAGCCCTCAAGCTGGGTCAGGCCGGTACCGCCGATAATGGCGTAAACAGTCATTGTGTGTCCTTAATCGATCAACTGGGCTTCTTGCAAAGCCCCTAAAGCCGCTAGCCACCGTGGCTGTTGGCGATACTCGGTAGTGGCAAAGCCTTGCCCGCGCATGCGCGCGATACGTGGCGAGGGCTTTACCTTCATGCGCTGGGCTGCCGACAACGCAAGCTCTGCCGCCGCCCGATCGTTGCACACCAGCCCCATGTCACAGCCTGCACTCAAGGCGGCCTCGATTCGACTGGCAGCGTCACCAACGACGTGCGCACCGGCCATCGACAGGTCATCACTGAAGATCACACCGTCAAAACCCAGTTCGCCACGCAGAATGTCCTGCAGCCAGCGCCGCGAGAACCCGGCAGGCTGATTATCGACCTGCGGATAGATCACGTGCGCCGGCATCACAGCAGCCAACTGCCCGCTCAGGCGAGTGAACGGAATCAGGTCGGCGGCGCGGATCTGCGCGAGGCTGCGCTCATCGGTCGGGATCGCCACGTGCGAATCCGCCTCGGCCCAGCCATGGCCAGGGAAATGCTTGCCGCAGGCTGCCATGCCGGCCGCGTTCATGCCACGGATGAAGGCACCGGCCAGCACGGTAGCGCGCTCGGGGTCACCTTCAAACGCACGGCTGCCGACCACCGCACTGCGCTGATGATCGAGATCCAGCACTGGCGCGAAGCTGAGGTCCAGGCCTACCGCTAGCACTTCGGTCGCCATCAGCCAGCCACATTGCTCTGCCAGGTACTCGGCATTGTCGTTGTCGGCAATGGCGCGCATGGCCGGCAAACGCACAAAGCCCTGACGCAGGCGCTGCACCCGGCCCCCCTCCTGGTCGACCGCCAGGATCAGGTCGGGGCGAATGGCGCGAATGGAGGCGGTCAGTTCTCGCACCTGGCGCGGGCAGTCGATGTTGCGGGCAAAAATGATCAGGCCCGCCACTTCGGGCTGGCGCAGGAGTTGACGATCTTCGGCGGTCAACCAGGTACCGGCGACGTCCACCATCAGGGAGCCTTGCAGGCTGGCACTCATAAATGATCCTTCAGTTGAGGGAGGCCGTGGCCCACTCGGGGCACGAGGCTTCTTCGATCTGCACAGGGCAATGCACCGGTACCTGCTCGAACAGGCTCACCAGGTCGGCATTGCGTAGGCGCACACAACCATGGGACAGCGGAACGCCCATGGGTTCCGTGTCCGGCGTGCCATGCAGGTAGATATAGCGGCGGAAGGTATCGACCGGCCCAAGGCGATTGCGCCCTGGCTCACAGCCACTGAGCCAGAGGATGCGCGAAAGAATCCAGTCACGCCCGGGAAACTGCTCATGCAGTGCCGGCGTCCAGGTTTCACCCGTCCAGCGTCGCCCCCTCAGCACCGCGCCGCACGGCAAGCCCGCGCCAATTTTTGCGCGAACCTGATGGCGACCGCGAGGGGTACATCCGGAACCACTGGTTTCCCCCGCACCATTGAGCGCGGTAGACACTGGAAGACGCACGACCAGGCGCCCCTGGGCAAACCCATAGAGGCATTGATCGGCGATGGAAATATGCAGTAAATCGAGAGTAGGCATGGGGCGCTAGCTTAGCTGAAGCGCCCCGCCGTTGCATCAGGCCTTGGCAGGCATTGACGCACTGCCCGACTTGCTCCGCGGACGCAATTGCGCAGCGGCCATGGCTTCGTCGGTCACACCGCTTTCGGCGCGCATGCCAGCCGCCAGGAACGGCACCATGAGGCGCATGACCTGCTCGATCGAGGTGTTGACCCCGAAATCGGTTTCGGCAATTGCGCGCAACGCCTTGATGCCGGACATGCTGAACGCGGCGGCACCGAGCATGAAATGCACGCGCCAGAACAGTTCGATTGGCGGAATACGCGGCGCCGCTTCGTTGACCAGCAACATGTAGCGACGGAACACCTTGCCGTACATGTCTTCCAGGTAACGCCGCAAGTGCCCTTGGCTCTGGCTGAACGCCAACCCCAGCAGGCGCATGAAAATGGACAGGTCGTTGCCACTGCGCGGCTGCACCGCCAGCGCCTGCTCGACCAACATTTCCAGCAGCTCTTCGAGTGTCGGCTTTTGCTCCGGGCGCGCCTGACGACGCTCCAGCTCACGCTCCAGGCTGGCACAGAACGGGCCAAGGAAACGCGAGAAGACGGCCTGGATCAGCGCCTTCTTTGAACCGAAATGGTAGTTCACCGCCGCCAGGTTGACGCCGGCCTTGCTGGTAATCAGCCGCAATGAGGTTTCGGCAAAACCTTTTTCCGCGAACAACTGTTCTGCTGCATCGAGAATGCGTTCAACGGTTTCCGACTGGGCCATGACTACTCCGCCTGACAAACACTTGTTTGAAACATACGTTTCAAGCCAGGGTATTGTCAAGTCTGGGCGGCCGTTTTCTGGCTCACGGGTCACGTATTTAATCACAGCTTCAAGGCGCAGGCTTCAGACAACAAGGCCACGCAAGTCGACGTCGTTGCAGCGCCAACAGCCCGTCAGGTGAAGCTTATGTATTGCCAACCCTCTTCCACTGTATATAATCCCAGTCACTGTATAAAAAGACAGAGCGATCGACATGCTAAAACTGACGCCACGCCAAGCTGAGATTCTGGCTTTTATCAAACGCTGCCTGGAAGACAACGGCTTCCCGCCAACACGTGCGGAAATCGCCCAGGAGCTGGGCTTCAAATCGCCCAACGCTGCCGAGGAACACCTCAAGGCACTGGCCCGCAAAGGCGCGATCGAAATGACCCCAGGCGCCTCTCGCGGCATCCGCATCCCAGGCTTCGAGGCCAAGAGCGACGACAGTGGCCTGCCAATCATTGGTCGAGTCGCTGCCGGTGCACCCATTCTCGCCCAGCAACACATTGAGCAATCCTGCAACATCAACCCAAGCTTCTTCCACCCCAAGGCCGACTACCTGTTGCGCGTTCACGGCATGAGCATGAAGGATGTCGGCATTCTGGACGGCGACCTGCTGGCCGTTCACACCTGCCGCGAAGCCCGTAACGGCCAGATCGTCGTTGCCCGTATCGGCGACGAAGTCACGGTCAAGCGCTTCAAGCGCGAAGGCAACAAAGTCTGGCTGATAGCCGAAAACCCTGAGTTCGCGCCCATCGAAGTCGACCTCAAAGAGCAGGAACTGGTGATCGAAGGCTTGAGCGTCGGCGTCATTCGCCGCTAATTAGGAGGCGTTATGCAGTTCCCCCATGTACCTCAGCAAGCCCAACTGCCGTTGTTCGAGGCGTTCCTGGCCCAGCCGATCCTGCCCCGCCTGAAGCCGGCAGAACCTGTGCGACCGAACAACGATCCCGAGGTATTCAGTGAGCTTTCGTTCCGAGGCGCACTGGGGAACTGCCAAAGCCTGCTGGCCCCAATGCTTCGTGAACTGAGCGAAGAACAGGATGCCCGCTGGCTGACCCTGATCGCACCGCCTACCAGCCTGACTCAAGCCTGGCTACGCGATGCAGGCCTGAACCGCGAACGCATCCTTCTGCTACAGCCACGCAACACCCAGAGCGCCCTGCAACTGGCCTGCGACGCCTTGCGCCTGGGCCGCAGCCACACCGTAGTGAGCTGGTTAAACCCGGTCAGCACGTCGGCCCGCCAACAACTGATCAATGCTGCACGTGCCGGGCACGCGCAAAGCCTGAACATCCGCCTCGGCTGACGTTCAGCAGGTCAATACATCTGCAGGCGAGGCTTCTCCAGAACGGGGAAGCCCTCAAGGGCGATTAATGCAGAACCCGTGGGCCGTCTTCACGATCGATCTCGCCTTCAACCAGCTTGCCAGCCATCTGCACGCCCACGCTGAGCATGGCCTTGGCCACTTCGACGTGCTGCCCTTGCAGAAAAGCCTTGGCGTCCTCAGAGAAATCCAGGGTAACCAACGACCCTTCGTCCTCGGCGCGGCGCAGTTCGATCCGGCCGTCAGGTAACTCGACAATTTCTAGAAAGGACGTTGGCATAAAAGGCTGTTCTCCACGAAAGGCTGGCATTGTACCAGCCACCGATGAACTCAGCACTCACTCAAGCCCTCACGGAAACGAACGGTCAGGCTTTTGAGATTCTGCCGCCAGAGCTCCAACGCCTCCCTCGATAGCGGCTCAACCTCAGGCTCATCAAGGCTGACCGCCTGAATCAATGGCTGAGTAACGTCGGTTTTCGGCTTTTTTGCCGCGACAGGCGGTCGGAACAAATTGGCATAAGCACTTATCAGTTGCGCCAGCCAGGTTTCCGGCTGACGCGCCAACTCGATCAGCTCGGCCATCTCGGGGATGGCCACCGCCTCAAGCACTTCAGGCGTCAGCAACAGCTCGACACGCGATGCGCCGGCTTGCGGCAAACGGTAGAAGCCCGCAATTTCGTGGCACAACCCCAGCAACGCCCCATAGAGATGGAAGAGTGCCGACTCACGCTCGGCCTGAACCAGCGCCTGGGCATTCATTGCCCGACTCTCCTGCGCCTTGCCAAGCGCCTCAAGGGCCAGGCCAGCGAAATAGATCTTCTGATTGGTGCGGGTATAGAGTTCCTGGGCCATCTGGATGCCCTCCGAAAGGCTGCAAGGCGGGCCTGCCAGTTTCAGGGATGCCCTGCCCGACCGCAAGCAGTGTCTGGCCCTGAAATGAAAAAGGCCGCATCCGACACACGTCGGATACGGCCCTCGACTGCGCCAGAACGATCAGCGCTTGTCTTCGACCTTCCAGGCATTGCCATCGTAGAAGGCACGCCAGCCGGTAGGCTTGCCGTCCACCTCGGTCTGCACGTATTGCTCCTTGGTCTTGCGGCTGTAACGGATAACCGCAGGACGACCCTCAGGGTCTTTCTTGGGCGCTTCGCACAGGAAATGGTACTTCGGATCAATCTCGTCCTTGTGCGGAACGATCTCGATCACCAGCGGCGCACGGGTCTCACGGTTTTTCGGGAACTGGCTGGCGGCCAGGAACAAGCCCGAGGCACCGTCGCGCAGCACGTAGGTGTCATCGACCTTCTCGCACTTGAGCTCTGGCATCTTCACCGCGTCCATCTTCGGCGGCGCCGCCTCACCACTCTTGAGCAGCTTGCGGGTGTTCTTGCATTCGGCGTTGGTGCAACCGAAGAACTTGCCAAAACGGCCCGTCTTCAACTGCATCTCGCTGCCGCACTTGTCGCACTCGAGGCTCGGGCCTTCATAGCCCTTGATACGGTAGTTGCCCTCTTCGATTTCGTAGCCGACGCAATCCGGGTTGTTACCACAGATATGCAGCTTGCGCTTCTCATCGAGCAGGTAGGCATCCATCGCCGTGGCACAGATCGGGCAACGGCGCTTGTTGCGCAGCACCCGCGACTCGGACTCACCCTCGTCATCGGCAGCAATCTCGTCACCCGGCACCAGGTTGACCGTCGCCTTGCAGCGCTCTTTCGGCGGCAGGCTGTAACCGGAACAGCCGAGGAACACGCCGGTCGAGGCGGTACGAATCATCATCGGACGACCGCAATCACGGCACGGAATATCGGTCAGCGTCGGCTGGTTGGCGCGCATGCCGTTTTCGCTCGACTCGGCCGCCTGCAGCTTGCTGCTGAAGTCGCCGTAGAATTCGTCGAGAACGCTCTTCCAGTCACGCTCACCCTGGGCGACGTCGTCGAGGTTTTCTTCCATCGCGGCGGTGAAGCCGTAGTCCATCAGGTTGGAGAAGCTCTCAGACAGGCGCTCGGTGACGATATCGCCCATCTTCTCGGAGTAGAAACGGCGGTTGTGCAACGTGACATAGCCGCGGTCCTGGATGGTGGAAATAATGGCGGCATAGGTCGACGGACGACCAATACCACGTTTTTCCATCTCCTTGACCAAGCTGGCTTCAGAGAAGCGTGCCGGCGGCTTGGTGAAATGCTGGCTAGGGTCAAGCTGGATCAGCTTGAGGCTTTCGCCCTGCTCCATTTCCGGCAGCACGTCGTCGTCGCCCGGCTTGCTCTGTTGCGGCATGACCCGGGTGTAACCGTCGAACTTCAGGATACGGCCCTTGGCACGCAGTTCGAACTCACCGGCCTTCACACTGACAGTGGTCGACAGGTACTGTGCCGGCGGCATCTGGCAGGCCACGAACTGACGCCAGATCAGCTCATAGAGGCGCTCGGCGTCGCGCTCCATGCCACTGAGCTTGCTCGGATGTGTATTGACGTCAGACGGACGAATCGCTTCGTGAGCCTCCTGAGCGCCCTCCTTGCTGCCGTATACAATCGGCGCATCAGGCAGGTACTTCTTGCCGAACTCGCTTTCGATGTAGCTGCGCGCCATTTCCACGGCATCGACCGACAGGTTGGTCGAGTCGGTACGCATATAGGTGATGTAACCGGCTTCATACAGACGCTGGGCCATCATCATGGTTTTCTTCACGCCGAAGCCCAGGCGGTTGCTGGCTGCCTGCTGCAGGGTCGACGTGATGAACGGTGCCGACGGCTTGCTGCTGGTCGGGCGGTCTTCGCGCTTGACGATGCTGTAGCTGGAGGCCTTGAGCTTTTCCAGCGCAGCCATCGCCTGGGCTTCGTTGAGCGGCTTGAACGTTTCACCGTTCTCACGTGCCACTTCAAAGCGCACTTTGGCGTTCTTGGCGGTGCCCAGGTCGGCGTGGATCTCCCAGTACTCTTCCGGGATGAATGCACGGATCTCGCGCTCGCGCTCGACCACCAGCTTTACCGCGACGGACTGCACACGACCGGCCGACAGGCCACGGGCAATTTTCTGCCACAGCAGCGGCGAGACCATGTAACCCACCACACGGTCAAGGAAGCGACGCGCCTGCTGGGCATTGACCCGATCGATATCCAGTTCGCCCGGCTGGGAGAACGCTTCCTGAATAGCCTTCTTGGTGATCTCGTTGAACACCACGCGCTTGTAACGATCGTCATCACCACCAATGGCTTCGCGCAGGTGCCAGGCAATGGCTTCCCCCTCGCGATCCAAGTCGGTTGCGAGGTAGATGGTGTCAGCATCCTTGGCCAGACGGCGCAGTTCCTCGATGACCTTTTCCTTGCCGGGAAGGATCTCGTACTTGGCTTTCCAGCCGTGGTCCGGATCGACACCCATGCGCGCGACCAATTGCTTGCGCGCCTTCTCCTTGGGCGTGAGTACCGGCCCCTCTGCCGCGGCAGCCTTGCCGCGCTTGGCAGCAGGCTCCTTGCTGGCGCTGGCCGAACCGCTGGTGGGCAGGTCTCGGATATGGCCGATACTCGACTTCACCACGTACTGGTTGCCCAGGTACTTGTTGATGGTCTTGGCCTTAGCCGGGGATTCCACAATGACCAGCGATTTGCCCATGGATCGGAAAATTCCTGAATACTGAAAATAAAAACACGGCAGGTACCTGACGTGGCACCGCTATATATAGTGGCAACAGAGTGAGGTCAAGCGCAGTGAACTAGCCTGCTTCGGCATCGCCACGGGTAAACAACGTCTCTTCGGCCTTGACCAAAGCAAAGCGTGGCACCTGCTCGCCGTCAACCTCGACCGACTCGAGGAACATCGAAAGAGGCCGCACCCACAGGCCGAACTCGCCATAGAGCGCTTGATAAAACACCACCCACTCCTCGGTTTCGGAGTGTTGGGCGACACTGAATACACGATACTCAGGCCCTTTGTAATGCCGGTATACGCCTGGTTGTATCTGCATGCTGCCTGCCCTCTTGAGAAAAATATCCTGCACAAACAAAAACCGGGGCACAAGGCCCCGGCTTCCTACCACCCAACGCTTAGACGCGTTCGAAAACAGTGGTAATGCCCTGGCCCAGGCCAACGCACATGGTCGAGACACCGAAGGTACCGCCATTCTGCTTCATGACATTGAGCAGCGTGCCGGAGATTCGAGCGCCGGAACAACCGAACGGGTGACCCAATGCGATCGCGCCGCCGTGCAGGTTAACCTTCTCATCCATCTTGTCGAGCACTTTCAGATCCTTCAGCACGGGCAGGGCCTGTGCCGCGAAGGCTTCGTTCAGCTCGAAGAAGTCGATATCGGTAATTTTCAGGCCGGCGCGCTTGAGCGCTTTCTGCGTAGCCGGCACCGGGCCGTAGCCCATGATCGCCGGGTCCACGCCAGCCACCGCCATCGAACGAATCACCGCCAACGGCTGAATGCCCAGGTCCTTGGCACGCTGCGCCGACATCACGATCATGCACGAGGCACCGTCGGTGATCTGCGACGAGGTACCTGCCGTCACGGTGCCGCCCTTCGGATTGAACGCCGGCTTGAGTGCAGCCAGGCTTTCCAGGGTGGTGTCCGGACGAATGGTTTCATCGTAGTCGAAGACTTTCAGAAAACCATTTTCGTCATAGCCCTGCATCGGGATGATCTCATCCTTGAACTTGCCTTCGACCGTCGCCTTGTGGGCGAGCTGGTGCGAACGCAGACCAAAGGCATCCTGCTGCTCACGGCTGATGCCATGCATCTTGCCGAGCATTTCAGCCGTCAGGCCCATCATGCCCGAGGCCTTGGCCGCATACAGCGACATGTGCGGGTTCGGATCGACCCCGTGCATCATGCTCACGTGCCCCATATGCTCGACGCCGCCGACGACGAAAACGTCACCATTGCCGGTCATGATTGCCTGGGCGGCGGTGTGCAGCGCGCTCATCGAGGAACCGCACAGACGGCTGACCGTCTGCCCGGCAGCGGTGTGCGGGATCTGGGTCATCAGCGAAGCCATGCGGGCGATGTTCCAGCCCTGCTCCAGGGTCTGGTTGACGCAGCCCCAGATGACGTCCTCGACTTCGCCCGGATCAACCTTGGCGTTACGCTCCAGCACTTTGCTGATCAGGTGCGCCGACATGTCTTCAGCGCGGGTATTGCGGTGCATGCCACCCTTGGAGCGGCCCATCGGGGTGCGACCGAAGTCGACAATCACCACGTCTCTTGGATTCAGGCTCATAAATTCATTCTCGCTCTATATCGTTGGGCGCTTAACCGAAGAAGCTCTGGCCGTTGCGGGCCATTTCACGCAGCTTCGCGGTGGGGTGATACAGCGGCCCCAGATCGGCGTACTTATCGGCCAGGGCAACGAACTCAGCCACCCCGATCGAGTCGATGTAGCGCAGCGCACCGCCACGGAAGGGAGGGAAACCAATGCCGTAAACCAGGCCCATATCCGCTTCGGCAGCGGTTTCGACAATGCCATCTTCCAGGCAGCGCACGGTTTCCAGGCACAGCGGGATCATCATCCAGTTGATGATGTCTTCATCACTCACGTCGCGCTGTTCATAGATGATCGGCTTGAGTACTTCCAGCACCGATGCATCGGCGACTTTCTTCGGCTTGCCGCGCTTGTCGGTCTCGTAGGCATAGAAGCCCTTGCCATTCTTCTGACCCAGGCGCTTGGCCTCATACAGCACATCGACGGCCGAACGACGGTCGTCCTTCATGCGATCTGGGAAGCCTTCGGCCATCACGTCACGACCGTGGTGGCCGGTGTCGATACCCACTACGTCCATGAGGTAGGCAGGGCCCATTGGCCAGCCGAACTTCTCCATGATCTTGTCGATGCGAACGAAGTCGACACCGGCGCTGACCAACTTGGCGAAACCACCGAAGTAAGGGAACAGTACGCGGTTGACCAGGAAGCCCGGGCAGTCGTTGACCACGATCGGGTTCTTGCCCATCTTCTTGGCGTAGGCCACGGTGGTGGCAACGGCAACATCACTGGACTTCTCGCCACGGATGACTTCGACCAACGGCATCATGTGCACCGGGTTGAAGAAGTGCATGCCGACGAAGTTTTCCGGACGCTTGAGCGCCTTGGCCAGAAGGTTGATGGAAATGGTCGATGTGTTGGAGGCCAGGATCGCATCCTCCTTCACCTGACCTTCCACTTCAGCCAGCACCGCCTGCTTGACCTTCGGGTTCTCGACCACGGCTTCGACGATGATGTCGACGTTGGCAAAGTCGCCGTAGGACAGGGTCGGGCGAATCGCGTTAAGCGCTTCAGCCATTTTCGCCGGGGTCAACCGGCCTTTTTCGACGCGATTGCCGAGCAGCTTGGAGGCTTCGTTCAAGCCCAGCTGAATGGCTTCCTCGCGAATATCCTTCATCAGGATCGGCGTACCCTTGACCGCCGACTGATAGGCGATACCGCCGCCCATGATGCCGGCGCCGAGTACAGCGGCCTGCTTCACATCACGAGCGATTTCGTCATGGGCCTTGGCCTTGCGCTTGAGCTCCTGATCGTTCAGGAACAGGCCGATCAGGCTCTGGGCAACCGAGGTCTTGGCCAATTTGACGAAGCCGGCAGCCTCAACTTCCAGAGCCTTGTCACGCCCGAAGTTGGCCGCTTTCTGAATGGTCTTGATCGCTTCGACCGGCGCCGGGTAGTTCGGGCCAGCCTGGCCCGCAACGAAGCCCTTGGCGGTTTCAAAGGACATCATCTGCTCAATCGCATTGAGCTTGAGCTTATCCAGCTTTGGCTGACGCTTGGCCTTGTGATCGAACTCGCCACTGATGGCACGCTTGATCAGGTCCAGAGCCGCAGCCTGCAGCAGTTCAGGCGCAACGACAGCATCGACGGCCCCTACTTTCAGTGCATCTTCAGCCCGGTTTTCCTTGCCGGCGGCAATCCACTCGATAGCGTTGTCGGCACCGATCAGGCGCGGCAGACGGACCGTACCACCAAAGCCCGGGTAGATCCCCAGCTTGACTTCCGGCAAGCCGATCTTGGCGCTGCTGGCCATGACGCGGTAGTCCGCGGCCAGGCACATTTCCAGGCCGCCACCCAGGGCGATGCCGTTGATCGCGGCCACAGTCGGCACCGGCAGATCTTCGAAATCGCTGAAAATACGGTTGGCTTCCAGGTTGCCGGCGACCAGTTCGGCCTCGGGCAGCTTGAAGTTATCGACAAACTCGGTGATATCCGCGCCGACGATGAACACGTCCTTGCCACTGCTGACAATTACGCCCTTGATCGATGCATCGGCCTTGATAGTGTCCACGGCCTGACGCAGTTCGTTCAGGGTAAGACGGTTGAACTTGTTGACGGACTCACCCTTGAGGTCGAACTTCAGTTCGACGATGCCGCTTTCAAGAGCCTTAACCGTGATGGCTTTACCTTCGTAAATCATCAACTGATCTCCACGATATGGAAGCTGAACAGTACACGCCGATCGCTGAAGAAAGGTTCGACAGGCCACAAGCCTGCGTTTATCGGACCCTTGCTCCAGGCACACCCGTCAGCGCGATAGTCGGGATTCTGTAAGCGCGTTCTTGTAATACAAACGCTCAATTCATACGCCCGTTTGATTGGGTGTGCACACATTCTCCGAAATCCTTTCGGTTGTCAAATGCACAAAAGTGTCGTGAAAACGCGACTTTCCGGTCATTTTTCCTGGGCGACAGGAAAACCACGGTCAGGTTGATCGACCATCATTCATATCAACGATAGTCGTCGCAGCCCTGCCGCGATCAGTGGACATTCAGCGTATGAGAGAAAAGAAAAATCAGAATGTGCATGCCTGAGACGACAGCACAGCTACACTCGAACCATCACGAACGATAGCCGGCCTGCCTGGCCTGTAGCCCGATCACGAATGGATCGGGCTTTTTTCTTGAAGGGCTTGAAGGGCTTGAAGGCTCACGCCAGGGTGCGGAGCACTTCGGCAATATCTTGCAATACAGCCGACTCCCCCTTCTCGCCCCAGTACAGCGCGATCATCTGCGGCCCCGCCTCGACCTTGTAGACGCTGTCGGGCAACTTGGTGAACTGCTCCAGTAAGTGAGGATCGGTACAGGGTTCGCGCCACTGATTCTGCCACTGCCCGGCCTCGACCTGCCAATAGCACCAACTGTCCACACGCCCTTTGCGCCGGGCCCGATGGTACTGCGCACACGTGCTGGGAGGCTCCTGCGGCAGCCAGTGCGGCCAGGTTTGCGGCGACAGTTGCATGGCCAGACCCATACGCCGGGCCTCCATGCGCAAGGCCATGCGCCCACTCTGCCGATGGGACGGCAACAGCCATGCCATGGGGCTGAGAATCAGCGCAAGGATTGACACCACCAGCCAGACCGTCATATCTGTTGTTCCTAATTGAGCCTTAAAGACGAACTGATTGATCTCAGTCCAGAACAATCAGCCTGAAACCGACCATACTTTAACCATTGTGATTGCCAGGAGAGCCTCTCATGTCGTACGAACACATACTGGTCGCTGTAGACCTGACCGAAGAGTGCGATCCGGTCATAAAGCGTGCCCGCGAACTCGCCAGCACCGACGAAACCAAAATATCGCTGGTGCATGTCATTGAGCCCATGGCCATGGCCTTTGGCGGCGACGTGCCGATGGACCTGTCGCAACTGCAGCAGCAACAAATCGATCAGGCCAGGGAGCGCATGCATCGCGTCATCAACAAATACCCTGAACTGAGCGAGAACAACGTCCACCTGCCCTATGGCCAACCGCGCCAGGAAATCCATACGTTGGCCAAGGAACAGGGTTGTGACCTGATCGTGGTTGGCAGCCATGGCCGCCATGGCCTGGCCCTGCTACTGGGCTCGACCTCCAATGACGTCCTGCATGGCGCTCCCTGCGATGTGCTTGCCGTACGCCTGATGAAAAAAGCCGAGTAAAACACCAGGCCCGGCGTGCAATCGCATGCCGGGCCCGCCGCCTCAGCTGTCGAGCTCAGCCCAGCGCTCTACCAGCACATCCAGCTCACCCTGCAGGGACTCCAGCTGCGCCAGCACCTTCGAGGTCTCGTCGATCGGGCGCTGATAGAAACCAGCGTCGGCGATTTGTGCCTGAACAGCAGCCATCTTCTGCTCAAGTTCATCGATCTGCCCCGGCAAGGCATCCAGTTCACGCTGCAGTTTGTAGCTGAGCTTCTTCTTCGCCTCTACCGGTTGAGCAGCCGGCGCGGGCTCAGGCTCAGGTGCGCTGACCACCGCACTGTTGAGTTCAGGCTTGCCAGACTTGTTCTCGGTTACACCGAGCAGTTTCGGCGAACCACCTTGGCGGATCCAGTCCTGATAGCCACCGACATACTCACGCACACGGCCCTCACCCTCGAACACCAAGGTGCTGGTGACCACGTTGTCGAGGAACGCCCGGTCGTGGCTGACCATCAATACCGTACCCTTGAAGCCAGACAGCACCTCTTCGAGCAGTTCGAGGGTTTCCACGTCCAGGTCGTTGGTCGGTTCGTCGAGTACCAGCAGGTTGGCCGGCTTGCTGAACAGCTTGGCGAGCAACAGACGCGCACGCTCGCCACCCGACAGGGCCTTTACCGGGGTGCGGGCGCGTTGTGGGCTGAACAGGAAATCACCCAGGTAGCTGAGCACGTGACGGCTCTGACCATCGATATCGATGAAGTCGCGGCCTTCGGCCAGGTTGTCGATAACGGTTTTTTCCAGATCCAGTTGGTGGCGCAACTGGTCGAAATAGGCCACTTCCAGGCGGGTACCGGACGACACCGTACCGCTGATGGGCTGCAAGTCGCCCAGCATCAGCTTGAGCAGGGTGGTCTTGCCGGTACCGTTGGCGCCGAGCAGACCAATACGGTCCTCGCGCTGCAGCACCATTGAAAAGTCATTCACCAGCTTCGGGCCACCGGGGTGAGCAAAGCTGACATTTTCCAGCACCATCACCTGCTTGCCGGATTTCTCGGCGGTATCGAGCTGGATGTTGGCCTTGCCCTGACGCTCGCGACGCTCACTGCGCTCGACGCGCAAGGCCTTCAGTGCACGCACACGGCCTTCGTTACGGGTACGCCGGGCCTTGATGCCCTGGCGAATCCAGACCTCTTCCTGGGCCAGGCGCTTGTCAAACAGCGCATTGGCGGTCTCCTCGGCGGCCAGCATGGCTTCCTTGTGCACCAGGAAGCTGGCGTAGTCGCCGTTCCAGTCGATCAGGCCGCCACGGTCCAGCTCAAGGATGCGGGTCGCCAGGTTCTGCAGGAAGGAACGGTCGTGGGTAATGAACAGGACTGCGCCGCCAAAACCGCTCAAGGCATCTTCAAGCCAGGCAATGGCGCCGATGTCCAGGTGGTTGGTGGGCTCGTCGAGCAGCAACAGGTCGGGTTCGGACACCAGCGCCTGCGCCAGGAGAACACGACGACGCCAGCCGCCGGAAAGCTCGGCGAGGGTCTTGTCGGCAGGCAACTGCAGGCGGCTCAGAGTGCTGTCGACCAACTGCTGCAGGCGCCAGCCATCACGCGCCTCAAGGTCATGCTGAACATGCATGAGCTTTTCCAGGTCGGCATCATTGGTGATGTTCTGGCTCAGGTGATGGTACTCGGCAAGCAGCGCACCGACACCGTCCAGGCCTTCGGCGACGACGTCGAACACGGTCCGTTGGTCGGCGACCGGAAGCTCTTGCGGCAGTTCGCCGATCTTCAACCCTGGCGAGCGCCAGATTTCACCTTCGTCGGGTTTCTGATCACCCTTGACCAGGCGCATCATGCTCGACTTGCCAGTACCGTTGCGGCCGATGATGCAGACCCGCTCGCCACGGGCGATTTGCCAGGACACTTTGTCCAGCAACGGCATCGCGCCGAAAGCCAGGGACACATCGCTGAATTTGAGCAGGGTCATGATCTTCTCCAAAAACCGGGCGCGCATTCTACCCGGTTTGCGACACACTCACATCAAGGAAGCACCTTCTATGCGCCAAGCCCTTCATTACAACTCGATACAAGCACAGTGCTTTGATCAGCCCCCGGCAACCGGCTAAGCTTAACCACGTAATACCCATCAGTGCTGGCGACGCCGACACTTGTTCTGGTCAAACTGTTCGGAAGTATCATGCGCCGTCGCCTGTACACCCTCGTTTCATGCATTGTTCTCTCTGCCTCTGCGGTCAGCGCCGCACAGGCGGCCGATATCACGCTGCAGCGCCAGTATTACGATGAAGCCAAGCGCGCCCTGGCCAAGGGCGACAGCGGCCCGTATCGGCGTTACGCCCAGGCGCTGAGCGATTATCCGCTGGAGCCCTACCTGGCGTATGACGAACTGACCGCTCGTCTGAAGACGGCGAGCAATGCCGAAATCGAGAAGTTCCTTGCCGAACACGGCGACCTGCCGCAAGCCAACTGGATGAAACTTCGCTGGCTGCGTTGGCTTGCCGATCGCGGCGAGTGGGACACCTTCGCCCGTTACTACGACCCCAAGCTCAACTTCACCGAGCTCGACTGCCTCAACGGCCAACACCTACTGATTCAGGGCAAGCGCGCCGAAGGCTATGCCAGCGCCGAGAAACTCTGGCTGGTCGGCAAGTCACAACCCACCGCCTGCGATGCCCTGTTCGACCGCTGGGCCGCCGAAGGCCAGTTGACCGAGGAAAAACGCTGGCAGCGCCTCAAGCTGGCCGCCCAGGCGCGCAATTACGCCCTGGCGAACAACCTGGTCAAGACCTTGAACAGCCTCGGCCCGCAAGGCCGGCTGCTGATCGACGTCGCGCAGAAGCCTGAACTGCTGAATCAGCCTGGCCGCTTTGCCCCAGCCAACGAGGCAATGGCCGACGTGGTCAGCCTCGGCCTGCGGCGCCTGGCTCGCCAGGACCCGGAGCGGGCCATGGCCCTGCTCGACGACTACGCCAACCGCATGCACTTCTCGCGCGACGAGAAGGTTGCGATTGCCAACGAAATCGGCCTGACCCTGGCGCGCCGCTATGACCCGCGCGCGCTCGAGCTGATGACCCGTTATGACCCGGAGTTGCGCGACAACACGGTCACCGAGTGGCGCCTTCGCCTGCTGCTGCGCCTGGGCCGCTGGGAGGATGCCCATGAGCTGACCAAACGCCTGCCACAAGACCTGGCCAGCAGCAGCCGCTGGCGCTACTGGCAGGTTCGCAGCCTGGAATTGGCGCAGCCGAAGAACCCACAAGTCCCGCTGCTGTACAAGAACGTCGCCCGTGAGCGCGATTACTACGGGTTCCTTGCTGCCGACCGCGCACAAACGCCTTATCAGCTCAACAACAAGCCGTTAATGCTGAGCCAACAGGTCATCAACAAGGTTCGCAATACCCCAGGCATACGCCGCGCACTGGAGTTCCATGCCCGCGGACAAATCGTTGACGGGCGCCGCGAGTGGTATCACGTCAGCCGCCACTTCAACCGCGACGAGATGGTTGCCCAAGCCAAACTGGCTTATGACATGCGCTGGTACTTCCCGGCCATTCGTACCATCAGCCAGGCGCAGTACTGGGATGACCTGGATATCCGCTTCCCCATGGCCCACCGCGACACCCTGGTACGTGAAGCGCAAGCCCGCGGACTGCATTCGAGCTGGGTATTTGCCATTACCCGCCAGGAAAGTGCCTTCATGGATGATGCGCGCTCCAGTGTTGGCGCCAGTGGCCTGATGCAACTGATGCCCGCCACCGCCAAAGAGACAGCGCGCAAGTTCAGCATTCCCCTGGCATCCCCAGCGCAGGTATTGAACCCGGAGAAGAATATCCAGCTGGGCGCCGCCTACCTGAGTCAGGTACACGGCCAGTTCAATGGCAACCGGGTACTCGCTTCAGCCGCCTACAACGCAGGCCCGGGCCGTGTCAGACAATGGCTGCGAGGCGCCAATCACCTGAGCTTCGACGTCTGGGTCGAATCGATCCCCTTCGACGAAACGCGCCAGTATGTGCAAAACGTGCTGTCCTACTCGGTGATCTACGGGCAAAAGCTCAACTCACCGCAGCCCATCGTGGACTGGCACGAACGCTATTTTGACGATCAGTAAGCCACACGCCTGCGGCGACATGGAGCCCTGACGGGTTCCATGCCAGCAGGCTACCCAGCCCGAGGGAACAGCAGGGTTACTCCAGCACCGTCACCGGCATCCCCACCTCGAGCACACCGTCGCCGTCGGCCACCAGGTTTTGCCCGAACATCACATCGCCATCCTTCTGCCGATACGTCTTCAACGTAGTCAACGGCTCACGGTCGGCGCTGCGCTCACCCGTCAGTGGATCAATCGTGGTCAGGATGCAGCGGGTGCACGGCTTGAGCACACGAAATGCCTGTGTGCCGATACGAATGCGCTTCCAGCCGTCCTCGGCAAACGGGGCACTCCCCTCAATCACCAGATTGGGCCGAAAACGCTGCATTGCCAGCGGTCGGCCAACGCGCTGTACCAGGTCATCAAGCGAGGCCTGGCCAATCAACAGCAAGGGAAAACCGTCAGCAAAGGCGACACGGTCGCTGTTCTCGCCATACCCGGCAGGCAGGTAGCGGGTTCGCTGTTCAGGCACATGAACCAAGCGTACAGCGGTACCCATGAATACGCTCAACCAGTCCGCCGCCGCATCACCGGCGTCCGGAACGCGCAAGGTATCGCGCCAGACCGTTACACCGCGCAAGGCGTCATCGGGACTCGGTACCGAAACGTGAAGTGCATCCTGGCCAGCCGCGCTCAACACCAAGCCCCCCTCGGCATCATAAAGGGCCGACAACTGACTCATCCGGGGATACGCACGCTGGGTCAGGAAGCGTCCGCTCTCACGCTCCACCAGCATCCAGCGCCGGTCTCCAGTCAGCCCCAACAGCCCACAAGACGACTGCTGCAACGATTCTCCCTGGGCTGACTTGAGTGGGTAACGGTATAACGCGCTCAACTGCATGTGGCCTGCTCCCTGAGATGTCAAAGGCAGCAAGCTTACACCGACAGCCGGGCTGGCGCTGCCCGGCTTGCTCCCGTCAGGCGGTGGCCGTGTCCAACATCAGACGCTCGCGCACCACGTCGACCAGCTTGTCGGGCTGAAACTTGGAGAGGAAGTTGTCACAGCCGACCTTCTTCACCATCGATTCGTTGAAACTGCCGGACAACGAGGTATGCAAGACCACATACAAACCACGCAAACGCGGATCGTTGCGGATTTCCGTGGTCAATCGGTAACCGTCCATCTCTGGCATTTCAGCATCGGTGAACACCATCAACAGCTTCTCGCAGATGTCTTCACCGGCGTCGGCCCAGGCCTTGAGCATGCGCAGCGCCTTCAGCCCGTCACTGGCCACATGCATTTTCACGCCAAGTTGAGACAGTGTGTCGCGCAGTTGGGCGAGCGCCACCGTAGAGTCATCCACCAGCAACACCTCACGACCAAAAGCACGCGCCAGCAAGGGATCCTCGAGCTTGTCGCGGGATACCTTGGCACTGTACGGAACGATTTCCGCCAACACCTTCTCAACGTCGATGACTTCGACCAGTTGATCGTCAACCTTGCTGATGGCCGTCAGGTAATGCTGCCGGCCCGCACTGCTGGGCGGCGGCATGATAGCCTCCCAGTTCATGTTCACGATCCGGTCGACACCGCCGACCAGGAAGGCCTGTACGGAACGGTTGTACTCGGTGACGATAATGGTGCTGTTCGGCCCGGGCTGCAGCGGGCGCATGCCGATCGCCTGAGAAAGATCGATCACCGGCAGTGTCTGCCCACGCAAGTTGACGACACCACAGACAAAGGGATGGCGCTGAGGCATCAGCGTCAACTTCGGCAGTTGAAGCACCTCTTGAACCTTGAACACGTTGATGGCGAACAACTGCCGACCTGCCAGACGGAACATGAGGATTTCCAGGCGGTTCTCGCCTACCAGCTGCGTCCGTTGGTCTACCGTGTCGAGAATGCCAGCCATTAGAAGAACCCCTGTTTCGCAAATTAAATGCATTAACCGTATATCGGCCGTTTTTCGCCCAGCTTGACCCCTCAAATAAAATGCTGGGCACCCCATTGATGTCACTTTAGCATCATGCTTTACTGCGCTCATCCTCTTCATGCCCTTCCACGGGCACCTCAGACAGCATCAGGGAAACCCCTAGCAGCAATCGGGTGAGACCTGATGTTCGCAATATCCATTAGCCATTAATGTGACGCCATTCTCATTGCATGAATGGAGTCAGGCTTTTGTTTGCTATCGCTCGGTTGTGGCCAGCTTCTGCTCCGGCACTGCAAAACGTCCGCTGCCAGGCAGATTATCGGCACTTCGCCAACCTGCGCCCTGCGGGAGCCGCATAATGCAAGACGACTCACCCAACACGAGCGCGCTACAAGACTTTCTGATTGATGCCGAGGTTCTGCTGACCAAGACCCAGGAATGCCTGACGCATCTGGAACTGATCGGCAACGATCCGGATGCCATCGACTGCATGGTCGACACACTGGGCTCCCTCGCTAATCGCGCACAGGCCCACGACCAATCCGAGATTGCCGAATTCTGCCTTCAACTACGACTTCTGCTTGAGCCAGAGCGATACCGCAATCGTTTGCACGGTGAGGCGCTAACCGTGCTTTCGGACTGCCTGACACTGCTTTCCTGGCAACTGGAGTTGATTGATCCGCAAACCGGCATTCTCAGCCTGGATAACCAGGAGCAACTCGAGCTGATCGGCAACCTGACCAACACCCTGGACCCGCAAGAGGCGAGCCGCGCAGAATGAGCCGAGTCGCCCCATGCCAGCCGCTGTTTTCCAAGGCCAACTAGCCTGAATTAAAGTCAAACTAAGCCCGCAATAGAGCCGTTACCTGAACGGTACAAGAAACACACTAAGCCATAACTTTGAGCGCGTTCGACTAGTTCCAGGTAAAGCGCTTAAACCCCACCCGACCTTGATGTAAGGGAAGGTATCTTTCCTGCATCAGTGATAGCGAAGTGCTACAATCCCTCAAAAGCGGAACGACCGTACCACCCAGTAAAATCTGACCATTCAGACACCTTCGGTACCCGCGACCAAATGTATGTGAAGTGCTAATATGCATCACTGCGGTCGACACACAGCATCGCAGTGCTTAATTCATGGCATTGCCTGTTGGTTGAAAGCGTGGCCACCATGCCAATGTAAAACCAACAATCAACAAGTTGTTTAAGGCAATACGACCAATACCTCTTGTTCGACCTTTGACAGGCTTTCAACAGCGATATATTCAGTGGCTTCATTCCCTATGCTCCTACGCCTCATGACGTTCAAGCGCTGGTCACCCGGAGCCGCCCTATTACGCTGGTTGACCGCTGGGCTTTGCCTGAGCTCGATTGCCGCAAACCTGTACCTGTACCTGCATTCGATGCCCATGCCGGGCAGTTTGCTGGCACTGCAGGCCTTGGCCATGCTGTGCATTGCATGGCAATTGCTGCGAAGCGCGCGCTCAATCGCCTTGCGCCCGCAGGAACTTGCCGAGCGCATGCTGAAAGTGCAGGAAAGTGAGCGCCAACACCTGAGCCGCGAGTTGCACGACGATATCGGCCAGTTGCTGACCGCCGCCAAACTTCAAGCCGACTGGCTCTATCGTCGCCTGCCGGCGGAGTTGCAGGAACACTGCACAACCCTGCGCAAGACACTGGACGATACATTGGCCAATGTCCGCGATGTCTCAGCGATCCTCAATCCTCGGCAACTGACCAGCCTTGGCCTGGAAGCAAGCCTGCGCGCGCACCTGCTGCGCACGCTGGAGAACACCGATGTGCTGTGGAGCCTCGATTGCAGACAACGCATGGACGGCATCCCGCAGGAAACCGCAATCGCCGCCTTTCGGATTACCCAAGAGGCCGTCACAAACATTTTGCGACACGCACGCGCCAGCAATCTGGTCGTCTGCATTCAACGCCTTCCTGAAGGCCTGTCACTCTCGATCACCGATGACGGCCAAGGTTTCCTGGCCACAGACAACCCTGCCGAGGGCGGCCAGCGCGGCTTGGCCGGCATGCTCGAACGCGTGAACCTGCTGGGCGGCAGCCTTTCGGTAGACAGCCAGCCCGGCCACGGCACAAAGATCCAGGCATTGTTCCCATGGGCACCACGAACCCTCGAACGCGCCAATGCAAGTAAGACCCCATGACCTGTAAATTACTGCTAGTAGATGACCATTCACTGATTCGAGCCGGCGTACGCGCACTGGTATCCGACATTCCGGGCTACACCGTGATAGGCGAAGCCAATGATGGCAACCAGTTGCCAGAACTGGTTCGACGACTTGACCCGGATATCATCCTGCTGGATATCTCCATGCGCTCAACCAGCGGCCTTGACGCCCTGGCACAGCTGCGCGCAACCGATAGCCGCTGCAAAGTCTTGATTCTGTCGATGCACACTGACCCGGAGCTGATCATGCGCGCCCTGGAAACCGGCGCCCACGGCTACCTGCTCAAAGACACCACTGCCACCGAGCTTGAACAAGCACTTGCCGCACTGCGTTGCGACGAACGCTACCTGAGCCCGGCCATTGCCCATACGGTCATCAATCAGGCATTGCTCAAAGCCAAGGCGAACAAGCCGGAAGCGGCCGATAATCACAACCTCACGGCACGCCAACTGGAAATTTTGCGGTTGATTGTGCGCGGAAAGTCCACCCGGGAGATTGCAAACGGCCTGGGCCTGAGTATTAAAACCGTAGAAACCCATCGCTCGCAGATCATGAAGCGCCTGCAGATTTACGACGTGGCCGGCCTGGTTCTGTTTGCCGTACGTGAGCAAATCATCAGCCTGGACGACTGAGCACTGAATACGCCTCGGGCAGACGCACTCGCAATGCCCCTCAGCAACACCGTGAGCCGCAGGCTTGCCACCCAAAGCGCCCTGCCATCCCGATTGAACGCTCCCTGCGTACGCCTGACACACCCAGGCGCTAACATGCCCCTCGCGCCAAGGTCTATCGACATTCCAGCTGCAACGTCACGCAGCACCGATATCGACCTCGGCACAGCAAGAGCGGGGTACGATCAGCGGTCGGAAAACACCCGCATTCATGGAAATGCCATTGAAAGCGTGCCGCCTAACGTGCATTATTCGACAAAATATTGGCAATCAAGGACGACGCCGGTGAAAAAAGTCGGTTTATTGACTCATTGTGCAAGCGCCTGCCAGGTACCTGTTCCTTCCTGTCGCGCTGCACGATCGCAGCGCCCTTGCTTCGAGGCTATGTGAGATGAGTGTACTGATTCCCTGCATCATCGCTGGCGGCGCTGGCACAAGGCTCTGGCCGGTTTCCCGCGAAGCCATGCCCAAGCCATTCATGCGCATGCCAGATGGTCAGAGCCTGCTACAGAAGACCTTCATCCGGGCCAGCAACCTGAAGGATGTCGAGCGGGTGCTGACCGTGACCAACCGCGATGTTTTCTTCCGCACCCTGGATGAGTACCGGGCACTGAACCAGGCCCGCGTCGCAATGGACTTCATTCTCGAGCCTTGTGGCCGCAACACCGCGCCCGCCATTGCCGCCGCCGCCCTGCATTGCGCACGCCACTACGGTGAGGACGCGCAGCTGCTGGTACTGCCAGCCGACCATCTGATCAGTGATCTGCAGGCCTTCGAAACCGCCGTTGGACATGCCAGGGAACTGGCCGAACAGCACTGGCTAACCACGTTCGGCCTGGTCCCCAGCCGCCCGGAAACCGGCTTTGGCTATATCGAGAAGGGCCAACCGCTGGGCGCTCACGGCCATCAGGTTGCGCGCTTCGTTGAAAAGCCTGACGCAGCCACCGCACAACGCTACCTGGACGAAGGCCAGCACCTGTGGAACGCCGGCATGTTCTGCATGCGCGTGGATGCCATCCTGCACGAACTGGAGGTGCATGCACCGCAGTTGCTCGCGGCCGTAAGCGCATGCCTGGAACGCAGCCAGAGCAAAACCGGTCACGGTGAGTTGCAACTGGAACTGGATGCTGACAGTTTTGCGCAAGTCCCGGACATCTCCATCGACTACGCAGTGATGGAGCCCTCAAAACGGGTTGCGGTACTTCCCAGCGAACTGGGCTGGAGCGATATCGGATGCTGGCAAGCCGTACGCGAACTGAAGGAAAGCGATCACAACGGCAACCAATGCAACGGCGAGACCGTACTTCACGACGTGAGCAACTGCTACATCGATTCGCCTCGCCGCCTGGTCGGAGGCCTTGGCCTGGACAACCTGATCATCATTGATACGCCCGATGCGTTGCTGATCGCGGACGCGCAGCGCAGTCAGGAGGTCAAGTTGATCGCCCAGGAGCTCAAGCGCCAAGGCCATGACGCCTATCGCCTGCACCGCACCGTGACGCGTCCTTGGGGCACCTACACCGTGCTGGAGGAAGGTCCGCGCTTCAAGATCAAGCGCATCATGGTTCGCCCGGAAGCGTCGCTGTCGCTGCAGATGCACCATCACCGCAGTGAACACTGGATCGTGGTCAGCGGAATGGCGATGGTGACCAACGGCGAAGAAGAATTTTTGCTCGACACCAATGAGTCAACCTTCATCAAACCCGGCTGCACCCATCGCCTGCGCAATCCGGGGGTCATCGATCTGGTGATGATCGAAGTACAAAGTGGCGAATATTTGGGCGAGGACGACATCGTACGCTTTACTGATATTTACGGACGCGCCCCAGAGCCGATCATCGGCTGACTCAGGCAGGCGCGCCTTTCATATCGGCCAGCGTTACCCGCCCGGCGATAGAGGAAAGGCTTCATGCGCGTACTCTGGACACTGCCCAACCTGCCCTGGCCAACCACCAGCGGTGGCAAGACCCGGCAATACAACCTGCTACGCGGTCTGGCCCAACGGGGCCACCGCATCACCTTGTTGGTGCAATCGAAGGTCCCCCTCGGGGACGCGGCACGGCAAGCGCTCGAACCCTGGGTCGAGCGCTTGATCGTACTGCCCAGGCGCCCGCTGCGCAGCCCGCTCAACCTGCTCGCAGCGTTCTATGTCAGCTACCCGATGCGGGCCAGTATCAACGGCCTGGCGCCCCACCTGCGGCATTGCTTCGAGCACTTGCTGCAAGAACACTGGGACGTGATACAGATCGAGCACAGCTACAGTTTTCAACCCTTCGAAAAGGCCCTGCAATCGAGCGGACTGCCGTTCATTGTCAGTGAGCACACCGTCGAATCCATTGCCGGTGCCGCCCGCCAGGACCGACTGCCCTTGTGGCTGCGCCCTTTCAATACATTCGACCGCTGGCGCTACCGGTACTGGGAAACACGGGTACTGCGCCAGGCCAGCGAAGTGATTGCGGTCAGTGAAGACGACGCCGGCCTGATCAGCCGAATGACTGGCCGCACCGCCCGTGTGGTCATCAATGGCGTCGACTGCGAGTACTACCAGTCTGTGAGCCCGGCACTGCACAGCCAACGCCTGTTGTTTGTCGGCAATTTCGAGTACGGCGCCAACCTCAATGCCATTGAGTGGGCCCTCGACGACATCATGCCGAAAGTCTGGCTGAGCAACCCGGCGGTTCGCGTGGCAATCGCGGGCCATGCCCTGCCGGAACAATTGAAATTGCACTGGAATGACCCGCGTATCGAGTGGATCGGCTACCTGCCCGACCTGCGCGACATACAACGTCACTCGGCGATTTTCCTCGCCCCGCTGCGCCATAAAGGTGGCTGCAAGGTCAAGGTGCTGGAAGCCATGGCGGCCGGCCTGCCCGTGGTCACTACCCGCGATGGCGTCGCCGGCCTGACCGTAAACAATGGCGAACACTACCTGGGCTGCGACGACAGCGATGGCCTGGCCTTGATGATTACCCAACTGCTCAACCAACCCTGGCGCATGCGACAACTGTCGGACGCTGCTCGCCAGTTCGTCAGTACAACGCACGACTGGAGCGTTGCAGCGGCACAACTTGAAGCAGTACACGCGCGCCTCAGCGCGCTGTCCAGAACAGGTGGTGCCGATCTGGACAGCGCACTGCTAAGCCGCTCAGCCGAGTAATTCGCTCAACGGAATGAACTGCAGCATGTCGCCTGGCACGAGCGTCTGGCCCTCACGAACCTCGACCAGTCCCTCTGCCCAGGCGGCACTGCGCAGCACGCCAGAACTCTGGTTTTTGTAGATCCGCGCCTGCCCGTGCTCCATTCGCCCACGCAGGTATTCCCGGCGACTGCCGGCCTTGGGCCATTCAAAGCCGGCTGGCACGGCAAACTGCAGAGGCGCGACGTCCTGAACACCCTGGCGGCGCAACAGGTAGGGACGGGTCAACAGGCCGAACGTCACCAGCGTCGACGCAGGGTTACCGGGCAGCCCGACCACCGGCACACCGCGGTAATGCCCGAAGGTCAGCGGCTTGCCTGGCTTGATTCCCAGCTTCCAGAGCCCCAACTCGCCTTCCTCGCGCAAGGCGATACCCAGGTAGTCGGCTTCACCGACCGAAACACCGCCGGTAGAGAGGATCAGGTCGACGTCAGAGAGACGCCCCAGGCATTCGCGGGTCTTCTGCAGGTCATCCTCAAGAATGCCGACGTCGACCACTTCACAACCCAAACGCTGCAACCAGGCCGCCAGCAGCCGTCGATTGCTGTTGTAGATCTGCCCGGGGCCCAACGGCAAGCCAGGCTCAACCAACTCATCACCGGTGGACAGCAACGCTACCCGCACACGCCGAACCACCGTCAGCTCAGCGCAGCCCAATGAGGCTGCCAAGCCCAACTCGATAGGCCCCAGGCGTGTGCCGGCAGCCAGCACCTGCTCACCGGCGCGTGTTTCCTGGCCTTGAGGACGAATGTTCTGACCAACGCGCAACGACTGGGTGAAGCGCACCCGCTGATCGGCCAGAACCTCGGCATTTTCCTGCATTTCCACACAATCGGCGCCCGCCGGCATTGGCGCACCGGTAAAGATACGCGCACAAGTGCCGGGCTCCAGTGGTGCGGGCGCATGACCGGCAAATATCCGTTGGCTCACCACCAGCGGCTCACCCTGCCAATCGGCCAGGCGCAAGGCATAACCGTCCATGGCGCTGTTCGGCCACGGCGGCAGGTCCAGGCTGGCAACCAGTTCACGGGCCAGTACGCGGCCTTCAGCCTCAGCCAGGCAGACCTGTTCATACTCACGAACAGGCGTGCTATCGGCCAACGCCAGCAGGCGTTCAAGGGCCTGCTCGACGGACATCAGCGGCTTCACCGCCGCGGCCTCAGCCACGGCTCTGGCAGGGTTCGGCCTGCTTGAGGTGGGTGACAAAATTGCACGGGCGATGACGGGCATCCAACTGCTCGGCCAGGATGCCGTCCCAGCCGGTACGGCAGGCATTGGTCGAACCCGGCAGGCAACACACCAGCGTGCCATTGGCCAGGCCCGCAAGCGCGCGCGACTGTATGGTGGAGGTGCCGATATCGGCCAAGGAAATGTGCCGGAACAGCTCACCAAAACCATCGACCTGCTTGTCCAGCAAGCACGTCACCGCTTCGGGCGTGCTGTCGCGACCGGTAAACCCTGTACCACCGGTAATCAGCACCACTTGAATCTGCTCATCGGCAATCCAGGTCGCGACCTGAGCCCTGATTTTGTAGAGATCGTCCTTGAGCAATACACGCGCCGCAAGGACGTGCCCGGCCGTCGTCAGGCGTTCGACAAACACCTCACCCGAGGTATCGGTTTCAAGCGTACGGGTATCACTGACGGTCAACACCGCGATGTTAAGCGGCACAAAAGGTACATCAGCCTTGGCTTTCATGGGACCTTGAATCCATTGGTAGGAACACATGCCCGGTGTTATATCACAGGCCACATCAACTCGCGCCCAGCACTACCCTGACCACGATCAGCCCCTGACAGCTATGCTGCAATCAACAAGGAACTTGCTGTAAAGGTATGCATCTCAAGAACCGTACAGCGTCCCATCCATGACTGGAGATACACGATGATCCAACGAACACTCCCTGCGCTCCTCCTCGCACTGGGCCTGGGCACCTTGGCAGGCTGCTCATCGCCAGCCGTGATCACCCTCAACGACGGACGCGAGATCCAGACCATCGACACGCCAACGTATGATGATGAGTCCGGTTTCTACGAATTCGAGCAACTGGACGGCAAGCGCAACCGCGTCAACAAAGACCAGGTCCGCACGGTCCAAGACCTCTGAAACAGGGCGGCTCGCGTGCTACGCCGATGGTCAGTGTCGATTGCCGGCATCGAAGAACACCCTCAGAATACGCGCCCTTTTCTCCTGTTTGAGGTTGTTTCACATGCGTAAGACTCTTGCCGCCATTACTCTGGGCCTGCTGTGCGCACAAGGCGCAGTGGCGGGCGATGGCACGACGGCAATCGGCGGCGGCCTGGGCGGCGTTCTGGGTAACGTTGTCGGGCAAAAACTGGGCGGCAGCACCGGTGCAGCTGTCGGTGCCGGCGTTGGCGGTGCAGCGGGCAGCGCAATGGCCGCGAAAAAGGGCAACAAAGCCGAGGCAGCGCTGGGTGGCGGCCTGGGGTCGGCAGGTGGCTCGCTGATTGGCGGCAAGCTCGGTGGTAGCACCGGCTCGGCCATCGGTGCAGGCCTGGGCGGTGCAGCCGGTGGTGCTCTGGGCAACAACCTGGCCGACGGCAACAAGAAGCGTCGCCACTGATTCAACGCCTGCGATGGCATCAGCAGGGTGCCCGCGGGTTCGCGGCGCCTGCATCGCTGGCAAGCCCCGCGCCAACAGCCTTGTGCGACCGTTGTTGGAGCGGGCTTGCCAATGATGTGCCTTACATCGCAGCCTGGGTAGGCGCTTCCTCAGGCAATACCGGTACGAAATTCAGCTGCAAGCGCTCGCTGCTCCAGGCACGGGTCTTGTTGGTCAGCTCAAGGTTGTTGTTGAGCTTCTGGCCATAGGTTGGAATGATTTCCTTCAGCTTGGCCTGCCACGCAGGGGTCTTGATACGGTCCTTGAAGGTCTTCTCCAACACACTCAGCATGATCGGCGCAGCAGTCGAAGCACCAGGTGACGCACCCAGCAGTGCCGCGATGGTGCCGTCCTCGGACGCAACCACTTCGGTACCGAACTGCAGGATACCGCCGTGCACAGGGTCTTTCTTGATAACCTGAACCCGCTGACCGGCCTGAAGCAGTTTCCAGTCGTCGTTCCGGGCGTTCGGGAAATACTCACGCAGGGCTGCCATGCGGTCTTCGAAGCTCAGCATCAACTGGCCCATCAGGTAGGTGCTCAGGTCGATGTTGTCGATACCGGCGTGGGTCATTGGCATGATGTTGTGGCGGGTCAGCGCAGCGAACATGTCAAGCAACGAGCCATTCTTGAGGAACTTCGTCGAGAACGTGGCGAACGGACCGAACAGCAGCACTTCCTTGCCATCGATCACTCGGGTGTCCAGGTGCGGAACCGACATCGGCGGCGCACCGACCGAAGCCTTGCCGTACAACTTGGCCTTGTGGCGCGCAACGATGTCCTGGTTGTCCGTCATCAGGAATTGACCGCCGACCGGGAAGCCTGCATAGCCTTCGGCTTCAGGAATACCCGACTTCTGCAGCAACTTGAGCGCACCACCACCGGCACCAATGAAGACGAACCTGGCCTTGACGCTGGTTTCGACGCCTTTGTTGGCCAGGTCGGCAACGACCACGGTCCAGGTGTTGTCTGCATTGCGAACAATGTCGCGGACTTCATGCTGAACGTGCAGTTTGACGTTATCGTGTTGGGTCATCGACGCGAACAACTGGCGGGTAATCTCACCAAAGTTGACGTCGGTGCCGATCGGCATGCGTGTGGCTGCGATCTTCTGGTCGGCGGCACGACCTTCCATGACCAGCGGCACCCACTGCTCGATCTGCTTGTGGTCTTCGGTGTATTCCATGCCGCGGAACAAAGAGCTGTGTTGCAGGGCAGCATGACGCTTCTTCAGGAACTCGACGTTCTTGTCGCCCCAGACGAAGCTCATGTGCGGCACATTGTTGATGAACGACTTAGGATTGTTCAGCACATTGCGCTCGACCTGATAGGCCCAGAACTGCTTGGAGATCTCGAACTGCTCATTGACCCCGACAGCCTTGCTGATATCGATCGTTCCGTCGGCACCTTCGCTGGTGTAGTTCAGTTCGCAGAACGCCGAGTGACCGGTACCGGCGTTGTTCCAGGCGTTGGAGCTTTCTTCGGCAACCTTGTCCATGCGCTCATAGATGTCGATGGACCATTCAGGCTCCAGCTCGTTGAGATAGGTCCCAAGGCTTGCACTCATGATACCGCCGCCGATCAGCAGCACGTCTACGGTTTTCTCGGGCTCATTGGGCTTGGAGCAACCGATGACGCTCAGGCACAAGAGCGTCAGCAGGATTTTTTTCATAGTTCAATCCAATTGAAGTGAAGTAATTGGCAATGACCGCTCGCCCCGTTGTGCACGCCCGATTTTTGTTTTTGCTCGCGCAGGCCAACGCAGAGGGCGACCCGGTACTCAGGCAGCAGGCCTGGACACCGGCGCGATGGCTGGCGGCTGGGGTTGTTCGATGGATCGGGGAACAGTCGTCACGCCGTGCGGTCATCTGAAGCGGCAACCGCCGGGTGCTTGCATGGCCTAAGCCAACGCCGCCTTAAAGCAGGAAGCGGGCCAACTGCGCTCACACCAACGCCCAATGGCTAAAACGTGTCAGCTCGCGCATATTTGGGGGTTTTCATGGCGACAATCCGCCACATTGCCACGCCTCAGCGGCTGGCAAGTGGCGGATTTCCCCCGCCTGTGGCGATCAGGCGCTGAGGCGAGCGGTAACGGCGCCCAGTTGCCCGGACAGCTCGTGCAGGCGACCACCGGCCTGCTCGGTATGTTCCACCGCTTCCTGGTTGGCGGTCGCAATCCGCGTGATTTCCACCAGGTTGCGCGAGATATCATCGGCCACGCTGGTCTGCTCCTCCGCAGCCGTGGCGATCTGCCGGTTCATGTCGCGGATCGCTTCCACTGCCAAGGTGATGCGCTGAAGCATTTGCCCCGCACGTTGAACTTGCGCGGCCCCCTCCTCACTGCGCACCTGACCGCTCTCAATGGCCTTGACCGCCTCCATGGCACCCGACTGTACAGCGCTGATGATCTGATTGATCTCGGCAATCGACGCGCCGGTGCGCTGAGCCAGGCTGCGCACTTCATCGGCAACGACCGCAAAACCACGGCCCGCTTCGCCGGCACGCGCCGCCTCAATGGCCGCGTTGAGTGCCAGCAGGTTAGTCTGCTCGGCGATACCGTGAATGACCTCAAGCACTTTGCCAATCCGCGCACTGTCGTGTTCCAGATTGCGAATAACGCCTGCGGTACCGACAATTTCCTGATTAACGGCGGCAATCGTATCGATCGTCGCCTGCATCACCTGCTCGCCTGCCTGGGCATTGTGATCTGCCTCGTCGGCGGCACGCGCCGCTTCAGCTGCATGGCGTGCGACCTCCTGCGCCGTGGCAGACATTTCATGCATGGCCGTCGCGACCTGATCGGTGCGCTGAAACTGGTCATCCGTGCCACGAGCCATGCCGCCGGCGATGGTCCGCAATTCGCCGCTGGCCGACTCAAGGTCTACCGCGTTGCTCTGCAGACGCCCAAAGGTATCGGCAAGGAAGTCACGCAAGGTATTGGCAGCTAACGCCAGGCGCCCAAGCTCATCCTGACGGTCACTGGCAACACGCGCATCGAAACGGCCATGACTGAGGTTCGCCACATACTCAATCAGCTTGCGGATTGGCTCGACAATGTTGCGGTTGACCAGCGACACGCTAAGCAGCCCCACGAGCACAGCCGAGCCGAACATGATCAACAACCCCAGCCAGACCGTGCGCTGCGCCGCGTCACTGATGTGTGTAGCGCGCGCCTTGGCATCCGCGCGCAACTGGCTGACCAACTCACTCATCTGCTCACTGGTTGCCCGGTCGACACCCTTTACCGCCTGATCGCCTGCAACAGGATCACCGCCTGCTGCCAAAAAGGCTTCACGCCCTTTGGCATAGGCCGCACCCAGTTGACGATGGCTGTCCTTGAGTTGCACAAGGCGCGCCTGGAGCTGAGATTCTTGTGCGTTGCTGTTGATCAATTGCGCAAGAATGTCCTGCACTTGCTGCTCGCGCGCCTGGAACTGCTGCCAGTACTTGTCCAGTTCCGCAGGTTGTTTGCCACGTAACAGGACGTTTTTCCACTCCTGAACCTGGACCTTGAATTGCAAGTTGGCCTCATCGATCAGCTGTGAGGCCTGTAGCGGCCCATCGACCAACTCACCATATCCACGCACGCTGGCAGAGAGAAACTGGAAGCAGACCAGAGCAATCAGCAGCATTGCCAATACGCTTCCGCCAAGCAGAGCGAGGATTTGCATCCGTAGAGATTTACGCAGGAACATCGGGCAGGGTCTCACAACAAGGTAGAGGTGTGTGTACCAATGCAAGACGCATCGGCCACGTAGAGACATCCTTATCTCCCTTGGCAAGCAGCCAGCATCAGCAAAAAACGGTCATCCGTGACGGCCGGCAAGCATTCAAGTGCTACGCAACAACGGGTTACGATAGTCTCAGGGGATTACTACAGAAATGTGACAGACGGTATTAGAGCTGTCATAAAACTGTAAAAACCTGGCTTACACCTTGTTATCGGCTTCATGTGGCGTATCTGCAGCACTGAACTGCAACGCCGCCAGCCGGGCATACAGCGGGCTTTCGGCAATCAACTGCCGATGAGTGCCGACCGCCACCAGCCGGCCCTGATCAATGACAGCGATCCTGTCGGCATGCTGCACGGTTGCCAGGCGGTGAGCGATCACCAGCGTGGTTCGTCCGGCCATCAACCCTGGCAAGGCTTGCTGGATCAAGTGCTCGCTCTGTGCGTCCAGCGCACTGGTCGCCTCGTCGAGCAAGAGGATCGGCGCATCCACCAAGAGCGCCCGGGCAATAGCCAAACGCTGGCGCTGACCGCCGGAAAGCCCAAGCCCAGACTCGCCCAGGTGGGTTTGATAGCCTTGAGGCAGCTGCAGGATGAACTCATGGGCGTAGGCACTGCGTGCGGCGGCCTCGACCTCGGCGCTGCTGGCATCGGCACGGCCATAGCGGATATTGTCCTCGACCGTGCCGTAGAACAACGCCGGGTTCTGTGCAACCAGCGCGAAGTTTCGCCGCAACTCCTGAGGATCCAGTCGATCAACGGGCTGGCCGTCGAGCAGGATCTGACCGGCTTGCGGATCGTAAAAGCGCAGCAACAGATCAAACAGCGTTGATTTACCAGCACCCGACGGCCCGACCAACGCCAGGGTCTCGCCGGGCGCCACCACCAGGCTCAAATGATCAATAGCGGCCGGGTTCGGTCGCGACGGATAGGCAAAGCACACCTCACGCAGTTCCAACTGGCCGCTGACCCTTTCCGGCAAGTGCATCACGCCGTGCTCCGGCGAAACGATCTCACTGCGTGCGGCCAACAGCTCAGCAATCCGTTCCGCCGCGCCCGCAGCACGCTGAAGCTCACCGATCACCTCACTCAAGGTGCCAAACGCACTGCCGACGATCAGGCTGTAAAAAACGAACGCAGCCAGCTCACCGCCGGAAATACGCCCCGCGATCACGTCCATGCCGCCCACCCAAAGCATCACCCCCACCGCACCGAGCACCAGCACAATGACCAGGGTAATCAACCAGGCGCGCTGCAGAATGCGTTTGCGCGCGGTGTCGAACGCCGCTTCGACCGTCACAGCAAAACGACGCTGGTCGCTGGCCTGATGGTTGTAGGCCTGCACGGTCTTGATTTGCCCCAGGGTTTCGGCCACATAACTGCCAACATCCGCTACCCGGTCCTGGCTCTGACGCGACAGGCTACGCACCCGCCGACCGAAAACCAGAATCGGCACCAGCACCAGGGGCAACGCCAACACCACAATGCTGGTCAGCTTCGGGTTGGTCACGAACAGCAGCACAACGCCACCCACCACCATCAAGGCATTGCGCAGAAACAACGAAAGCGAAGAGCCGATCACCGATTGCAGCAACGTTGTATCGGCGGTCAGCCGCGACTGAATTTCTGAACTGCGGTTACTCTCGAAAAAACCGGGGTGCAGGTAGACCAAGTGATCAAACACCTGCTGACGGATATCGGCAACAACACGCTCGCCGATCCACGACACCAGGTAGAAGCGCGTAAAGGTGCCAACCGCAAGGGCCAGCACCAGCAACAAGAACAACCCGATAGACTGATTCAGCAGTGTTGGCGACTGCGTCATGAAGCCCTGGTCAACCATCAAGCGAATCCCCTGCCCCATCGACAGGGTAATCGCCGCCGTCAGCACTAGCGCGACCAGCGCGGCGATTGCCTGTTTTCGATACGGGCGGATAAAACGCCATGCCAGTTGAATGGCCTGGCGTTGCCGGGAAGACACGCGGAGGATCATGACAATGCCACTTTCAGTCGATTTGCAGCAGCCTACACCCGAGCAGCAGCATGAGCACAGCACTTAAGCCGCATCCCAGCAGTGCCTAGTAGATTTCGTTCTAAAGTGCTACTGGCAGTTTGTATGGCTTTCTGGTGGACTTGGCACATGCGCGGCGACTCGCGAAGGACCTTGTCACACGGCGGTCATCGCGCCTATCTAGGCTGAGCTTGCAACCTGATGAGGAGACAGGATATGAGCTTGCAGAACAGCAGCACATCGCAACAAGCGTCGCCCCACGCCAACCCGGCCTGCGGCGCGATCATTGATGCTCAGGGTCGTGAAATCCCGATCACCGAGCAGATGATCCAGAAGGCTTGCCAGGACCTGGAAAAGAGCCGGGAAAAAACCGCCAAAAAAGCCTGATCGGTATCGACTTCCTGAACCCGGCGCCAGCGCCGGGTTTTTATTGCCTGCCGTTCAGACCTGCACAGCCCCCAGTGCAGCGATTATCTGCCGCAAGGCCGGCGATTCGCCATTGACCTTTACGGCAAGGCCTTCGATTTCACGACGCGCCGGGTACTGCTTGCGCAAGAGGTCGAAGGCTGCTCGCTGCTTACCCGGGTCACGGCTAAGGCTGCGGCGAAAATCCGCATCGTCACGGCGCGGGTCATACACGGCACGGCACAGCGTGGCCAAGGCCCAGGCCGGATCGGTTTCGGCCTCAAGGCTCAGTTGCGCCAGCCATGGCCGCGGCAACAGATCGACCAGTTTCACCTGCTCGGGCTCGCCTCGCCAGGCGCAGAATGCCTGATAGATCTGCGCGGTACCGCGCTGCTTGCCGTCCAGGCTGTAGCCAGCAATGTGCGGCGTGGCCAGAATACACAGGTCGGCAAGTGCCAGATCAACCTGTGGTTCGCCCTCCCAGACATCCAGCACGGCCTGGACATCGTCACGGGCGAGCAACAGCTCACGCAGGGCGCTGTTATCCACCACGGGGCCTCGGCTGGCGTTGATCAGCCAGGCACCTGGCCGCAGGCGCGCCAGTCGCTCGCGATCGAGCAGATGCCAGGTTGCGTCCTCACCGCTACGGGTCAGCGGCGTGTGCAGGCTGATCACGTCGCACTCGGCGAGAATACGCTCCAGGTCGACATAATCCCCACCCTCGCGAGCCTGCCGCGGCGGATCACAGACCAGCACCGACCAACCCAGCCCGCGCAGCACCTCGACCAGCCGACGTCCGACTTCACCAGCCCCCACCACACCATAGGTACGCTTGGCCAGATCAACGCCATCCAGTTCGCCCAGCGTCAGCAGGCTTCCCAGTACATAGTCCACAACGCCGCGGGCATTGCAGCCGGGTGCACTGGACCAGCGAATGCCTGCCTGCTCGAAATAGTCCAGGTCAAGGTGGTCCGTACCAATGGTGCAGGTACCGACAAAACGCACCGTGCTGCCTTCCAGCAAGGCCCGATCAACCTGAGTCACCGAACGCACCAGCAGGACGTCGGCGTCCCGCACACAGGCGCTGTCGATGGCTCGCCCCGGGTAACGGCGAATTTCACCGAAGCCGGCAAAAAAAGCATCGAGCAGCGGAATATTTTCGTCGGCAACAATAAGCATGGCGATCTCCTGTCGGGGAGCGCAGTTTAGGCGCATCGGCCCCGGCCAATCCAGTCACAGGTTATTTCCTGACCGATCCGTCAACGGTTAGACTAAGCAATTTTCCACACCTTCAATGGGGACACCTGCCTTGTGACACTCATGACCACCGACACCACTCCGCTCTCCCGCCCCGCTCGTGTTCGCGCCGAATTGAGCACCCTGATGCGCCTGGCCACCCCCATCATCATCGCGCAACTGGCAACGACCGCCATGGGCTTCGTCGATGCGGTGATGGCCGGACGGGTCGGCCCGCGGGACCTTGCCGCCGTAGCGCTGGGGAACTCCATCTGGGTGCCGGTGTTTCTATTGATGACCGGCATTCTGCTGGCGACCACGCCCAAGGTTGCCCAGCGCTTCGGCGCTGGCCAGCCTGCCGAGATTGGTCCGTTGGTGCGCCAGGCGCTGTGGCTGGCACTGGCGGTCGGAATTGCCGCCAGCCTGTTGCTGATCAGTGCCGAGCCAATCCTGCACGTGATGAAGGTCGACCCGGAGTTGATCGCGCCCTGCATGGGTTATCTGAAGGGTATCGCTTTCGGCCTGCCGGCCGTAGGCATCTACTTTGTGTTGCGCTGCTGCAGCGACGGCCAGGGGCTCACACGCCCGAGCATGGTGCTGGGGCTTGCCGGGCTCATGCTGAATATCCCGTTGAACTACATCTTCATCTATGGCCACCTGGGCCTGCCGGCCATGGGCGGTGTCGGCTGCGGCTGGGCCAGCGGCATCGTCATGTGGTTCATGGCCCTGTGCATGGCGGTCTGGATCGCCCGGGCGCCGGTCTATCGCCCAAGTGAGGTGTTTGCCCGCTTCGACTGGCCCCAGTGGGCCCTGATCAAGCGCCTGCTCAGTATCGGCCTACCAATCGGCATCGCGGTATTTGCAGAGTCGAGCATCTTTGCGGTGATTGCCCTGCTGATCGGCAGCCTCGGCTCAACTGTGGTTGCAGGGCACCAGATTGCCCTCAATGTCAGCTCCCTGGTGTTCATGATCCCCTACTCGCTGGGCATGGCCGTCACCGTGCGGGTCGGCCAGGCCATCGGCGCCGGCGAGCCACGCCAGGCACGTTTTGCTGCGGGCGTCGGCATGGCCACGGCGTTGGCCTACGCCTGCTTTTCAGCAAGCCTGATGCTGCTGATGCGCGAACCGATTGCCTCGATCTACACCGCCGACAGCGCAGTCATCCAGATTGCCTCGATGCTGATCGTCTACTCGGCGCTGTTCCAGTTCTCCGACGCGGTCCAGGTCACTGCCGCCGGTGCACTGCGTGGCTATCAGGACACGCGGGTCACCATGATCCTGACCCTGTTCGCGTACTGGGGCATTGGCCTGCCGGTGGGTTACCTGCTCGGCCTGACCGACTGGCTGGGCACGGCCAGCGGGCCAAGCGGCCTCTGGGAAGGCCTGATTGTCGGCTTGACCTGCGCCGCATTGATGCTCTCGGTGCGCCTGGTGCGCAGTGCACGCAAACGCATCCGGCAGGCAGCGGCTTAATCGAGCTTCTTGCGGATCCAGTACAGGTAAGTACCCGACAGCTCCTGCTGCTCGACCAGTTCATGGCCGAGGAACACGCAGAACTTGGGAATATCGCGACGGGTCGAAGGGTCTGTCGCGATGACCTTGAGCAGGCCACCCGCGCCAAGATCGCGCACGTACTGATGCAGCATCATCACAGGCTCAGGGCAGTTCAGACCACTGGCATCAAGGACCGCATCGGCGGTCAGGGTAGAATCGGTGTCAGTCATGCTTTTCTCCGAAGACTAGGTAACAACTGTCTTGCACTGCCTGGCTGAGCCAGTGCGACGTGCAACAGCCTCAACGTGGTTTCATATCCAGTCGGCGCAGATGGCAGGTGACCTCTTCACGGTCGTGATACAGCTGCTTGCAGCCAATCGATACCTTGACCTTGCGCGCTTTGAAGCCTTCTTCGATGCGCTCCAGCAAACGCCGAACCTCGGCATAGCGCTGCTTCATCGGCAATTTCAGGTTGACCACCGCTTCGCGGCACAGGCCCTCGCCCAGCCAGGTTTCCAGCAGTGCTGCACTACGCGCCGGCTTCTCGACGATGTCACAGACCATCCAGTCTACGGTCTGCTTGGGCTTGTAGGTAAAACCATCGGCCATCAAGTGCTGGACCAGCCCGGTGTCCATCAAGCTTTCAGCCATTGGCCCATTGTCGATAGCCGTCACCAGCATACCGCGCTTGACCAGTTGATAGGTCCAGCCACCCGGTGCGGCACCCAGGTCGACCCCGGTCATGTCTTCAGACAGGCGCTGCGGCCATTGATCGCGTGGAATAAAGTGGTGCCAGGCTTCTTCCAGCTTCAGGGTTGAGCGGCTTGGGGCTTCACGCGGGAATTTCAGCCGCGGGATCCCCATCGGCCACATGGCCGAATTGTCCGCCGCGGCCAACCCGACAAACACCCGCCGGCCACTGACAAAGGTCAGCAGCAAGCGCGGCTTGGCAGCGTCGTCCACCAGCCGGCCAGCGTTGAGCAACGCCTTGCGCAGCGGCCCCTCGAACTTGCGGCAGAACGTCGACAGTTCCTTGCCGTCGTTACTGTCCATGACCTCCAGCCAGAGGCTGCCGCACACCGGGTACTCGGCCAGAGTCTCCAGCAGCAAGCTGATCCGGTCGGTTTCAGGCAGTTCGACAAAACTGCCACGGGCCCATTGCCGAGGGAAAATCAACTGCGAGAAACGCAGTTCACGCATCAGCCGCTCGGCACCTTCGGCGTCGTTGCAAATGAACTCGGCGCACGCGCTTTGCGGTTTGGCCTTGGCATAACCGGCCACATTCAGCCGTGCGGCATGCTCGGCGATTTCGGAACAGACTTCGCCCTCGAAACCGGGTCGGCAATGCATAAACAGGGTATTCATCAATCACTCCAGGACGGTCGGCAGCACACGCAGCAGACCCTGGCCGAGCGCACGGCGCAACGGCGGCAAATCGGCGAATGATAAAGGAGTTTAGGAACCAGTGACACGTCCCGCCGGTCCAGTATTTAGCCAGGCCCGGCAATCAGGTCTAACCTGACCCTTCAGCCAGGTCCGTGCGTTGCGGACCGACACCTTGACGGTGAGTTCGGCGACCGCAGGGCGATTGCCGATCACCGGCCCAGAAGGAGTTGACCCATGCCCTCGCTCGACAGCCTGAATACCCTCAAGACCCTGACGGTAGGCAACTGCCTCTATCACTATTACAGCCTGCCTGAGGCCGCCCGCAGCCTGGGCGACCTGAGCGCACTGCCCCTGTCGCTCAAGGTACTGCTGGAAAACCTGTTGCGCTGGGAGGACGGCAAGACGGTCACCGGCAGCGACCTGACCGCCCTGGCCAAATGGCTTGAAAATCGCCGGTCCGACCGCGAAATCCAGTACCGCCCGGCGCGGGTACTGATGCAGGATTTCACCGGGGTACCCGCGGTGGTCGACCTGGCGGCCATGCGCGCTGCCATGGCCAAGGCCGGGGGAGACCCTCAGCGCATCAACCCGCTGTCACCGGTGGACCTGGTGATCGACCACTCAGTGATGGTCGACCGCTACGCCAGCCAGCAGGCGTTCAGTGAAAACGTCGACATCGAAATGCAGCGCAATGGCGAACGCTATGCCTTTCTGCGCTGGGGGCAAAATGCGTTCAACAATTTCCGTGTGGTACCGCCAGGTACCGGCATTTGCCATCAGGTCAACCTCGAGTATCTGGGGCAGACCGTCTGGACCCGCGAGGAGGACGGCCGTACCTACGCCTTTCCCGACACACTGGTTGGCACTGACTCGCACACCACCATGATCAACGGCCTGGGCGTACTGGGTTGGGGGGTGGGCGGCATCGAAGCAGAGGCAGCCATGCTCGGCCAGCCAGTTTCCATGCTGATCCCCGAAGTGATTGGTTTCCAATTGACCGGCAAACTGCGCGAGGGCATCACGGCCACCGACCTGGTGTTGACCGTCACCCAGATGCTGCGCAAGAAAGGCGTGGTCGGCAAATTCGTTGAGTTCTATGGCGACGGCCTGGCCGACCTGCCCTTGGCCGACCGCGCCACGATCGCCAACATGGCCCCGGAATACGGTGCCACCTGCGGCTTCTTCCCGGTCGACGACATCACCCTGGATTACCTGCGCCTGTCGGGTCGGCCCGAGGCAACCGTGAAACGGGTCGAGGCCTATTGCAAAGCGCAAGGCCTATGGCGCCTGCCCGGCCACGCGCCCGCCTTTACCGACACCCTGGCACTGGACCTGAACAGCGTCGAAGCCAGCCTTGCAGGCCCGAAACGCCCGCAGGACCGCGTGGCGCTTTCGCAGGTCCGCCAAGCCTTCGATGACTTCATGAGCCTGCAACCCAAGGCGAGCGCGCGCAATGGCAGGGTGACTACTGGCAGCGATTATCCGGCTCTGCAAGAGGGGGCGGTGGTCATCGCCGCCATAACCTCCTGTACCAACACCTCCAACCCCAGCGTAATGATGGCTGCCGGGCTGGTGGCCAAAAAAGCCGTGGAGAAAGGCTTGCAACGCAAACTCTGGGTGAAGAGCTCGCTGGCACCCGGCTCAAAAGTGGTGACTGACTATTACCAGGCAGCAGGCCTGACCCCTTACCTGAATGACCTTGGCTTCGACCTGGTGGGCTATGGCTGTACCACCTGCATCGGTAACTCCGGCCCTCTGGACGCGCCCATCGAAAAGGCGATTACCGAGCATGACCTGACCGTAGCGTCGGTACTCTCCGGCAACCGCAACTTTGAAGGCCGTGTGCACCCTCTGGTGAAAACCAACTGGTTGGCTTCGCCGCCGCTGGTGGTGGCCTACGCCCTGGCCGGCAGCGTACGTATCGACCTGAGCAAAGAACCGCTGGGCACTGGCCGGGACGGCCAACCCGTCTACCTGCGCGACATCTGGCCCAGCCAACAGGAAATTGCCATGGCCGTGGCCAGCGTCGATACGGCGATGTTCCATAAAGAGTATGCCGAAGTCTTTGCAGGAGACGCCCAATGGCAAGCCATCGAGGTACCGCAGGCTGCCACCTACGCCTGGCAGAACGACTCGACCTATATTCAACACCCACCGTTCTTCGATGACATCACTGGCCCGCTGCCACAGATTCAAGACATTCACGGCGCACGCATCCTGGCATTGCTGGGTGATTCGGTGACCACCGACCATATCTCGCCAGCCGGCAACATCAAGGCTGACAGCCCGGCCGGGCGCTACCTGCGCGACAAGGGCGTGGCCCCGCCTGATTTCAACTCCTACGGCTCTCGTCGCGGCAACCATGAGGTGATGATGCGCGGCACCTTCGCCAATATCCGTATCCGCAACGAAATGCTCGGTGGCGAAGAAGGCGGTAACACCGTGCATATTCCCAGCGGCGAGAAACTGTCGATCTACGATGCCGCCATGCGCTACCGCACCGACGGCACGCCACTGGTGGTGATCGCTGGTCAAGAGTATGGCACCGGGTCCAGCCGCGACTGGGCTGCCAAGGGCACCAACCTGCTGGGTGTGAAAGCAGTACTGGCGGAAAGCTTTGAGCGTATCCACCGCTCCAACCTGGTGGGCATGGGCGTACTGCCCCTGCAATTCAGGCCCGGACAAAATCGCAAGACCCTGGGGTTCAAGGGGGATGAGCGTATCGATATCCTTGGCCTGAGCGGGACTGTCCTTTCACCGGGAATGGCGCTGCGCCTGCGTATCACCCGGGACAACGGTCGCGAGGATAGCCTGGAGGTCTTGTGCCGCATCGACACCCTGAACGAAGTGGAGTACTTCAAGGCAGGCGGCATCCTGCACTACGTGCTGCGGCAGCTGATCGCCGGCAAGGGGGCCTGATGGATGGCCCTGCGGCCATCGTCGTTGCCCCGTAAAAAGGCGTGTCTTTTACCGTGCAGTTCAAGTCCAACATCGCGGACTTCACCGTAAGGTAATCGACATGCCATCACCTCGTGGGGTTGCCCTTGCCCTGCTCTGCCTCGGTTACGCCTTCGCGCTGAGCCAGGGCCAACTGACACGTGCCGCCCTACCCGGGTTAATCCTGCTGCTGTGTGCGGCAGCGCTTGTGCAACGACCTCGCAGCAGCTGGTTGAAGGCCTGCGGCCATGGGTTGTTCGTGCTGCTCGCGGCGGGGCTGGCCCTGCATTGGCTTCCCGGCTTCAACAGCGCCAAAGTCATCGACGCGCAACGCTTCAGTACCGACGCCGCACCCTACTCGATGTACCTGAACCTGGATAAGCCGCTGATCGCGTTCTGGATACTGCTGGCTTGCCCGTGGATGCTGGCCGGCACACGCAACACCTCCACCGGCGTCCCCATGATTGCAACCATGACCGCCATGATCGCTATGGCCTGCCTGGGCAGTGCACAATTGCTCGGCATGGTCGCCTGGGCACCGAAATGGCCAACACAGGGCTGGCTATGGCTGGCCAACAACCTGCTGCTGGTGAGCGTGACCGAGGAAGTGCTGTTTCGCGGGTACATTCAGGGTGGCCTGCAACACCTGCTCAGGCACCGTGAGCATGGCCAGCGCCTGGCGCTGCTGTTGGCCGCAGGCGTATTCGGCCTGGCCCACCTCGGTGGCGGTTGGCAATGGGTGGTACTGGCAAGCATTGCAGGCGCAGGTTACGGCCTGGTTTACCGCCATGGCGGGCTGCTGGCAGCAGTTGTCAGCCACTTCACCCTGAACCTGCTGCATTTCAGTTTGTTCACCTACCCAATGCTGAATAAATGAGCCAAAGTGTGAACGACTGGTCAGTTGCTGACTTTTATGTCAAAAGCATGAAAGAATGCTTGCAATTTTCTAAAATCTACAGCTTTTTTCGCATAACTCAGGTCATGATTGAAAACCCTGCGCTCGATCAATGGCTGCAAAAATCGACTCAATAAAAACAACTCGCTGCCGATACCCCTCGAAAGCCTTCCGGATTGAACAGCTAATGCGTAATAACCAGCCGATTACCCAGCGCGAACGGACGTTTCCAGATCAACAACGTTTGATTTCGACTACCGATGCCAAAGGTCTGATTACCTACTGCAACGATGCCTTCGTCGAAATCAGCGGTTTCTCGCGAGAGGAGCTGTTGCGCGCCCCACACAACCTGGTTCGCCATCCGGACGTGCCGCCGGCGGTATTTGCTCACATGTGGGGCACCCTGAAACAGGGACTGCCATGGATGGGTATCGTCAAGAACCGCTGCAAGAACGGTGATCACTACTGGGTCAACGCCTACGTGACTCCTGTTTTTGAAAACAATCAGGTCGTCGGCTACGAGTCCGTGCGGGTAAAACCGACGGCTGAACAAATACGCCGCGCCCAAGGGTTGTACGAGCGAATCAACCAGGGCAAGTCGGCTATTCCAAAGCGTGACAAGTGGCTGCCGGTGCTGCAGGACTGGCTACCGTTCATTCTGGTCAGCCAGATCGGTTTCCTGATCGGTAACTGGCTCGGCCATTCGTGGGGCTTTGCCCTGGCCGCTGGCTTGTCCGTGCCACTGGGCCTGATGGGCCTGACCTGGCAACAACGCGGCCTCAAGCGCCTGCTGCGTCTGGCCGAGCAGACCACCTCTGACCCGCTGATCGCCCAAATGTACAGCGACAGCCGTGGAGTTCAGGGCCGCCTGGAAATGGCAATGCTCAGCCAGGATGCACGCCTCAAGACCTGCCTGACCCGCCTACAGGACACCGCTGAACACCTGAACGAACAGGCGCGTCAATCCGACACCCTGGCGCATAACAGCTCCTCGGGGCTGGAGCGCCAACGCGTTGAAACCGAACAGGTCGCCGCTGCCGTCAACCAGATGGCCGCCACCACTCAAGAAGTGGCCAACCACGTTCAACGCACCGCCGATGCCACCCAGGAAGCAAATCGCCTGACTGGACGCGGCCGGGATATCGCAGGGGAAACCCGCGAAGCCATCCAGCGCCTGTCCCAGGCCGTCGGCGAAACCGGGCAGACCGTGACGCAACTGGCACGTGACAGTGACGAAATCGGCGGCGTGGTTGATGTGATCAAAGGCATTGCCGACCAGACCAACCTGCTGGCACTGAACGCTGCAATCGAGGCTGCCCGTGCCGGCGAAATGGGCCGCGGCTTCGCGGTCGTCGCGGATGAAGTTCGTCAACTGGCACAACGCACCAGCGAATCGACCGGCCAGATCCACGGGCTGATCGCCAAGCTGCAGCAAACTGCCAGCAACGCCGTACAGACCATGGAAGCGGGCCATCGTCAGGCCGAAGAAGGCGTGGCTCGGGTCATGGAAGCCGACCAGGCACTGCTGGGTATCAGCGAAGCGGTGGCCAACATCACCGACATGACCACCCAGATCGCTGCCGCCACCGAAGAGCAGACTGCCGTGGCCGATGAGATCAGCCGCAATATCAGCACCATTGCTCAACTGGCCGATCAAACCTCCGAGCAGGCCCAGCACTCTGCCCTGCTTAGCGAAGAGTTGACCCGCACCGCCACCAGCCAGTACTCGCTGGTCGAACGCTTCAACCGCTGAACCGGTCAGGCGCACAGCCACAAGGCTGTGCGCCGACACCCCATCTACCAGTCGAGCGTCAGCTCGCTCTCGAAGTAGCGCTCTTCACCACTTAACGGGTCCTTGAAACGCAGGCTATGCGCCAGCAGTTTCAGCGGCTTGCTGTAATCGTCATCCTCGTGACGCACCTCTGGGTAGAAAGGATCGTTACAGATGCTCGCCCCCAGCGCAGTCATGTGCACGCGCAACTGATGCGTCTTGCCGGTCACTGGCGACAGGCCATACCGCCAGAACTCGCCATTTTTTTCCAACACGTCGGCCAGCGTCTCGCTGTTACTGACCCCGTCTACTTCCTGCATGCGGAAAAATGGCTCCCCACTGACCAGGCGGCTTTTATGCACCAAGGGGAACGCCAGTGCTGGCAAGGCAGGGGCAATAGCCTGATAACGCTTGTCGATCTGCCGATTGGGAAACAATGATTGATACGCGGAACGGCTCTGTGGATTGGCAGAAAACAGCACCAGGCCTGCGGTGTGCCGATCGATGCGATGCAACGGCACCAGGTTCGGGTTATCCAGACGACGGATCAGCCGCCGCAGCAGGGTCTGCTCGACATACTCGCCCGTGGGCGTTACCGGCAAGAAATGCGGTTTGTCGGCCACCACCAGGTGCTCATCCACATGCACCAGGGTTTCCTGCACGAGAATCGGCTTTTCGTTAGGCACTTCACGAAAGTAATGGATGCGCAGCCCTTGGCGATAGGGCAGGTCGACCGGGATCGGTGCACCCTGAGCATCCAGCACACGGCCCCGGGCAATACGGTCAAGCCATTGTTCACGCCCGATGGCCTTGAAGTGATCACACAGGCAGTCCAGTACCGTTAACCAGGCACCTGGAGGGAGACAGACGGTGCTGGCTTGATGCTGTGCCGGATCGAATGAAGCGAAGGCCATGGGAACACCCAGAGGATAATGGCCGACCATTATCCCGCATGGCACTCAGCTCAGCCAGCCTGAACCGCTGCCGCTTCGGTGAACTCCTTGAGCCAGCGCAGTACATCGACGGCGTCCCAGCGCGTAGGGTCATACAGCGCATACAGCAACCCCTGATAACCGACCACATCCAATGGGCGGTGATAGCCGGCACGTTGAAACAAGGCTTCTATTTCAGCGAAGCAGGTGTTGAAGTGCAGTTTGTTGAAGGGTGTCTTGCCCTCAAGCACAAGCCCGTCAAGGCGCAGTTCAAGCACCGCCTCACTGACCATCTCGACCGACATGCGATTGACGGTGTACTTCAGTTGTTCGACGTTGACCATGTTTCGAGTCCTTGGGCGTAACCGCCCGCAAATACTGTATCTATATACAGCATATTGAGTGACCTGCACGCCGTCAATGACAGCGCCTCACTTACTGCAGGCCAGGCAGGTAACCGGTGCCCTTGCGAATCGTCAGGATCTGCCGGCGCTCGGCAGAGGCCGATAACCCCAGGTGCACCCAGCTGTCGAACTCCAGTATCAGTTGATCAAACGCCAGCGTGCTTTGCGCTATCAACTGCGCCAGCTCCAGCGGAGCCATGCCCGCAACACTGATGTCTGCCGCCAACCCCAACCTGTGTGTACTCTTGGGCGAGCCACCCACTGCGCGGTTGAGTGCGGGTGAACGGTAACCGCTGCTGACCAGCACGGGCCGGCCAACCAGGCTGCGCACCTGCTCCAGCGTGGCGCAAAGGCGCTTGAGATTGAGCAAAGCCTCATCGTTCGGGGTGTTATCGATACCCAGGCGACTGGCGGTCCGGGACGCGGTCATCTCGGATAGGGTGAAGTGTTTGGAAAGGTTCATGGATGCCACTCCTTTGGCTGAATAGGTCACACACGCTGCCGCTCCCGAGGCAACGGAGTAGAGTGTGAACCCGTCCAGGCCCGGTGTGCGCCAGGAAAAAGCCACCGGGAAGAAACGACATCAGCGCAGAAAGGCGACGACCTGCTCGGCATCAAAAGGCCAGTTCAACTCGGCACCGCTGTCGCAACGACGCAGCACGGGAATTCGCAGCCCATAACGCTCGACCTGCATCTCGTCCTCGGCAATATCCACCAGTTCGACCAACAGGCCATGCTCGACAAACGGCATCAACAGGGCTTCTGCCACTTCACACAAGTGACATCCCAGGGTGCCGAACAGCTGGCATTCAGGAAGCATTGACAGTTACCGATAAAGAGAATGAATGGGTATTTTAGGTCGAGGGTACGAGGCCGTCGAGGCACTTGCCCCACGCCATCCCTGACGCCTGCGATACTGATTCGAATCAAGGAGCCACGCAGCACCTGGCGCTATGCTTTTGTGTTTTTTTGCTGTTTTCGTACATGGAGTATGTTGTGTTTGCAAACCTGCTGATCATTCTGGCGTCATCGCTGGTCGTCATTGCCATCTTCCGCCGCGTACAGCTACCACCTGTGCTCGGCTATCTCTGCGTTGGCCTGTTCGTTGGCCCAACCGCGCTGGACTGGGTCAATGAAAGCGAAGAACTGCCGGACCTTGCCGAAATGGGCGTGGTGTTCCTGCTGTTTTCCCTCGGCCTGGAATTTTCCCTGTCGAAAATGATGGCGCTGCGCAAAGTGGTGTTCGGCCTCGGCAGCCTTCAGGTCATTTGCTCCACGTTTGTACTGGCCGGGCTACTCGCCCTGCTCGGCATGCCGACCAACGCAGCATTGCTGCTGGGGGGTGGCCTGGCGCTGTCGTCCACCGCGATCGTCAGCAAGGAGCTGACCAGCCTCGGGGAGATTTTCAGCAGCCACGGGCAGAACGCGATCGGTGTATTGCTGTTCCAGGATGTCGTGGCGGTTCTACTACTGACACTGGTACCGGTGTTTGCCGGGCAAAGCGGCCAGGCGTGGTACTTCGCACTGCCACTCACGCTGGGCAAGACGGTGATCCTCTTCGTCGGCCTGCTGATGGCCAGCCGCTGGTTGCTGCCCCGACTGTTCCACGAAGTGGCCAACTCTCATTCGGCGGAACTGTTCGTTCTGTTGGCGCTGGTCATCGTGCTGCTGACGGCCTGGCTGACACACCTGCTGGGCCTGTCTCCGGCACTGGGCGCGTTCCTGGCCGGCATGCTGCTGGGTGAAAGCCATTATCGCCATCAGATCGAGGCGGACATTCGCCCCTTCCGCGACATCCTGCTGGGGCTGTTTTTCGTCAGTATCGGCATGCTGATCGACCTGCAATTGTTCGCCAGCCATGGCCTGGAGATCCTCGCCTTGACCCTGGCCCTGCTGGTTATCAAGGGCGCGGTGGTGGCCGCCCTGGTTCGCGTTCGTGGCAGCGACAGCGAGACCGCATGGCGCAGCGGCCTGGCACTGGCCCAAGGCGGTGAATTCTGTTTCGCCCTCATGGCCCAGATGCAACACAACAAACTGCTGCCCGAGGCGCTCGGCGACCTGCTGCTGGCGGCAACGTTCTGCTCGATGCTGGTCACCCCCCTGCTGCTGCGCGCGGCGCCCTCTATCGCCGCACGCCTGCACCGCAAACCCAACCAGGAAGTTCAACTGGAAGAAATCGGCGCACAGAGCGCTGCCCTGAGCGGCCACGTACTGATTTGCGGTTATGGCCGGGTTGGCCAGTCGATCGGACGCTTCCTGCGCCAGGAGCAGCTCGCCTTCATCGCCCTGGATGACGACCCGGTGCGCGTGCAGGAAGCTGCAGCGGGGGAACACAACGTCCATTACGGGGACTCACGCCGCGGCGAGCTGCTGGCGGCGATCGGCCTGGACCGGGCACGCCTGCTGGTCATTGCCGTGGACAAGACAGAAGTTGCCTTGAATGTGCTCAAGGCCGCACGCCAACTGAACCGTGACGTTCCAATTCTCGTGCGTACCCGTGATGACAGCCAGCGCGAAGAACTACGCGCCGCCGGTGCCAACGCGGTGGTACCGGAGTTGCTGGAGTCCAGCCTGATGCTGGCCTCCCATGCACTGGTCATGCTCGGCCTGCCGCAGGACCAGGTGCAAAAGCGTGTCGACGAAGTACGCAGGACCCGCTATCGCCTGCTCCATGGCTTCTATCATGGTGCGCAGACCAGCCTGATCGACAGCGAAGGGCAACCCAAAGTGCTGCTGCACGCTGTGAGCCTGGGGGCCGACGCCTATGCCTGTGGCCGTCCGCTGGGCGAACTGGCCCTTGAGACACTGGGTGTCGAGCTGCAATCCGTACAGCGCCAGGGTAACGATTTGAAACTCAATGCCAGTACCTGCCTGCATGCGGGCGACGCCGTGGTGCTCAGCGGCCCGCTGGAAGCGATAGAAGCCTGCGAATCACTGCTGCTGGGCGGTCGCTAGTCGGCCTCAGTCCTGGCTGGTGGCGCCGATCTTGTGAATCGACAAATCGGCGCCGTAATACTCCTGCTCCTGACTCAGGCGCAAGCCATGCACACGCTTGATCACACCATACACGCTGAAACCACCAGCCAGCGCCACCAACACCCCCGCCAGGCTGCCAATCAACTGGCTGATCAGACTGACACCGCCCAATCCACCCATGGCACTCTGGCCAAAAATGCCACAGGCAATACCGCCCCAGACCCCGCAGACGCCGTGCAGTGGCCAGACACCCAATACATCATCAAGCTGCCAGCGGTTCTGCGCCGCGGTAAAACACCAGACAAACAGCGCACCGGCAATTGCACCGGTTGCCAGCGCACCAACGGGGTGCATGAGGTCCGAACCCGCACAGACAGCCACCAACCCGGCAAGCGGTCCGTTGTGCAGAAAACCAGGGTCGTTACGCCCCACCAGCAGCGCTGCCAACGTTCCACCAACCATCGCCATCAGCGAGTTGACTGCCACCAGGCCGCTGACGGCCTGCAAGGTCTGCGCACTCATGACGTTGAAGCCAAACCAGCCGACGATCAGAATCCACGACCCCAAGGCCAGAAACGGGATATTGGAGGGTGCAAAGGCCACCAGGCGTCCCTCACGGTAACGACCGTTGCGCGGCCCCAGCAGCAACACTGCGGCCAAGGCCAGCCAACCGCCCATGGCATGCACCACCACAGAGCCGGCAAAGTCATGGAAGCCTGCCCCGAAACGCACCTGCAACCAGGCCTGGACACCGAAATTGCCGTTCCAGACAACCCCCTCGAAAAAGGGATAGACAAAGGCAACGATCAGCGCGGTGGCACACAACTGCGGCACAAAGCGTGCACGCTCGGCGATACCACCGGAAATAATCGCCGGGATCGCTGCCGCGAAGGTCAGCAGAAAGAAGAACTTGACCAATCCATAGCCATGATCGGCACCCAACGTGGCGGCCGGATGCATGAAGCTGACACCATAGGAAATCCAGTAACCCACGAAGAAATAGGCCAAGGTCGAAATGGCGAAGTCACTGAGGATCTTCGACAAGGCGTTGACCTGATTCTTGTGCCGCACAGTTCCCACCTCAAGGAAGGCGAAACCGGCATGCATGGCCAGGACCATCACGGCCCCCAGCAAGATGAACAAGGTGTTGGAGCCATGAACCAGTGTGTCCACGGCGCTTTGCAAGTTTTCCATGTAAAGGCAGGCCTGCAAGGGGAGAAAAAGCACCAAAGCAGTTCGCACACCCCTTGCGACGCCCCGATTTGGCGCACCTGCAAGGCCGAACGCAGTACCTGCTTGAGTTTTTTCTGGGGTTTGTCTTGGATTGGGTTAAGGTTTATCCACTAGCCTCGGGCCTTACGCCCACATTCAGCGCAAGAACGAGCCCGGATGCACCACAGCACAGCAAAAGCTGTACCAGTGAACCTTTGATACCGCTGCACACTCGAACTATTCACATGCCTCTGAGGGAAACGCCGATGACCAGCAAAATGGCAAAGAATGCTCAAGAAACCCTGATGGCCGATTTCCAGACCCTGGTGCGTGACACCGAAAAACTGCTGGAACATACCGCGACACTGGCCGGCGACCAGGCGGATGAACTGCGCACCCAAATCCACGACAGCCTGCTGCGCGCCCGAGAAACCCTGAAATTGACCGAAGACTCTCTGCGCGAGCGCGGTCAGGCAGCCTTGGGCGCCACCGAGGAGTATGTACAAAGCAACCCATGGCGCTCGGTGGGTATCGCGGCGGGTGTCGGCCTCCTGATTGGCCTGCTGGCCAGCCGTCGCTGAGGCCCTGCGGTATGGAAACCGAAACAACCAACAACGGGCCGTCTTCCCGACGGCTCGGTGCCGCCGTTCTGGGCCTGCTGCACGGCCATGTGGAACTGTTCGGTATCGAGTTGCAGGAACAGAAAACGCGAAGCCTAGGCCTGCTGCTGCTGGCCGGGCTGGCCTTGGTGTTCACACTGCTGCTGCTGGGCGCATTGTCCGTGCTGGTACTGATCCTGCTCTGGGACAGCTACCGACTGGCCGGGATCATTGGCCTGTGTGTGTTCCATGGATTGGCGGCGCTGTTTTGCGGCTTGCGCCTGAAGGCGCTGATATCCGACGAGACCTCCCCCTTCAGTGCAACCCTTGAAGAACTGGCCAAAGACCGGGAGCGCCTGTTGCCATGAGCCTGTCCCAGCTACCCCACAAACCTAACCGCCATGACCTGCGCAAGGCGCTGGTGCGCTTGCAAATGGAAATGCACCGCCAGGAAATCCGCCAGGCCTCGGGTGAGCTGCTCGAGCCACTGACTCGCCTGAAAAAAATGACGGGCAACCTGCAGGATGGCCTGGGTATCAAACACGCGCCGCTCTGGGGGCTGGGCGCCGTTGTCGCCTTGGGTTTCCTCACCGGCAAGGGCGCCAGAAGCGGCAATCTTGCTCGCCTGATTCGCCTGGGCAGCAGCCTGATTCCCTTGATCAGGGTATTCATGCAGCCCCCCTCTGGCAGACCCTGAGCAAACTGGCTGCATTCTTGCAGCGTCGGCCAGCAGGCCTTGCACTGGCAAGGCCTCGTTGCCAACCCACTTCACCTGAGGAGCCGCCGTGTTCGACGGGCAACCGCTCGCCTGCTTTCAGCCCTTCATCGATACTGCCACAGGCCGTATCGCCGGCGTGGAAGCCCTTGGACGCTTGCGCCAAGCCGACGGCTCGCTGCAGAGCGTCGGCGCGCTGTTCAACGATCCTTCACTGCCCATAGACAACCTGCGCGAACTTGATCGACAACTGCGTCAGCATGCCCTGCGACAGTTCCATCTTGCCCCTGAGGACTGGTTTCTCAGCCTGAATATCTCCCCACGCTGGGTCAGTGAGCTGGCGACCGGGCAACCACTGCCAAGCTTGATGCAGTTAGAAAAAGAGGGCATCGATCCACAGCGGGTGGTCTTCGAGATCACCGAACTCAGTGGTGACCCGCAACGCCTGGCCGAGGTGGTCAAGCGCTATCGCCAAGCCGGAGCACGGATCGCCATTGATGATTTCGGTGCTGGCTACTCCCAATTGGACCGGGTGCTGGCGCTGCAGCCCGACATCCTCAAACTGGACATGCGCCTGTTTCAGGCCGCCGCTCGAGGCGGGCCCAGTAGCGAAGTGGTAAAAGCCCTCGCGCAGATGGCGGAAAAGACCGGCTGTTGGATCATCGCCGAAGGGGTCGAGACTGAAGCGGAGCTGAACTTCGCGCTCGAGTGCGGTGCACGCTTCGTCCAAGGGTTTCTGTTTGCACAGGCCGAACTCGAATTCTTCCCGGCCGAGGCTTTTGTCGAACGTTTTGCTCATCTGCGCCAACAGTACGTCCATGGCAAGCTTGACGAGCGCAAACGCTTGATGGACATGCGCCGCAAGCTGAGCACCCTGATGCCACAACTGCACGCCTGGGCCATGGCGAAGGCACCGCTCAAGCAGCTGCCACAGCTGGACGCCTATCCCTGGGTATTACGCTTTTTTCAATGTGACCGCCATGGTACCCAACTGACCCCGAATCTGGAGTGGCGGGAGCGTCGCTGGCATAGCGATGCCAGCTATCTGGGCCACAACTGGTCATGGCGCCCCTACTTCTATCAACTGCTCGCCGAAGGCTGGGAAGAACGTCGACTGATCCTCTCGACCACCTACCGCGATGCCACTAGCAACCAGTATTGCCTGACGGCAGGACAGTTTTTCGATGAAGGTCGACGCTTGTTGTTGATCGATGTCGACGCAGCCGGGCTGTAAGGCTTGCAGCCGAGCGCTCGACACAGGAAGCTAGGGCAATGACTGCCTTGCACCTGACCTGGAGAAATGGCCTTGGATTGGCACACCCTGCTTACCCGCGAACGCCTTGGTAAAACCCTGCACAGCCCCGAAGAGCTCGGGCGTAGCCCGTTCCACAAAGACCATGACCGCATCATCTTCTCCGGCGCCTTCCGCCGCCTGGGGCGCAAGACCCAGGTCCACCCGGTGTCAAGCAACGACCATATCCACACCCGCCTGACCCACTCCCTGGAAGTCAGTTGCGTGGGCCGCTCACTGGGCATGCGCGTCGGCGAAACCCTGCGCGATAGCCTGCCCCAATGGTGTGAACCCAGTGACCTGGGCATGGTGGTTCAGTCGGCCTGCCTGGCCCATGACATTGGTAATCCACCGTTCGGCCATTCGGGCGAAGACGCCATACGCCACTGGTTTCAGCAAGCGGCCGGGCGCGGCTGGCTGGATGCAATGAGCGACGCCGAGCGTGCCGACTTCCTCAACTTTGAAGGCAATGCCCAGGGCTTTCGCGTGCTGACACAACTGGAATACCACCAGTTCGATGGCGGCACCCGTTTGACCTATGCAACGCTGGGCACCTACCTGAAATACCCGTGGACCGCGCGCCATGCCGACGCGCTTGGCTACAAGAAGCACAAGTTCGGCTGTTATCAGAGCGAACTGCCGCTGCTTGAGCAGATCGCCCGAAAGCTGGGCCTGCCGCAACTGGAAGAACAGCGCTGGGCGCGCCATCCACTGGTCTACCTGATGGAGGCAGCAGACGACATCTGCTATGCCCTCATCGACCTTGAAGACGGCCTTGAGATGGAGCTGCTGGACTATGCCGAAGTCGAGTCACTGTTGCTTGGCCTGGTCGGCGATGACCTACCGGAAACCTACCGCCAACTCGGCCCCGCTGATTCGCGTCGACGCAAACTGGCGATCCTGCGCGGCAAGGCCATCGAGCACCTCACCAACGCCGCGGCCCGCGCCTTTGTCGAGCAGCAACCCGCGCTGCTCGCTGGCACGCTGCAGGGGGATCTGGTCGAACATATGCACGGTCCGGCCAAGCGTTGCGTACTCCAGGCCAAAGACATGGCGCGCAAAAAAATCTTCCAGGACAAACGCAAGACACTGCATGAAATCGGCGCCTACACCACACTGGAAATTCTCCTCAACTCGTTCTGTGGTGCAGCCTTGGAACAGCATGGTGGGCGCACGCCCTCGTTCAAGCACCGCCGCATTCTCGACCTGCTCGGCAACAATGCGCCGAACCCGGCAGGCTCCCTGCACAACTCATTCATGCGCATGATCGACTTCATCGCCGGGATGACCGACAGCTATGCCAGCGAGATGGCGCGCGAAATGACCGGGCGTTCGAGCCTGGTCTGAGCCGACGCCCGCCCACAAGAGTCCTGCCCGTCAGGACTCTTGTACAGCAGAAGCTTACATACCAAATTAACTCGCTCTGCAAGAAACAACCTACAAATACAACAAACAACTTAAACAGTTCGTAAAACGCGCAACAAATTGATTAAAAAACAGCATTGACACAACAAGTATCGAGCTAAACGCGTAGTCCTACACTGTTTAAATTGTAGGAATTATCCCATATTGGCCACTCTCCCCCCTGTATGCCTGCGCACCGGTCTACATCTGAGCTAAGGTGCGCCCTCCTATTGGTTCCCACCGGAAGAGGCCTATGTATTCTGTTTTTATTGTTGATGATCACCCGGTCATACGTTTAGCCGTGCGCATGCTGTTGGAGAATGAAGGCTACCAGGTAGCCGGCGAATCGGATAACGGCGTAGATGCCATGCAAATGGTTCGAGAATGCCAGCCAGACCTTATTATTCTGGACATCAGCATCCCGAAACTCGACGGGCTGGAAGTGCTTTCACGCTTTCATGCCATGTCGCTCCCCTTCAAGATACTGGTGCTGACGGCCCAGTCCCCAACACTGTTTGCCATGCGCTGCATGCAGTCGGGCGCCAGCGGGTATGTGTGCAAGCAAGAAGACCTCAGCGAACTGCTCAGCGCCATAAAAGCGGTACTTTCGGGATACAACTACTTCCCTAGCCAAGCTCTTACTCACGCCCGGGATGCTGAAAACACCAACAACGAGATTGATCTCTTCAAACACGTCAATGACCGGGAACTTATGGTGCTGCAACTCTTTGCCCAAGGCAGGAGTAACAAGGAAATTGCCAAAGGCATGTTTCTCAGTAACAAGACCGTGAGCACTTACAAGAAGCGCCTGATGCAAAAGCTCAGGGCAAACTCGCTGGTGGAATTGATTGAAATGGCAAAACGCAATGCACTGGTATGAAGAGCGCCATGGTGAAGCACTTCACTGCCGCATGCATGCTGGCGATATCCGCCTGTACCTGGCACTCGGCAATGGCCGAGGTCGACCAACCGGGTCAGTATGCCCTGCTTAGCCGCTCGGGCCCGGTTCGGATCAACATCACCCTGACACCAGAGCAGACGGAATGGCTCAATGACAAGCACGAACTGATACTGGGTACCTCAGCGCCGGATTACCCCCCGTTCGACATGACCGCCAGCGGCCGTGACTACGAGGGCCTGACGGCGGACTACGCCGGCTTGCTGAGCAATACGCTCGATATCCCGATTCGCGTCGAACGTTTCGCCAACCGAGAGGATGCCGTTCGCGCACTGACCGAGGGCAGGATCGATCTGCTGGGCAGCGCCAACGGCTACGAGGCCGGCGCCCAGGGCGTCGTACTCTCACACCCCTACGCGATTGATCAACCGGTACTGGTCACCCGCGAAGACGAGAGCAGGCCGCTCAACACCGGCCTGGCCAATCTGCGCTTGAGCATGGTTTACCATTACTTGCCACTGGACGAGGTACGCACCACCTACCCCAAAGCGACCACCCACACCTACGTGTCCTACCAGCACGCACTCAATGCCGTGGCGTTCGATCAGGCCGATGTTTTTCTCGGCGATACCATCTCGACACACTACATGATCAACCAGGGCTACTTGCAGAACGTCAAGATGGCCAACTTCGGCAAACACGAACCCGTGGGCTTCAGCTTTGCCCTGCGCAGCGACAACCAGATGCTGCTGGGGATGGTCAACACGACACTCAGTGCGGTATCCAGCGCCACACGGGAGCGCATCTTCCAGCGCTGGAGCGCGGGCAGCGGGGTCTTGCTGAGCGACCGCAAACTGCAATTGTCCAAGCGTGAAGAACGCTGGCTGGGTGAACATCCCGTGGTGCGCGTGGTGGTCAACGAAAACGCTGCACCACTGACCTTCTTTGACAGTTCCGGCAATTTTCGCGGCATCGCCGCCGACCTGCTCGAACTGATTCGCTTGCGCACAGGGCTGCGCTTCGAGGTGCAACGCACCACGGGCATCAGCGACATGATCCACCGTATCGACAACAACAATGCCGATGTGATCGCCGCCATTTCGCCCAGCGCCGAGCGCGATGCCACACTCGCGATCAGTCGGCCCTACCTGGAAAACTCCTATGTTCTGGTGACGCGCAAGGGATCGGATCAGCCAACCAGCCTGGAGCAATTGCAAGGCAAGCGGGTAGCACTGACCCGAGGCAGCACGGTCATCAACCTGCTGCGCCAACGTTTTCCAACGATTCAACTGGTCGAGACAGAAAGCACCTCAACATCAACCTCGCTGCTCGCCCAAGGCCAGGTGGACGGTACGATCACGGCATTGATCAATGCCAATTTCAGCATGGCCTCCGAGCCGGATCTGATCATTCGCTCGACGGTCGGCGCCGAGCCGTCAAACTTTTCGATGGCCACGGCCAAAGGCGCCCAGGAACTCAGTTCGATTCTCGACAAGGCCTTGCTGAGCATCACCCCCGAAGAGCTGGGCGTCATCAACAGCCGCTGGCGTGGCTACAGCGCCGGTGGTGACTCGTACTGGCGCAATCATCAGCGCCTGATCGTGCAGATCATTCTCGGTACCGCTGCGCTACTGCTGCTATCGCTGGCCTGGAACGCCTGGATGCGTCGGCAGATCAAACAGCGTGAAGCGGCTGAGCGCGCCCTCAACGACCAGTTGGCCTTCATGCGTGCAATGGTCAACGGCACCCCACACCCCATCTATGTCCGGGATCGCCAGGGGCTGCTGCAAACCTGCAACGAAAGCTACCTGGAGGCGCTTGAGGCCAAAGCGGAAGCGGTGCTCGGCAAGCCGGTGCCATCCGGCGGAAAAGGTGGAAAGCGCCAGGCGCGAAAGATCCATGCGGACTACGAGATGGTCATGAAGCAGGGTACACCGCTGATCGGCGATCGCCCCCTGCTGCTCAAGGACCGGCAATTGACCATCTATCACTGGATCCTGCCGTACCGCGACTCGCTAGGTGAGGTTCAGGGCATCATTGGCGGCTGGATCGACATCAGCGAACGCCGCCAACTGATCGAAGACCTGCGCCTGGCGAAGAAACAGGCCGACGAGGCCAACCGTGCCAAGAGCACCTTCCTGGCCACCATGAGCCATGAAATCCGTACCCCCATGAATGCGGTGATCGGCATGCTTGAACTGGCGCTCAAACGCGCCGAAAAGGGTCAGCTCGACCAACTGGCCATCGAAGTCGCACACAACTCGGCGACCGACCTGCTGGCATTGATTGGTGACATTCTGGACATTGCCCGCATCGAATCCGGCCACCTGAGCCTGGCGCCGGAGCGCGTCAATCTGGCCGAACTGGTGGAGTCAGTAGGACGGGTGTTCGACGGGCTGGCTCGTCAGAAAGGCCTGCGCCTGAACATGGACATCGCCATCAATGCTCAACGCGATGTATTGCTCGACCCGCTTCGCTTCAAGCAGATCCTGTCCAACCTGGTCAGCAACGCCATCAAATTTACCGAACGTGGCCATGTCACTGTACATGTGTCCCTGTACCCGAACCCGGGTGGCAGCGGGCTGACCCTGGAAATGTCAGTGCAGGACACCGGCATTGGCATCAGCCAAAGCGACCAGCAACGCCTGTTCCATCCCTTTGCCCAAGTCTCCCCCGAGAGCCAGTTAGCCCGCAGTGGCACCGGCCTGGGGCTGGTGATCAGTCGCAACCTGTGTGAAATGATGGGTGGCCGGCTGATCCTTCACAGTCAACCGGGGCACGGTACCGATGTTCAGGTCAGCATGCCGCTGACCGGGCTTGAGGCCTGCACCGAAACCCAGGCACCGGAACCGGAAACACCCGCAGTGCCGGCGGAACTGAGCGTACTGGTCGTCGACGATCACCCGGCCAACCTGTTGTTGATGGCTCAGCAACTGGATTATCTGGGCGTGCGCCATACCAGCGCCGAGGACGGCCTGAGCGGGCTGCACGCCTGGAAGCAGGGGCATTTCGATGTGCTTATCATCGATTGCAACATGCCGCGAATGAACGGCTACCAGCTTGCCCAGGCCATTCGCGAGCACGAGCAGCAACACGGGCTGACTCGCTGCACCCTGTGGGGTTACACCGCCAACGCCCAGCCAGAGGCTCGTGGGCAGTGCCTGCAGGCCGGCATGGATGACTGCCTGCTCAAACCGATCAGCCTCAGAGCCCTTGGCCAGCGCCTGGCACAAGCACCGCTGCTGCCCCATGCGCCACATGTGGCACGCGTCGCCGAACTGGACCTTGAGCGCCTGGAACCTGTGGTAGGTAGCTCTCGCAGCGATCTGCGCCGCCTGCTCGAACAACTGCTGCAAAGCAATCAGCGCGACCGGCAGACATTGCTGGAGCTCGACACACAGGGGTCGCCAGAAGCCTTGATGGACCATGCCCACAAGGTACTTGGGGCGGCACGTATCGTTCAGGCATCAGCCTTGATGGACGCCTGCGAACAGTTGCAGCACGCGTGCAGCAAAAATGCCCAGGAACCGGTAATCCGGCGTCGGCGCCAACGGCTGTTGCGGGAAATGCAGACGTTCGAACTGGCCTTGCAGGAAAAAATTACAGAGCTGAGCGCTGTAACAAGCCTGCAGGAGGAGTGAGGAGAAAGCAAAACAAGGCAGGCAAAACTGAAAACGGCAGCCCTGAGGCTGCCGTTTCACTGGATATCAAGCAACCGGATTGATTTCGTTTTCCGGGTACCAGGCATCGAGCAGCGGGCTGAGCTCGATCTTGGTCAGCTCGTTGCGAGCCTTCAACCAAGCCTCGACAGCAGCGCGTTGCGCTTCAGTCACCGAGCCGCGCTTGGCCGAGCAGACCAGGCCGAAGTCATCGCCGCCGACATAGTCCAGGCCGTTGGCATCCATGGCTTCTACAAGAAAGGCATCGAGGAAGGCATCGACAGCTTCTTCGGTCAGATCTTCCTTGAACTCCAGGTTCAGTTCGAAGCCCAGCTCCTGGAATTCACCCACGCAGAGCTTTTTACGCAAACGGCGGGAACGGTTGGTCGCCATGAAACAATCCTCTTAAGTAATAACGCGCCGCACTCTATCAGTTTTGCCTCCCCGGTGCCCGATTAAAACGCCACGGCAGGAAAACCGACTGCCATGAACAGCAGGCTTTCAAGTCAAAACCAAGGTCGATGAAGCCGCCCATCGCTGCGCAGCTTGGGGCATAATGCACGCACTATTTTTGTCATACCGGGGCGTCCATCTTATATCGCCTCGTTTTTTTCACCCCTCGCTCGCAGGGTTCTACCTCAGATGATCAAATCACTACGCCCTCTTCTTGTTGCCGGCCTTTTACTGCCACTGGCATTGCCAAGCCATGCGGCTGCCGTCAACACGACCCTTTCGCCGAAAGTCGAACAGGCCCTGAAGACCAACAAACTGCAGGAATCGGCCCTGTCGCTGGTGATGCTGCCGCTCAATGGCCCCGGAACGCCTACCGTGTTCAATGCCGATGTCTCGGTCAACCCGGCCTCGACCATGAAACTGGTCACCACCTATGCCGCACTGGAGATGCTCGGCCCCACCCATCAGTGGAAAACCGAGTTCTACAGTGACGGCCCGCTGAGCAACGGGGTGCTGCAAGGCAACCTGTACCTCAAGGGTGGCGGCGATCCCAAGCTGAACATGGAAAAACTCTGGCTGCTGATGCGTGACCTTCGCGCCAATGGCGTTCAACGCATTACCGGCGACCTTGTGCTCGACCGCAGCCATTTCGTCCAACCCCAACTGCCCCAGTTCAATGACGACGGCGGCGATGAGAACAAGCCGTTTCTAGTCAAGCCCGACGCGTTGATGATCAACCTCAAGGCCCTGCGTTTCGTTGCCCGTAACGATGGCGGCAAAGTGCTGGTGTCGGTCGAACCACCGATCGCCACCATCCACATCGACAATCAGGTCAAGGCCGTAGCCGGCAAGCAGTGCACGGGCGATGTGCGCTACAACCCGATAACACGGGCCGATGGCATCACCGTGGTCGTCAGTGGTCAATTGGGCGAAGGTTGCAACTCTCAAACCTACCTCTCCCTGCTTGATCACCCCACCTATGCCGCCGGCGCAGTGCGGGCAATCTGGAACGAGCTGGGCGGCAGCATCGACGGCCGCGACCGGGTCGACGCCCTGCCGAAGAATGCCCGCCTTCTGGCTCGGGCATTCTCCCCGGACCTGGTCGAGATCATTCGTGATATCAACAAGTACAGCAACAACACCATGGCCCAACAGCTGTTCCTCAGCCTGGGCGCGCAATACCGCACCGACGCCGATGGCGATGATGCTCGCGCAGCTCAACGCGTGGTCCGTCAGTGGTTGGCGAAAAAGGGCATTACTGCGCCGCACCTGATCATGGAAAACGGCTCAGGCCTGTCGCGTGCCGAACGGATCAGCGCGCGCGAAATGGCGACGCTGCTGCAAGCCGCCTGGAAGAGCCCCTATGCCGCCGAGTTCATCAGTTCGATGCCGCTGACCGGCATGGATGGCACCATGCGCAAGCGCCTCAAGCGCACCGCCATGGCCGGCGAAGCCCACATCAAGACCGGTACCCTGAACACCGTACGCGCCATTGCGGGCTACAGCCGCGACAGCAACGGCAATACGTGGGCCGTGGTAGCGATCCTCAACGACCCAAAACCTTGGGGCGCTTCGGCGATTCTTGACCAGGTGCTGCTGGACCTGTATCGCCAACCCAAGCTGGTGAACAGCACAGCGGCCGTACAACCTTGAGGCCAAGGGCCTAACAGGGACAGATAGGCACAGAAGGCTGTACAGGTAGCGCACCTGGACAGCCTTCGGCGGTTTTGGGGCACCCTCACCGAGGCTTGATAACCACGGCGTTGAGCACCCCACATCAAACGGACTCAGCGCGCCTGAATCTTCCAGGCACGGTGGATCTTGCTGTTGCGTGCAAAGTCCGGGTCCAGTGTCTGGGCGCTGATTTCCTCTACGGCATACCGCTCGCTCAGACGCTCATCCAGCTGGAACTTGCGGAAGTTGTTCGAGAAGTACAACACACCGCCCGGCGCCAACCGTGCAACCGCCAGGTCCAGCAGCTCGACATGGTCACGCTGAACGTCGAATACACCTTCCATCCGCTTGGAGTTGGAGAAGGTTGGCGGGTCGATGAAGATCAGATCGTACTCGTCGCGACACGCCTGCAACCAGGCCATCACATCGCCCTGCTCCAGGCGGTTCTTGTCCGAGAAGCCGTTGAGCGAGAAATTGCGCCGCGCCCAATCCAGGTAGGTGCGTGACAGGTCGACACTCATGGTGCTGCGCGCACCGCCCTTGGCCGCATGCACGCTGGCCGTGGCGGTGTAGCAGAACAGGTTGAGGAAACGCTTGCCGGCTGCTTCACGCTGGATGCGCATCCGCATCGGGCGATGGTCGAGAAACAGGCCGGTGTCCAGGTAGTCAGTCAGGTTGACCAGCAGCTTCACCCCGCCTTCATTGACTTCAGTGAACTGCCCCTGAGTGTTCTGCCGTTCGTACTGGCGAGTACCGGACTGCCGCTCGCGGCGCTTGACCACCACACGGCTCTGATCGATACCGAGGGCTTGAGGAATGGCTGCCAAGGCGTCGAACAAACGCGCCTGCGCCTTTTCCGGATCGATCGAACGGGGTGCCGCGTACTCCTGCACATGCACCCAATCCTGATAAAGATCGATGGCCAGTGCGTATTCCGGCATGTCAGCATCATAAAGGCGGTAGCAACTGATGTTCTCGCGCTTGGCCCACTTGCCCAGTTGCTTGAGGTTCTTCTGCAGGCGGTTGGCAAACATCTGCCCGCCTTCACTCAGGCGTGCAGGTTCGCTGGCCGATGCGGCGGTCGGTTGCGCGGCGTCATTGCCATCGCGCTCAGGCTGACGACGCTCACCCGTGACGAACTGATCCGGTTGCACCTTGATCAGCAGCAGCTTGCACGGCAACGCGCCATTCCAGAAGGCATACTGCTTGTGGCTGCGAATGCCCATGCGCTTGCCCAGATCCGGCGCACCGGTGAACACCGCCGCCTCCCAGTTCAGGCAGGCCTGACGCAGGCGCTCGCCCAGGTTCTGGTAAAGGTAGAGCAGGCTGGCTTCATCACCCAGACGCTCGCCGTAAGGCGGGTTACAGATGACCAGGCCTTTCTGATTCTGGTCTGGACGCGGCTCGAACGAACCCACCTCGCCCTGATAAATCTTCACCCAATCGCTCAGCCCTGCGCGCTCGACGTTATTGCGCCCCGGCTGAATCAGTCGCGGATCGGCTTCATAGCCACGAATCCAGAGCGGTGGTCGCGCCAGGCCAGCCTCGGCACGCGCCAGGGCTTCGTCATGCAGCTTGCGCCACAGCGCCGGGACGTGGCCCAGCCAGGCACTGAAACCCCAGCGCTCGCGCTTGAGGTTCGGGGCGATGTCGGCAGCGATCATTGCCGCTTCGACCAGGAACGTACCAACACCACACATAGGGTCGGCCAGCGCGCCGCCTTCAGCGGCAATGCGCGGCCAACCGGCACGGATCAACACCGCAGCGGCAAGGTTTTCCTTCAGTGGCGCAGCGCCTTGCTGCAAACGATAACCACGCTGGTGCAGGCTGTGCCCGGACAGGTCCAGCGAAAGAATCGCTTCACCGCGGTCCAGGCGCAGGTGCACACGCAGGTCCGGGTTGAGCTTGTCGACCGACGGGCGCTCACCACTTGAAGTGCGCAGCTTGTCGACGATGGCGTCCTTGACCTTCAGGGCACCGAAGTGAGTATTGTCGATACCCGAGCCATGACCGCTGAACTCAACGGCCAGTGTTCCGGCGGCATCCAGATGATCGGCCCACTCGACGTCATGCACGCCGTAGTACAGGTCGTCGGCGTTCTTCATCGAGAAGCGCTTGAGCACCAACAGCACGCGGTTACCCAGGCGCGACCAGAGGCACAGGCGATAGGCGGTTTCCATGTCGGCCACGCCGCGAATGGCGGAAGTGTGCTCGCGCACCTCTTCAAGGCCAAGCCCGCGCGCCTCCTCGGCTAGCAGGCCTTCCAGGCCCTTGGGGCAGGTTAGGTAAAGTTCGAAACGGTCCGACATGAGTTTTCCAAGCCTTGAGCAATAAGTGAAAGGGCAAGCGCATCGCCCTTTCGATGTTTGATCGAACGCCCTTCCATCAAGCATTCGAGTGGTACCCGAGCGGGGTACCGGACCACCCGGAAGAACAGACCTGTGCATGCGACAACGCAGCACTGATCACCGGGCAGAGTGAAAATATCCGTTACAAAAGAATCGTGATGACCCTTCGTCGTTTTCCTGGTTCAACTGAAGGTGACCTTCAGCACTGGCCAACTGACGTCATCTACGGGCAAAGCCTGATGATAGCGGCCTTTTCCGAGAATCCATCGCAGTAGCAAATTTTTACTTATCCTTGTGACCCTATGAAAGGTTACGTCCTTATGACAAATCGATCATTCACAGTGTGTCGTGCATTGGTTAGAAATCAAACTATGTTGTCACCGCAACGGGGCAACACTTACTGCTCGCCACGCCGGCAGCGAGCGCACACCGGCAGAACGATTCTGCCCGGCCTCAGACGAGGCCGACGGGACATTACAGTCAACAAGTGAGGGCAACACCCTATGAGAAGACTTAAGCGTGATCCGTTGGAACGAGCATTTTCACGTGGCTACCAATATGGGGTCACCGGCAAATCCCGCGAGCTTTGCCCTTTTACTCTACCGTCGGTTCGCCAAGCCTGGATCAACGGCTGGCGTGAAGGACGAGGCGACAACTGGGACGGTATGACCGGCACTGCGGGTATCCACAGACTCAACGAACTTCACGCCGTTGGCTGAACGAGGATCGAATTCGATTAACCATGCCAGCCCTATCCGGGCGGCGGGCTAAGGCCCAAGGGCCCCTGACGGGGCCCTTTTTTATGCCTGCGGTTCAGCGGCCTGGTAACGCGGCAATCGCGTCTACTGCTTCGCGAATCAGCGCAGGTCCTTTATAGATGAAGCCCGAGTAAATCTGTACCAGGCTGGCGCCAGCAGCGATTTTTTCTGCTGCATGCCGCCCCTCGGTAATACCACCTGCGGCGATGATAGGCATTTTACCGGCCAACTCACCGGCAAGAATCTTCACCGTATGGGTACTCTTCGCCAACACCGGCGCGCCGGAAAGACCGCCCGCCTCGTCAGCATGCGGCAAGCCTTCGACCCCTTCGCGACTGAGGGTGGTGTTGGTTGCGATCACCGCATCCATGCCCGACTCCAGCAACGTTGCAGCCACCAGCGCAGTTTCTTCGTCGCTCATGTCAGGCGCGATCTTGATGGCCAGCGGCACACGCTTGCCGTGCTGCATCACCAGTTGCTCACGACGCTCGGCCAGGGCTTCAAGCAATTGCTTGAGCGAGTCACCGAACTGCAGGGTGCGCAGGCCGGGCGTATTCGGCGAGCTGACGTTGACCGTCACATAGCTGGCATGGCTGTAGACCTTGTCCAGACAGATCAGGTAGTCATCCACTGCACGCTCGACCGGCGTATCGAAGTTCTTGCCGATATTGATGCCGAGCACACCGCGGTATTTGGCGGCCTGCACACGGGCAAGCAGGTGGTCGACCCCAAGGTTGTTGAAACCCATGCGGTTGATGATTGCCTGGGCTTCAGGCAAGCGGAACAGGCGCGGCTTGGGATTACCCGGCTGCGGCCGCGGGGTGACGGTACCGATCTCGACGAAACCAAAGCCCAACTGAGCGAAACCGTCGATGGCCGCGCCATTCTTGTCCAGGCCAGCGGCAAGACCGACCGGGTTGTCGAACGACAGCCCCATCACGGTCACCGGCAAACGGGCCGGCGCCTTGGTCAGCAAACCGTTGATACCCAGACGACCACCGGCACCGATCAGGTCCAGGGACAGGTCGTGGGAGGTTTCCGGGGAAAGCTTGAACAGCAGCTGGCGGGCCAGGTTATACATGGGCGGGCTTAGCTCGACGGAAATAAAAGCGCGATTATAGCGGCGGCACAGGCCCGAGGACAGCGCCACGACCCCGGTCTGGCATATGGGTTGCTTTGTCACCTCCACGAAACCTGTCTGCATTCGGGCAGGCAAGAACGACAGAGCGGTCAACATCACGTGAACACTACACTCCCGGCAAACCCACTGGCCTGGGTCAATGGCAGCGATGCGCCAGAAAAGCACAGCCTGGATATCGGCTTCATGGCCCTGACCGACTGCGCCCCACTGGTCGTGGCCGCCACCCAGGGGTTTGCCCAGCCCTACGGCCTGACCCTCAACCTCAAGCGCCAAAGCTCATGGGCCAACCTGCGCGACAAGCTGATCAGCGGCGAACTGGATGCCGCTCACAGCCTGTACGGCCTTATCTATGCTGTGCACCTGGGCATCGGGGGTGGCACCACCACCGACATGGCAGTGCTGATGGGGCTTAATCAGAACGGGCAGAGCATCAACCTCTCCAAGGCCCTGCAAAACCTGGGTGTGACCGATCCTGAAGCATTGGAGCGCCACGCGCACCAAAACCAGACAAAACTGACCTTCGCCCAGACCTTCCCGACCGGCACCCACGCCATGTGGCTGTACTACTGGCTCGCCAGCCAGGGTATTCATCCATTGGAAGACGTCAACAGCGTGGTGATCCCGCCAATGCAAATGCCCGCGCACCTGCAGGCCGGCCGGATCGACGGTTTTTGTGTAGGTGAGCCCTGGGCAGCCAGTACTGTCGAGCAGGGGTTGGGCTTCACGCTGGCGACCAGCCAGTCGATCTGGCCAGACCACCCGGAGAAAGTACTCGGCTGCACGCTCGCCTTCGTCGAGCGCTACCCGAATACAGCACGGGCACTGGTGATGGCGGTGTTGGCTGCCAGCCGGTTCATCGAACAAAGCCCTGAAAACCGCCGCAGCACCGCGCAACTGCTCAGCGGCCGCAGCTACCTCGACACCCCGGTCAGCCACATTGAACCGCGCCTGCTGGGCGACTACCACGATGGCCTCGGCAACCACTGGCACGACCCGCATGCCTTGCGCCTGCACGATAACGGCCGCGTCAACCTGCCCTACCTGTCAGACGGCATGTGGTTCATGACCCAGTTCCGCCGCTGGGGCTTGTTACGTGACGACCCGGACTACCTGGCGGTTGCCCAACGCATTCATCAGTTGACGCTGTACCGCGAAGCCGCCGGCGCATTGGGCGTACCTTGCCCGGAATCGGCCATGCGCAGCAGCCAACTGATCGATGGAACGCGCTGGGACGGCACCGACCCGTATGGATATGCCCGCAGCTTTCGCCTGCATGCCCTGGCCGACGCGCCCGTGGCGCGCGCCCAGCACTGAGAGGAAAGGCCCCTATGCTGCGTATCCTGCTGATCGACGACACCGAGAAAAAAGTCGGCCGACTCAAAGCTGCGCTGATCGAAAGCGGGTTCGAGGTTATTGAAGAATCCGGGCTGACCATAGACCTGCCGTTGCGCGTCGAAACGGTGCGCCCGGACGTCATTCTGATCGATACCGAGTCACCCGGCCGCGACGTGATGGAACAGGTGGTATTGGTCAACCGTGATCTTGCCCGACCGATCGTGCTGTTTACCGACGAACACGACCCCAAAATCATGCGCCAGGCCATCCACGCCGGCGTCAGCGCGTATATCGTCGAAGGCATTCAGGCCAGCCGCCTGCAACCGATTCTCGAGGTGGCCATGGCCCGCTTTGAAAGCGACCAGGCCCTACGCGCTCAGCTGCAGGCCCGTGACCAGCAACTGGCAGAACGCAAGCGCATCGAACTGGCCAAGGGCTTATTGATGAAGATGAAGCATTGCAACGAAGAAGAGGCCTACACCTTGATGCGGCGCCAGGCCATGAGCAAGCAACAGAAACTGATTCAGGTTGCCGAGCAGGTCATTGCCATGAACGACTTGCTTGGCTGATCGCCATTCTGGCCCGGCTCTTGCTAATTCGTAGTCACAGGTAGCCAACGGCGGTTGCCACACATTTCCGACAAAGACGTCGCTCGCCCTCCAGCTCAGGCTGGTCGGGCAGCGGCGTTTTTTTCGTTTCGCCCTCCGGGGTACGACTTCCGTTGCAATGCTGACCGAGGTGTTCGATGAATACGAGCTTCTGGAAATCCGGCCATATCCCAACCCTGTTTGCCGCCTTCCTGTATTTCGACCTTAGCTTCATGGTCTGGTACCTGCTGGGCCCGCTGGCCGTGCAAATCGCCAGCGACTTGCAGTTGACCACCCAACAACGCGGCCTGATGGTGGCAACACCGATTCTGTCGGGTGCCATCCTGCGCTTCATCATGGGCGTGCTGGTTGACCGATTGTCGCCGAAAACCGCCGGACTGATCGGCCAGGTGATCGTCATCACCGCACTGTTCTGCGCCTGGCACCTGGGGATTCACAGCTACGAACAGGCGCTGCTGCTTGGGGTTTTCCTCGGTGTGGCCGGCGCTTCCTTTGCTGTCTCCCTGCCACTGGCATCACAGTGGTACCCGGCCCAACATCAGGGCAAGGCCATGGGCATTGCCGGTGCAGGAAACTCCGGCACCGTGTTTGCCGCCCTCTTGGCTCCGGTGCTGGCCGCCGGCTTTGGCTGGAGCAACGTCTTTGGTTTCGCCCTGATACCGCTGATCCTGACCCTGGCACTGTTCACCCTGCTGGCGCGCAACGCCCCGCAGCGCGCGAAACCCAAAGCCGTAGCGGATTACCTCAAAGCCCTCGGTGATCGTGACAGTTGGTGGTTCATGTTCTTCTACAGCGTCACCTTCGGCGGCTTTATCGGCCTGGCCAGTGCCCTGCCCGGCTACTTCAACGACCAGTACCATCTGGACCCCGTCACCGCCGGTTACTACACCGCGGCCTGCGTCTTCGGTGGCAGCCTGATGCGCCCGCTTGGCGGCGCATTGGCTGACCGCTTCGGCGGCATCCGCACACTGCTGGCCATGTACAGCCTGGCAGCCATCTGCATCGCCGCGGTCGGCTTCAACCTGCCCAGCGCCGTGGCCGCACTGGCGTTGTTCGTCAGCGCCATGCTGGGCCTGGGTGCGGGGAACGGCGCTGTGTTCCAGTTGGTTCCGCAGCGCTTTCGCCAGGAAATCGGGGTAATGACCGGGCTGATCGGCATGGCCGGAGGCATCGGCGGTTTCCTTCTGGCAGCCGGCCTGGGGACAATCAAGCAACACAGCGGCGACTATCAACTGGGGCTGTGGTTGTTCGCCAGCCTGGGCGTACTGGCCTGGTTTGGCCTGCACGGTGTTAAACGCCGCTGGCGCACCACCTGGGGCTCGGCGGCGGTCACCGCCGCCCGCGTCTGAGGTAGCCATGGGCCTGCAATTGAGTGTTGCCCAAGCCAGCGCCATCGGCCCGCGCGAGGAAAACCAGGATGCGCTGCGCCTGGTAACCCCCGCCCCCGAGCTGGCAGCCTGCAAGGGCTACCTGTTCGCCCTGGCCGACGGCGTCAGCCACTGTGCCGACGGCGGCCTGGCTGCACGAGCCACCCTGCAGGCCCTGGCCATGGACTACTACAGCACCCCGGCAACCTGGGGTGTCGCCCAGGCGCTGGAGCGCCTGCTACTGGCGCAAAACCGCTGGCTGCGGGCCAACGGCGGCGGCCAACCGCTACTGACCACACTGACCGCCCTGGTGCTACGTGGCCGACGCTTTACCCTCGCGCATGTCGGCGACTGTCGCGCCTACCGCTGGCATGCCGGTCAATTGCAGCGCCTGAGCCAGGACCATGTCTGGGATCAGCCCGGTATGCAGCACGTACTCAAACGCGCCCTCGGCCTGGATGAGCATCTGCTGGTGGACTTTCTCGAAGGTGAGCTGCAGGCCGGTGAATGTTATGTGCTACTGAGCGACGGCGTCTGGGCCAGCCTGAATGAGCAGCAGATCGCCGCCCATTTGCGCGAGCAGCCAGACCTGGACCAGGTGGCCCAGACACTGGTCAGTGCCGCCCATCATGCAGGCAGCCAAGACAATGCCAGCGCCTTGCTGGTGCGTATTGAGGAACCGGGGGCGGCCAATCTGGGCGACAGCCTTGCTCAATTGCAAGACTGGCCATTGCCTCCCAGCCTGCGCCCAGGGCAGGTTATCGATGGCTGGACCGTCGACAGTCTGCTCGCCCACAGCCGCCAATCACTGCTCTATCGCGCACATGACAACCAGCACCAGCACTGGCTGCTGAAAACCCTCCCAGCCACACGTCAGGACGACCCAGGAGGACAACAGGGCCTGCTGATGGAGGAATGGTTCCTGCGCCGGGTTGCCGGACGCTATTTCCCCGAGGTGCACACTGCTGGGCAACGCCAACACCTGTACTACCTGATGCGCGAGTACAACGGCCAGACCCTGGCCGAGCTGTTCCAGCGCGAAGGCCCCTTGCCATTGGAGAAATGGCAGAACGTCGCCCGCCAACTGCTGCGGGCGGTCGGCCAACTGCACCGACGCAACATCCTGCACCGCGATATCAAACCGGAAAACCTGCACCTTGCCGGGGACGACCAACTGCGCCTGCTGGACTTTGGTCTGGCCTACTGCCAAGGGCTGTCCGAGGCACCTATGGAGGACTTGCCCGGGACACCTTCGTTCATCGCTCCAGAAGCCTTCCAGGGCTGCCCACCCAGCGCACAACAAGATCTCTATGCAGCAGGCGTAACGCTCTTCTACCTGCTGACCGGTCAGTACCCCTATGGCGAGATCGAAGCCTTCCAGCACCCGCGCTTTGGCACACCCACCAGCGCAGCGCGCTTGCGACCCGATGTGCCCGACTGGCTGGAACGCAACCTGAGCCAGGCCATTGCTGCCGACCCACAGCAACGTTATGAAACGGCCGAACAATGGCTATTGCAGCTTGAGCAGGGCGACCAACAGTCGTCAACACTGCGGCCTCGGCCACTGCTTGAGCGTGAACCCTTGAAAGTCTGGCGCGGCCTGGCGCTGCTGTCCCTGCTGCTCAACCTGATTCTGCTCCTGCACCTGCTGAAATCTTGAAATGCTCACTAAATCGCAGGCAAAAAAAGCCCGGCCTAAGCCGGGCTTTTCAAGCGTCAGACCAATTACTTGGCTTGAGCTTCAACCTGCGCTTCTACGCGACGGTTTACAGCACGACCAGCGTCGGTAGCGTTATCGGCAACCGGACGGGTCTCACCGTAACCAACGGACTGAACGCGGCTCGACTCAACACCGTACTGCTGGGTCAGAACCTGCTTGACGGCGCCAGCGCGACGCTCGGACAGCTTCTGGTTGTAAGCGTCAGGACCGACGGAGTCAGTGTGACCTTCAACAGTGGTGGTGGTCTGTGGGTACTGCTTCATGAAGTCAGCCAGGTTCTTGATGTCGCCGTAGCTGTTTGGCTTCACAACCGACTTGTCGAAGTCGAACTTGACGTCCAGCTCTACACGAACGACTTCAGCAACAGCTGGGCAGCCGTCAGCGTCAACGGTAACGTTGGCTGGGGTGTCAGGGCACTTGTCGACGTTGTCGCAAACGCCGTCGTTGTCGCTGTCGGAGCAGACTTCAGCAACAGGTGCTGGAGCTGGTTCAGCTTTCTTCGAGCTACCGCCGAAGTTCAGACCGATACCGACGCTTGGCGCCCACTCGGTGTCGCCCTGGTCGATGTTGTACTGAGCTTCAACGCCAGCACGGGCGTAGAAGTTTTCAGTGAAGTACAGCTTGGCACCGCCGCCCAGGTTGGCGAAGGTGGAACCGTTACGACCGCTACGACCGTTCTGGCCGATGCTCTGGTCCGAGAAACCAGCGGAAACGTAAGGACGCAGCAGGTCACCTGGGTTGTTGAAGTGGTACAGAGCATCCAGGGCAGTGTTGGAGCCCTTGATGTTACGACCGTCTTCGGCACGAGCGTTGTGGACTTCGTCATAACCCAGACGCAGTTCAACGTCGTCGGTCAGGAAGTAACCAATCGAGCCGCCGAACAGGTTGCCGTTGTTTTTGAAGTCACGAGCGCTGTCGAACATCTCTTTCTTGGCGAAACCTTCCACCTCGACTGCGCCTTGGCCTTGTGCCAGAGCGCCGAACGAAGTTGCGGCTACAAGAGAACCAATGGCAATGCCCAAGGTGTTTTTCAATTTCATCCGTTAAATCCCCATCTGGTGATTGTTAAGCAGTCCCACCAAATCCGGGGGACAACTCGCGGGCAAGTTTAGCAGAACTTGCCCGTACGTTAGAGATATTTGCGTGCTACTAAGTTTCGGAAATGCCCGCAAATTTCTCACGTAGCTTGTCGAGCGCCCGCTTGTACCGCATTTTCGTGGCGCTCAGACCCATGTGCATGATGTCGGCGATTTCCTGAAATTCCAGCTCTGCGACAAAACGTAGCACCAGGATTTCACGGTCAATCGGATTGACATGCACCAGCCATCTGTCCAGTCCGCCCTTTTCTTCCGGTTTCGGGGCCTTGTCGTCCGAGGCCTCCTCGACCGGATCAAGACTCAGGGCATCCATCAAGCGACGCTTGCGTCGCTCTTTGCGGTACTGGGTAATGCACTCGTTGTAGGTAATGCTGTAGAGCCAGGTCTTGAACTTGGACTTACCCTCGAAGTTCTTCAGGCCATACAGCACCTTGAGCATGACTTCCTGACAGACATCGTCGGCATCCCGATCGTTCCCTAAATAACGCGCACAGACGTTGAACAGGGTCCGCTGGTAGCGCCGCATGAGCTCTTCATAGGCGCGGGTAACATGAAACAGCTCCTCATGCGAACGCGCCACCAACTCTTCATCAGTGAGCTCGCGGGGGTCGTAACGCATGGACAGCGAGTGAACTTTATTCAAAACAGATCTGGCCGAGAGTCAGGTCAAATGCCCCACAAAATAGCCCGAGGCCATTTTGCGGCGGCATACATTAGCAGAAATTGCCCGATCAGCGGCTACTGACTCGCTGTTCCAGCAGAATCCGATTGGACAAGGACACCAATTCACCATCATCTGTCAGCAGGGTCGTCTTGACCGTACCGATCTCCTCGATCTGCCCCTCGACCTCGCCAACCCGCACCTGCTGGCCAACCTGATAGAGTTCACGCACGTAAATTCCGGCCAGAATCTGCCCGGCAATCTCGCGGCTGCCGAGCCCCATGGCCAAGGCAACGGCCAGACCAACGGTTATCAAACCAATCACAATCACGTGGTTGAGCAGGTCAGTCTTGACTTCCAGCTGGCTGATCGCAACGGAGATACTGATGATGATCACCAGCCCCTGAACGATCCGCCCAACGCCGGCGGCGTACTCCAGGCCTATGCCTTCTGCCGCACCGCGCACCAGGCCATTGGCAACCTGGGCCAGCAGCACACCAGCCAGCAGCACCAAGGCCGCACCAAACACTTTAGGCAAGTACAGGGCAAGCATGTCCAGCGTAGCTGAAACCCGCTCCAGCCCCAGAGATTCAGCTGCAGAAACCAGGAAAATCAGCAATACGAACCAGTAGACGATTTTCCCGACCAGGGTAGAAATCGGCACCTGGATACCCACCCGACCCAGCATCTTGGTCAGCCCGGTACCCGCCATAAGGCGATCCAGGCCAACCTTGGCCAGCAGTTTCGACAACAGGGTGTCGAGCAGCTTGGCGACGACGAAGCCAAGCAGCACCACCACCAGGGCACCGAACAAATTGGGAATGAAGTTCGCCACTTTGGTCCACAACGCCGTCATGGCGGTGACCAGGCTCTGGGTCCAGAGATCTAGTTCCATATTCAATCGGCCTTATCAGCTTTACGGGCAGAAGCACTGCGGCGTACCGGCGCAACATGCGCCGAGCCATTATTGAGGGCAATCATCAGCGCCTGGATCCAGCGACCCAGCAAGCTGAAAAGATCACCGGCACCGACCTGGCGGTTGGCGGTTTTCAGGACACGGCCCAGGCAAGCGTCATCGTCACGCTCGCGGCCGGAAGGCGAAGCCTTTAGCAGGTCTCGCAGGGATTCTTCAAACGGATCGTGCATAGGCACCTCGCGCAGTATCTGTCAAAGACGAGGCCGCCGTGGCATCGGTCACATGGGCCACACCGGGCACCTGCATCATCATGTGACGCCTCAGACCCAACGCAAGCGACGAAACAACCACCACTGCCCCAGGGCCAACGCGATCAGCAGGACACTGGCGAACAGAAAGCCGTAGGGGCTTTCGGAACCCGGAATACCGCCAACATTGATCCCCAACAGGCCTGTCAGAAAGCTCATGGGCAGGAAAATACAGGTAATGATACCGAAGCGGTACATGGTTCTGTTCATCCGCTGGCTCAAACGCCGGTCTTCGTTCTCCAGCACCAGCGCGACACGCTCACGGGTCAGCTCCAGCTCTTCGAGGTAACGAATCAGGCTGTTGTTCAGTTCGTTCCAGTAATCGGCGTCTTCTTCGGCGAACCACGGTACCTTGTTACGGGCCAGTTGCGCGTAGATTTCCCGCTGCGGCGCCAGGAAACGGCGTAGCCCGGCAGCACGACGACGCATCTGCAGCATGCTGCCATGCTCAGGCGCATACCGTTCGTCGGTTTCCAGCTTCTCTTCCTCGCCGTCCACCTCTTCGGATAGATCACTGACCAGCGCCTGAACCTTTTCGGTCAGCAACTGGGCTAGCGCCAACAGCAGTTCCGATGCCGATTTCGGGCCGCGGCCCTCTGCCAACTGCTGCAACACTTCATCGGACGCGCGCAGCGGCCGCAGACGCAGGGAAATAACCCGCTGCGCCTCGGCAAAAATGCGTACCGAGACCATATCTTCCGGCTCGGCACCCGGGTTGAGATTGACGCCACGAAGAAACAACAGCATCTGTGCGTCGGGCAGCGGCAGCAAACGAGGCCGCGTGTTTTCCTCAAGCAACAGGTCACAGGCGAACTCGTTCAAGCCGCTGTCGCGACGTAGCCAGGTCTGGGTCTGCGGGTGACTGCGATCCCAGTGCAACCAGAGGCTTTGCTCGGACTGCAGTTGAAGATCATCCAGCTCAGTCCGGGCAATCGAACGCGCACCGCCTTTTCCATCCAGCACCAGGGCATGCACCAGCCCCCATTGCGCGTTTTCTTCCTCGAACATCCCCACCCCACAGACCAGCTTCAGAACTTACTCAGGCATTTTCAACGGGCTTGGCGAAACGATCACACCGTTGTTGTCGGCGTAGATGTATTCACCTGGACGGAAGGTCACACCAGCAAACGTCACGACCACATTGAGGTCGCCAATGCCGCGCTTGTCGGTCTTCTTCGGGTGGCTGGCCAGGGCCTGAACGCCGATATTGGTCTGGGCAATGGCATCGACATCACGGATGCAGCCATAAATCACCAGGCCTTCCCAGCCGTTTTTAGCTGCCTTTTCCGCGATCATGTCCCCCAGCAGGGCACAACGCAGGGAGCCGCCACCATCAACCACCAGTACTTTGCCCTTGCCATCAAGGTCGGCCTGCGACTTGACCAGGGAGTTGTCCTCGAAACACTTGATGGTGACGATCTCGCCACCAAAGGAATCACGACCACCGAAGTTACTGAACATCGGCTCCAGCACCTGCACCAGCTCAGGGTAGGCGTCGCACAAATCGGGCGTAAGGTAATGCATGGGAAACTCCTGTCACTTGCCAAGACAATGGATGTCGGAACTCACAGTTTCTTGCGGTTGACGAGACATGGCGATCCGGCTTTAGGCCAAGGCTACACGTCGATGCCGATTCGGTCACCCTCATAGGCGAGGCTGAACACCTTCAAACTGGTGCAGGCAGCCTGCTGTACCGGCTGCCCACACGGCAAACGAAATTCAATGCCGTGTCGCTGGCAGCGCAACACATTCCCTTCCAGGGTCGCACTGTGCAGGGGCGCGCCCTGATGCGGGCAGCGGTTCTCAATCAACAACGGCTGATTGTCGACCACCAGCAGCAACAGCTGCTGACCACTCACCTGAAAGGTCTTGCGGTAGCCCTCCTGCAGATTGATCAGACGCTCTAGTGCAACAAACATAACCCTAACTCAAACACAAAGTGACCGAAACGACGACAATCGTCACATATTAGCCGTAACCAGGCTCTGAAGAAATGTTCTGTTCGCGACTGTCCAGCGGCAGCAGCGGATCGCGCAACCAACGCTCGACCATTGGCCAGACTTGCACTTGAGCCGGTTTGCTCACCAGCATGTCGACATGCCCGAAGTTGTCAAAACCCTCCTCCGCGCCCAGCCGTACGAACTGCTTGTGCTCACTGCCCATTTGCTCGAACAGCTTGCGACAGGCCCAGACGGGGTCCTGGTGATCCCCTGCCCCTGCCACCGCCAGTATGGGCACCTGAACATCGGCAAGGCCGGCCCACCAGTCCTGCTTCTTGTCACCGAAGCGGCCGAACAGCCCATGCCAGCGCATGCTTTCCAGCGCCAGGCCGATCGGTTCGTCCTCAGGGCCACGCCCCAGCCTGGCACCGGACAAATGCACAAAGCGCTTGAGCAATAGCCGAGAGGTCCATTCCACCGGTGGAATCTTCAGCGGCCAGTAAATGCGACTGACCTGCGTGCCAAAGAATGCCGCGCTGGCCACCTCTTCAGCGCCCAGCCAACTGCCCCCCAGTGCCGCCGCCAGGGTCGTCCCTCCCAAGGAGTGCCCCAGCCAATGCGGCACCTGACCCGCCTGCTCACGCACAAACGCGGCAATCGCCGGCAGGTCATAGCGAGCATAGTCGGCCACGCGGTTTTGCCGGTACTCGCGGTTACGCGGCGACAGGCCATGCCCACGCATTTCTGGCATCCAGACATCGAAACCGGCCCGAGCCAGATGGGCACCCAGGCCGATACCCCGCGGCGAGTACCAAAAACGCCGGTTGGAAAAACTGCCGTGCAGAAGAATCACCGGCACACCACGAACCTGCTCCTGATCAGCCAGGCCCAGTCGTGTCACCGCCAGTTCTACCGTGCGGTCAGGGCTGTTGCCAGCCTTGAGGCGGTAGACATCTTCGCTCAGGTCTCCCCGGCGCTCGGCACTGAGCAAGGCCACGGGGAAAAGGCTACTGCTGCTTTGCATAGATCTCTTGCACAAAAAAGGGCGAGCACCATCACTGGAACACGCCCTGAAAAATTCGGTGGAAGCGCTCGAACACCAAACTCCGGCGATCGAGCGCTTCATTTCAGCGCATCAGTTTGCTGCGCCTTGCCCCTCGGCCAGGAAGAACCAGGTCTCAAGCACGGAGTCAGGGTTCAGCGAGACGCTCTCGATCCCCTGTTCCATCAGCCATTTGGCCAGGTCCGGATGGTCGGATGGGCCTTGGCCACAGATACCGATGTACTTGCCGGCCTTGTTGCACGCCTGGATGGCATTGGCCAACAGCTTCTTGACCGCAGGGTTACGCTCATCGAACAGGTGGGCGATGATCCCGGAGTCACGGTCCAGGCCCAGGGTCAGCTGGGTCAGGTCGTTGGAGCCGATGGAGAAACCATCGAAGTACTCCAGGAACTCATCGGCCAGGATGGCGTTGGATGGCAGTTCGCACATCATGATCACGCGCAGACCGTTCACGCCACGGCCCAGGCCGTTTTCGGCCAACAGGTCGACCACCTGGCTGGCTTCGCCAAGGGTGCGGACGAACGGTACCATGATCTCGACGTTGGTCAGGCCCATTTCGTTGCGCACACGCTTGAGCGCACGGCACTCGAGCTCGAAGCAGTCGCGGAACGACTCGCTGATGTAACGCGAGGCGCCACGGAAGCCCAGCATCGGGTTTTCTTCTTCCGGCTCGTAGAGCTTGCCGCCGATCAGGTTGGCGTATTCGTTGGACTTGAAGTCCGACAGGCGCACGATCACCTTCTTCGGCCAGAACGCTGCTGCCAGGGTGCTGATGCCTTCGACCAGTTTCTCGACGTAGAAGCCCACGGGGTCATCGTAGCCGGCGATGCGCTTGTCGACGCTGTCTTTCAGCTCTTGCGGCAAACCGGCGTAGTTCAGCAGTGCTTTCGGGTGCACGCCGATCATGCGGTTGATGATGAACTCCAGGCGCGCCAGGCCGACACCGGCGTTGGGCAACTGGGCGAAGTCGAATGCACGATCAGGGTTACCGACGTTCATCATGATCTTGAACGGCAGGTCAGGCATGGCGTCGACCGAGTTCTGACGCACATCGAAGCCCAGCTCACCTTCGAAGATGAAACCGGTGTCGCCCTCGGCGCAGGAAACCGTCACGCCCTGGCCGTCTTTGAGCACCTGGGTGGCGTTACCACAACCTACGACAGCAGGAATGCCCAGCTCACGCGCAATGATCGCGGCGTGGCACGTACGGCCACCCCGGTTGGTAACGATCGCGCTGGCGCGCTTCATGATCGGTTCCCAGTCCGGGTCGGTCATGTCCGATACCAGCACGTCGCCTGGCTGGACCTTGTCCATTTCGGCGATATCGTGGATCACGCGCACCTTGCCAGCGCCGATGCGCTGACCGATGGCACGGCCTTCCACCAGCACTTTGCCGGTTTCCTTGAGCAGGTAGCGTTCCATGACATTGGCACTGGAACGGCTCTTCACCGTTTCAGGACGGGCCTGAACGATGTACAGCTTGCCGTCATCACCGTCCTTGGCCCACTCGATGTCCATCGGGCGCTGGTAGTGCTGCTCGATGATCATGGCCTGCTTGGCCAGCTCGGTGACTTCGGCATCGCTGAGGCAGAAACGGGCGCGGTCGGCACGATCAACATCGACGACCTTGACCGAACGACCGGCCTTGGCCTCGTCGCCGTAGATCATCTTGATTGCCTTGCTGCCCAGGTTGCGGCGCAGGATGGCCGGACGGCCTGCCTGCAGGGTGTTCTTGTGGACGTAAAACTCGTCCGGGTTCACCGCGCCTTGCACCACGGTCTCGCCCAGGCCGTAGGCGCCAGTGATGAAGACCACGTCACGGAAGCCCGACTCGGTGTCGAGGGTGAACATCACACCGGCGGTACCGGTTTCGGAGCGGACCATGCGCTGCACGCCGGCCGACAAGGCGACCAGCTTGTGGTCGAAGCCCTGGTGCACACGGTAAGCAATGGCACGGTCGTTGAACAGGGAGGCAAATACCTCCTTGGCGGCGCGGATCACGTTGTCCACGCCACGGATATTCAGGAAAGTCTCCTGCTGACCCGCGAACGAGGCGTCTGGCAAGTCTTCGGCAGTGGCCGAGGAACGCACGGCGACGGCCATGTTCGGGTTGCCTTGGGACATTTCAGCAAAAGCGGTGCGGATTTCGGCATCCAGACGCGCCGGGAACTCTGCGTCCATCACCCACTGACGAATCTGCGCACCGGTTTTTACCAGGGCGTTGACGTCGTCCACGTCCAGCGCGTCGAGTGCGGCGTGGATACGCTCGTTCAGGCCACTCTGCTCAAGAAAATCACGGTATGCCTGAGCCGTAGTGGCAAAGCCGCCAGGAACCGATACACCGGCGCCGGCAAGGTTACTGATCATCTCGCCGAGGGATGCGTTCTTGCCCCCCACATGCTCCACATCATGGACGCCGAGCTTATCGAGGGAAACTACGTACTCTACCAAGGTGATCTCTCCACTAACTGTATTGGAAAAGCTCAGGACGCCGGCGATTTCGCTAGGAACGTGCCGGGCGCTTGTGGCCTGGACCTGGAAAATAAGTGAGAATGCCGACAAGGGTTGTTCGGCAAACCGAACCTATCATATCCAAGATTCGTCACCAGCTTAAGGCCCATGGCGCAAATGAAACGATCTGCTTTCTTTATTTCCGATGGCACCGGCATCACCGCCGAGACCCTGGGACAAAGCCTACTAGCGCAGTTCGAGAACATTCCCTTCAATAAATTCACGCGACCGTACATTGATAGCGTGGAAAAAGCGCACACCATGGTACAGCAAATCAATGCTGCCGCAGAACGCGACGGGGCGCGTCCGATCATCTTCGATACCATCGTCAATCAGGACATTCGCGAGGTGCTGGCGACCTCCAATGGCTTCATGATCGATATTTTTTCAACCTTCCTCTCCCCTCTGGAACAAGAGCTGACCGCGCACTCTTCCTACTCAGTGGGCAAATCCCATTCGATCGGTGGCAACTCCAACTACATGGAGCGTATCGAGGCGGTGAACTTCGCGCTGGACAACGACGACGGCGCGCGCACGCACTACTACGACAAGGCCGACTTGATTCTGGTGGGTGTATCCCGTTGCGGCAAGACCCCGACCTGCCTGTACATGGCCATGCAATTCGGCATCCGCGCAGCCAACTACCCGCTGACCGAAGACGACATGGAACGCCTGCAGTTGCCCACGGCGCTGAAAAAACACCAGCACAAGCTGTTCGGCCTGACCATCGACCCGGACCGCCTCACCGCGATCCGCCACGAGCGCAAGCCCAACAGTCGCTATGCCAGCTTTGCCCAGTGCGAATTCGAAGTGCGTGAAGTGGAAAACCTGTTCCGCCGCGAGAACATTCCGCACATCAACTCCACCCACTTCTCGGTGGAAGAGATCTCCGCGAAGATCCTGGTGGAAAAAGGCGTAGAGCGGCGCTTCAAATAACACCCAGGAACGCGTGGGCGTAAGGTCGGATGCATGGCCTCGGTGCGGTGCCCGTGAGATCGCGGCGCCTGCATCGCGGGCAAGACCCGCTCCCACAGCTAGCGCGGACTCTGTTGGAGCAGGC
>NZ_PJQQ01000040.1:0-39396 GCF_002858665.1 Pseudomonas sp. FFUP_PS_473
GGAATAGCTCAGTTGGTAGAGCACGACCTTGCCAAGGTCGGGGTCGCGAGTTCGAGTCTCGTTTCCCGCTCCAATTCAAAGAAAACGCCGTTCGATTGAACGGCGTTTTTTTTTGCCTTTGAAAAGCCCATGCACGGTATTTACCGCCCCTGGATCAGGCCTGTGCGGTTTGCTGCTCTGGCTTTGCTGCGCTGGTCGTTGTGTCAGTGGCCTTGAGCGGTGTTCAGGCAGCGCCCTTGAAGAGCCCTGCCTTCACCTTTGCGTTGTCTTAGTGCTTGCTGTCGTCGTTCGACATGCTCAGCAGCTGTTTTTCCTGGTTCCAGTCGAATGGCTCGTCATTCTGCTCCGCTTCATAGCGGCGCTCTTCCAGTGCCTGATACAGGTCCAGCTCGTCGTCTGGCATGAAATGCAGGCAATCGCCACCGAAGAACCACAGCAGGTCGCGTGGCACCAGGTGGGCAATCTGTGGGTAACGCTGAATGACCTGGCACATCAGGTCCTGGCCCAGGTATTGGCTTTCCAGTGGGTCTTGTGGAAGTTGCGTCAGCAGTTCGTCGAAGCGTTCGAGGAACAGGGCATGGCTCTCTTCCGGTACCTGTTCGGCCTCGCCCAGTGCAACCAGAATGGTGCGCAGGTGGTTGAGCAGGTTGAGATGGTAATCCAGATGCGCGTTGGCCATGCTGGCGATCCTCTTGAGCAAAACGGGCGCGGGAGTATACGGCCCCCGGCGCCCGATGTCCCGGTTCGATTGCCTTTAGCGCACCTTGCCGGCGACCGGTAGCAGTGCATCCTTGTCGAAGGCGTCCACGTCAATGACCCGGCGTCGCGCCCGTTCTGCAGCGTGCAGGGTGAGTGCTTCGCTGGCCTGAAGAACACCAGCCTGCAAGGCTGCGTCAATGGGGGACTGCCCGGGCGCGGGCACTACCTGACCGCTTTTCAGGGCCTGGTGCAGGGTGTGCTGCAATGGTTCACTGGCGACGAGTTGTTGGCTGGCATGGTGCAAGGCGCCAACCGGGTCTTCGGCGTTCTCTGGCCGGTAGCAGCCGGACAGCAGCGCCTCCAGTGCCGGGTCGCCTTGCGCTCGACCGATCAGCGCCGCGACTTCAGCGTCCAGTTCATCGCTTGGGCCGGTATGGCGGCGCCCAAACGGAAACACCAGCAGCCGCAGCGCGCAGCCGAGAAAGCGATTGGGGAAGTTGTCGAGCAAGCGGTCCAGGGCTTTTTCAGATTGGCCGAGGTTTTCTTCCATGGCCCAGCGCAGCAACGGTTGCAAGTGATCGGGTGACGCCTGGTCGTAATAGTGCTTCAGTGCTGCCGAGCTCAGGTACAGGTGGCTGAGCACATCACCCAGGCGAGCCGAAAGTCGTTCGCGCCGTTTCAAGCTGCCTCCCAGCAGCATCATGCACAGGTCTGCCAGCAAGGCAAAGGCGGCAGCCTGGCGATTCAGGGCGCGGAAATAGCCTTGGCTGAGGGCGTCGCCCGGCGCTTTCTCGAAATGCCCCAGGCCAAGGCCGAGTATCAGGGTGCTGGCGGCATTGCCCATGGCAAAACTGATGTGGCGCAGCACAAGGGCGTCGAACTCCTTGAGTGCCTGATCGTGGTCCTCGCGCCCGGCCAAGGCCATTTCCTTGAGTACAAAGGGGTGGCAGCGGATGGCCCCCTGACCAAAGATCATCAGGTTGCGCGAAAGGATATTGGCGCCTTCGACGGTGATGAAGATTGGCGCACCTTGCCAATTGCGCCCCAGGTAATTGTTCGGCCCCATGATGATGCCCTTGCCGCCATGAACGTCCATGGCGTGCTGGATGCATTCGCGGCCGCGCTCGGTCAGGTGGTACTTGAGAATGGCAGAGAGGACCGACGGTTTTTCCCCGAGATCGACCGCCTTGGCCGTCAGTATGCGAGCGCTGTCCATCAACCAGGCGTTGCCGGCGATGCGCGCAAGGGATTCCTGGATGCCTTCGAAGGCGGCCAGCGGCACGTTGAACTGCTCACGAATTCGCGCGTATTGGCCGGTCACCAGGCTGGTGTACTTGGCAGCGCCTGTACCCACAGCTGGCAGTGAGATGGAGCGGCCCACCGAGAGGCAGTTCATCAGCATCATCCAGCCTTTGCCCAGCATGGCTTGGCCGCCGATGAGGTAATCCAGCGGTATGAACACATCCTTGCCGCTGTTGGGGCCGTTCATGAAGGCGGCACCGAGCGGTAGATGACGTTTGCCGATCTCGACACCGGGCGTGTCGGTAGGAATCAGCGCCAGGCTGATGCCGAGGTCGTCTACGTCGCCCAGCAGGTGTTCGGGGTCGTAGGCTTTGAAGGCCAGGCCCAGCAGGGTGGCTACCGGGCCAAGGGTGATGTAGCGCTTTTCCCAGTTCAGGCGCAGGCCGAGCACTTCCTGACCTTGCCATTGGCCCTTGCAGACGATGCCGGTGTCGGGCATCGACCCGGCATCGGAGCCGGCCAGTGGCCCTGTCAGGGCAAAGCAGGGGATTTCATCGCCGCGTGCCAGGCGAGGCAGGTAATGGTTGCGTTGTGCTTCGGTGCCATAGTGCAGTAGCAGCTCGGCAGGGCCCAGCGAGTTGGGAACCATCACGGTGGAGGCCAGATCGCCGCTGCGGGTCGCCAGTTTCATGGCGACCTGTGAGTGGGCATAGGCCGAGAACCCCTTGCCGCCGTACGCTTTGGGAATGATCAAGGCAAAGAAGCCCTGTTCCTTGATAAAGGCCCAGGCCTCAGGGGGCAGGTCGAGGTCCTGGCTGATCTGCCAGTCGCTGACCATGGCGCAGAGCTGTTCGGTCGGTCCGTCGATGAAGGCCTGTTCCTCTTCGCTCAATTGTGCCTTTGGGTATGCCAGCAGGGTGTTCCAGTTCGGGCGACCGCTGAACAGCTCGCCATCCCACCACACCGTACCGGCATCGATTGCGTCGCGCTCGGTTTGTGACAGGGGTGGGAGCGTGCGCTGGAACCAGGCAAACAAGGGGGCGCTGAACCATTTACGGCGCAATTCTGGCAGCACAAAAATGCAGGACTTGATGATCAGCATCAACCAGAGCAGGGTCATCAACCACGTAGGGGCGCTGCTGAACAGGCCCATTGCCAGCAAGTAGGCAGCAACGATGCCCAGAATCGGCAGTACAGCGATGCGGCGATGCATCAAATAGGCTGAACCGACTACGAGAACCACGAACCACAACAGCAACATAGGTCTTCCTCCGTGAAACATCAGGGCAATGGGTCGTCCCTGACAGCGTAGACGGCATCGCCCAAACGGCCGCTTCAGATCAGTGACCGTGGCGCTGGGCAGGTGTTCAAGGGTGAGTGTGTCGAACGATTACCTGAGCAATCGACTGGGTTAGACTGAGGGCACCACAAATGGCTTAAGGATTCGTCATGCTCAAGATTTGGGGCCGAAAGAACTCGACCAATGTCAGGAAGGTACTGTGGTGTGCAGAAGAGCTGGGCCTGGACTACCAGTCGATTGACGCTGGCGGTGCTTTCGGGGTGGTGCAAGAGCCGGAATACCTGGCGAAGAATCCGAATGGCCTGGTGCCACTGATCGAAGAGGACGGCCTGGTGCTTTGGGAGTCCAACACCATCGTGCGCTATCTGGCGGCACGTCATGCGCCGGATTCAAGCTGGTACCCTAGCGATGTTCGGCAGCGGGCCGAGGCGGAAAAATGGATGGACTGGGTAACGTCCTCCTTGGCTACGCCGTTTCGCCCATTGTTTTGGGGCATGCTGCGGACACCGGCAGAACAGCGTGATTGGGTCGCCATCAACGCAGCGCACAAGACCTGCGCCCAGGTCTTGTCTATTGCCGATCAGGCGCTGGCGCGGCAACCTTACCTCAGCGGTGATGCACTCGGCGTTGGCGATGTGCCGCTGGGCTGTTTCGCCTATGCCTGGTTCGAGATGCCTATTGAGCGTCCAGAGATGCGTCACCTGCGTGCCTGGTATGAGCGGCTTAAAGAGCGCCCGGCCTATCAGGTTGCCGTGATGACGGCGCTGACCTGATTGCAGCGCTTATTCTGATAGTTATTATCGATACACGTGACTGTACTTGTGTGGCCGCGCCCCTCACCATGGCCACTCAGCCTGTTGTTCTTAAACCCTTCCACACTGGTGCATAGACCCGTTATGAGTTCTGCTCTGTCCATAAGGCAGCTAACCAAGACCTACGGCAACGGCTTCCAGGCCCTCAAGGGCATTGACCTGGATGTCGCCGAAGGTGACTTTTTTGCCTTGCTCGGCCCCAACGGCGCCGGCAAATCCACCACCATCGGCATCCTCTCCACCCTGGTGAACAAGACCAGCGGTACCGTGAAGGTCTTTGGCCATGACCTGGACCGCGAACCGGCCGCGCTCAAGCGCTGCCTTGGCGTGGTGCCCCAGGAGTTCAACTTCAACCAGTTCGAGAAGACGTTCGACATCGTCGTGACCCAGGCGGGTTACTACGGCATTCCATCGAAGGTGGCCAAGGCCCGTGCCGAGCAGTATTTGACCCAACTGGGGCTGTGGGACAAGCGCAACGTGCCATCGCGTTCGTTGTCCGGTGGCATGAAGCGCCGCCTGATGATTGCCCGTGCGCTGGTTCATGAGCCGCGCTTGCTGATCCTCGATGAGCCAACCGCCGGTGTGGATATCGAGTTGCGGCGTTCGATGTGGAGTTTCCTGACTGAGCTGAACGAGCAGGGCATCACCATCATCCTGACGACGCATTACCTCGAAGAGGCTGAGCAACTGTGTCGCAACATCGGCATCATTGATCACGGCACCATTGTCGAAAACACCAGCATGCGCAAACTGCTCGGTTCGTTGCATGTGGAGACCTTCCTGCTCGACCTGAAGCAGGAGTTGCCACAGGCCCCGCAGTTGGCCGGCTACCCGTGCCGACTGATCAGCCCGCACACACTGGAAGTCCAGGTGGACAAGGCCGTGGGCATCACCGCGCTGTTCGGCCAATTGGCCCTGCAGAACATCGAGGTGCAAAGCCTGCGTAACAAAACCAACCGTCTTGAGGAGCTGTTTGTGTCCCTGGTGGAGAAGAATCTGGCGAAGGTGGCGGTATGAGTTCGGAGCTGCGCGGCAATCTGGTCGCCCTCAACACTATCGTCTACCGCGAAGTGCGCCGTTTTACCCGGATCTGGCCGCAGACCCTGCTGCCGCCGGCGATCACCATGGTCTTGTATTTCGTGATCTTCGGTAACCTGATCGGTCGGCAGATCGGTGATATGGGTGGCTTCACCTATATGGAATACATCGTGCCGGGCCTGATCATGATGTCGGTGATCACCAACTCCTATGGCAACGTGGTTTCCAGTTTCTTTGGCAGCAAGTTCCAGCGCTCCATCGAGGAACTGATGGTCTCGCCAGTGTCGCCACACACCATTCTTATTGGCTACACCCTGGGTGGCGTATTGCGCGGCCTGGCGGTAGGGGTCATCGTGACCCTGTTGTCACTGTTCTTTACTCATCTGCAGGTGCACCATCTGGGCGTAACGGTGTTGGTGGTGTTGCTGACGGCAACGATCTTCTCGTTGTTGGGCTTCATCAACGCAGTGTTTGCACGTAATTTCGACGATATCTCGATTATCCCGACATTCGTGCTGACCCCGTTGACCTACCTGGGGGGTGTTTTCTACTCGATCAACCTGCTGCCGCCGTTCTGGCAGACGGTATCGTTGGCCAACCCCGTGCTGCACATGGTCAACTCGTTCCGCTACGGCATCCTGGGCGTGTCCGATATTCGCATTGGCGTGGCCATCAGCTTCATGCTGGTCGCGACCGCCGTGCTGTACGTCGGCTGCGTGCGGCTACTGGTCAGTGGTCGAGGAATGCGTAGCTGATTTTTCCTTGCGCTGGCGCCACTGCCTGCCCACCCACCAGCGCCAATAGAGCATGGTCAGGCAGTAGGCCAGCCCACCCAGCAGCAGGCCGCAGACCACTGAGCCCAGCAGGAAGGGTTGCCACAGTGTCGAGAGCTGATCGGTGATCCATTCCCAGGTCAGCTCGTCGGGCAGGGTGCGGGGAGGGATCTGCATCAGCCAGGCGCCCATCTGATAGGTGCAGAAGAACACCGGCGGCATGGTAATCGGGTTGGTCAGCCAGACCAGGCTGACGGAAATCGGCATGTTGCCCCGCGCCAGGATCGCCAGGCTGGCGGCCAGTAACATTTGCATCGGGATCGGTATGAATGCGGCGAACAGGCCGACGGCCATGGCGCGTGCCACTGAATGGCGATTCAGGTGCCAGAGGTTGGGGTCGTGCAGCAGTCGCCCGAGAAAGCGTAAGGATTTGTGTTCCCGAATGCTGGTCGGATCGGGCATGTAGCGTTTGAAAAGTCGACGCGGCATGTGGGTTCTCGGCGTTCTTGATCCGTCAGTATGCACGGATTCTAAAAGCCTCCAATTCAGACTTTGTGACAATTAATAAGCAAGCATATGTCGTCGCTGATCTAAGCCTCTGGGGTGATTCTTTTTCAGGAGCTTCAGATCATGCGCACAGGGATGATTGCGCTTGCACTCGGGCTGTTATGCCTGCGTTGGCTTCCTGCACTGCCTTCGGTCGGGGTGTTGGTTGCGCTGATACTGCTTGGGCTGTGCTGTCTGCCGTCGCGGGCCTATCCCTTGGGGTGTTTCCTGCTGGGTTTTTGCTGGGCCTGTGTATCGGCGCAAGGCGCGCTGGATGATCGCCTCTCGCCAGAACTGGACGGCCGCACGTTGTGGGTGGAGGGGCGAGTGGTTGGCTTGCCTGAACACACGGCGCAGTCGGTGCGCTTTGAACTTGCCGAGGTCACCACACGCCGCGCCCAACTGCCTCAGCGCTTGCGTCTGAGCTGGTATGGCGGGCCGCCTGTCAACAGCGGAGAGCGCTGGCGCCTGGCCGTCAGCCTCAAGCGTCCGGCGGGCCTGCTCAATCCTCATGCGGCCGACCAGGAAATGACTTTGCTGGCGCGCCGGATCGGCGCGACCGGCAGTGTCAAGGACGGTGAGCGCCTGGCGCCAGCGAGCATGGCCTGGCGCGACGCAATTCGACAACGGCTGATGGCGATCGATGCCCAAGGGCGCGAAGGGGTGCTGGCTGCCCTGGTGCTAGGCGATGGCAGTGGCCTGGCACGCGCTGACTGGCAGGCGCTGCAGGCCACCGGCACGGTACACCTGTTGGTGATCTCAGGGCAGCACATCGGGTTGCTGGCCGGGTTGGTCTATGCCGTGGTGGCGGGGCTGGCGCGTTTCGGGCTCTGGCCGCGTGCGCTGCCCTGGTTGCCCGCGGCCTGCTTGCTGGCGCTTGCCGCTGCGCTGGGGTACGGCCTGCTCGCCGGGTTTCAGGTGCCGGTGCGTCGAGCCTGCATCATGTTGGCGGTGGTGTTGCTCTGGCGTCTGCGTTTTCGTCATCTGGGGGTAACGCTGCCGTGGCTGCTGGCGCTCAATACGGTATTGCTGATTGAGCCGCTGGCCAGCCTGCAGCCGGGGTTCTGGTTGTCCTTTGGTGCTGTCGCGATCCTGATCTTCACCTTTAGCGGGCGGCTGGGCACCTGGCGTGTCTGGCAGGCATGGACCCGGGCGCAATGGATGATCGCCTTGGGGTTGCTGCCATTCTTGCTGGTGCTTGGGTTGCCCGTGAGCCTCAGTGCGCCGCTGGCCAATCTGCTGGCGGTGCCCTGGATCAGTGTGCTGGTGTTGCCCGTCGCCCTGGCAGGGACGTTACTGCTGGGTTTGCCGGTTCTCGGTACAAGCCTGCTGTGGCTGGCAGGTGGTTTGCTCGATGTGCTGTTTGGTCTGCTCGGGCCGGTCGCTGACTGGCAGCCAGCGTGGGTGCCGGCCGCCTTGCCGTTATGGGCATGGCTGCTGGTCTGCCTTGGGGTGTTCCTGGTGTTGTTGCCCAAAGGGCTGCCGATGCGGGTATTGGGTTGGCCTGCCGTGCTGCTGGCGGCGTTTGCCCCGCGTGATGAGGTGCCAGAGGGGCAGTTGGACGTCTGGCAACTGGATGTAGGGCAGGGGCAGGCCTTCATTCTGCGTACCCGTCACCACACCCTGTTGTATGACGCGGGGCCGGCCATGGGGGAGGTCGATCTGGGGGAGCGCATCGTACTGCCTACGCTCCTTAAGCTGGGGGTGAGTACGCTCGACCTGATGTTGCTCAGTCATGCCGATGCCGACCACGCCGGAGGCGCGCTGGCGGTGAAGCGTGGTTTACCGGTTGCGCGGGTGCTGGCCGGTGAGGTGCAGAGGTTGCCCCAGGCCTTGCAGGCGCAGCCCTGTGTTGCCGGTGAACACTGGGAGTGGGATGGCGTACGCTTTTCTGTATGGCAATGGCACGATGCCGCCGACAGCAATCAAGGCTCATGCGTGTTGTGGGTCGAGGCGTCGGGTGAGCGTTTGCTGCTCACCGGGGACATCGATGCGGACGGTGAGCGCGCCTGGCTCCAGGCCGCGACAGCGCCCCACGTCGACTGGCTGCAGGCGCCCCATCATGGTAGCCGCAGCGCTTCCAGCCTGGCTTTTCTTGAGGCGTTGGCACCCAAGGGGGTCTTCATTTCGCGCGGGCGTTACAACGCCTTCGGCCATCCTCATCCCGAGGTGATGGCGCGTTTTGCGATGTTGGGTATCACGCCCTACGACAGCGCAGTGGAAGGCGCGCTGTCGCTGCGCTTGGGACGTTTTGCCGAGCCTGAAGGGATACGCAGCCAGCGGCGCTTCTGGCGTTAGCCGACATGACGACCTGCGGGCGGTGGGAGCCCTATGGTAAAGTGGCGGACTTTTTCGAGGGGGTCGTTACTGTGTGGGAATTGGTCAAGTCTGGCGGTTGGATGATGCTGCCGATCATTCTGAGTTCCATCGCCGCCATGGCGATCGTCGCCGAGCGCCTGTGGACCCTGCGCGCCAGCCGCGTCACCCCGCCACACCTGCTGGGTCAGGTCTGGCGCTGGATTCAGGACAAGCAACTCAATAGCGAAAAGCTCAAGGCCTTGCGCGCCGATTCGCCACTGGGCGAGATCCTCGCCGCGGGCCTTGCGAACTCGCGGCACGGTCGCGAAATCATGAAAGAGTGCATTGAGGAAGCCGCTGCCCGGGTCATTCACGAGCTGGAGCGCTACATCAATGCACTGGGCACCATTGCGGCCATGGCGCCACTGCTCGGCTTGCTGGGTACGGTGTTGGGCATGATCGATATCTTCAGCTCGTTCATGGGCACGGGCATGTCGGCCAACGCCTCGGTGCTGGCGGGCGGTATTTCCAAGGCGTTGATCACCACGGCGGCCGGCCTGATGGTGGGTATCCCTGCGGTCTTTTTCCACCGCTTCCTGCAGCGACGTATCGACGAACTGGTAGTGGGTATGGAGCAAGAAGCAATCAAGCTGGTCGAAGTGGTTCAGGGCGACCGTGATGTTGATCTGGCCGAGGGCAGGGCGTGAAATTCCGGCGCAAGCCACGGGAGACCGTGGACATCAACCTGGCCTCACTCATCGATGTGGTGTTCATCCTCCTGCTGTTCTTTGTGGTCACCACCACCTTCACGCGTGAAACCCAGTTGCGCGTCGAGTTGCCGGAGGCGGTCAGTGGTACGCCGGCCCCGGAGTCGGAGCTCAAGCAGCTGGAAATCACCATCAGTGCTGAGGGCGTGTACTCGCTGAACAATAACCTGCTGCCCAAGAGTGATCTGGCGACGCTGATCGATGCCTTGCAAAAAGAGTCGGGTGGGGACACCCGCCTGCCGTTGTCGATCAGCGCTGATGGCAAGACGCCGCATCAGGCGGTGGTCACCGCGATGGATGCGGCGGGCAAGCTGGGCTTCAGCCAGTTGCGCATGACCACGGTCGAGGCGGCGCCGGGGAATCCTTGATGGCCTTTGCCGATCGATTGCTCAAGGCCTGGTATGCCGGGCATCCGGCCCTTGCCTTGTTGCGGCCGCTGGAAGCCCTCTACCGGCGCGTGGTGTTGCGCAAGCGCCAGCGTTTTCTGGCCGGTGAGAGCAGCAGTTACCGTGCCCCGGTACCGGTGGTGGTAGTGGGTAATATCACCGTCGGCGGTACCGGCAAGACCCCCCTGATTCTTTGGCTGATCGAACACTGCCGCCGCCAGGGGCTGCGTGTCGGTGTGGTGAGCCGCGGCTATGGCGCCACACCGCCGCAGCTACCCTGGCGCGTGCGTGCCGACCAGTCTGCTGCTCAGGCGGGCGATGAACCGTTGTTGATCGTCCAGCGTAGCGGTGTGCCGCTGATGATCGATCCCGACCGGTCGCGCGCGGTCCAGGCGTTGTTGGCTGCCGAGCCGCTGGACCTCATCCTCAGTGATGACGGTTTGCAGCATTATCGGCTGGCCCGCGATCTGGAACTGGTGCTGATCGATGCGGCACGCGGCCTGGGCAATCGTCGCTGCCTGCCGGCGGGCCCACTGCGTGAGCCGGTCGAGCGCCTGCATGAGGTCGATGCGGTACTGTTCAATGGCGCTGTGGCCGACAGTGACGAAGGCTATGCCTTTGGGGTTGAGCCGACCGCGCTGGTCAATGTTCGCAGCGGCGAGCGCCGTGGCGTCGAGCATTTTCCGCCTGGCCAGGCCGTGCATGCGGTGGCCGGGATCGGCAATCCGCAGCGTTTCTTCAATACCTTGCAGGGGCTAAACTGGCGACCAGAGCCACATCCCTTTGCCGATCATGCGGTCTATAGCGCCGAGGCCTTGAACTTTACGCCGTCCTTGCCGCTGGTGATGACCGAAAAGGATGCGGTGAAATGCCGTGCCTTCGCCGCTGCCGACTGGTGGTACCTTGCTGTAGATGCGGTGCCTTCGCCGGCCTTCGTCCGCTGGTTCGACGGCCAACTGGCGCGTTTGCTGCCCGGGCATCGGCAACCCTGAACCTTTTCTTTTTCCGGCCACAGGCCTGAGGAATTTCCATGGACACCAAATTGCTCGATATCCTTGCTTGCCCGATCACCAAGGGCCCGCTCAAGCTCAGTGCTGACAAGACCGAGCTGATCAGCAAGGGCGCCGGTCTTGCCTACCCGATTCGCGACGGTATCCCGGTCATGCTGGAGAGCGAAGCGCGCACCCTGACCGACGAAGAGCGCCTGGAAAAATGAGTCAAGCGTTCACGGTTGTGATTCCGGCCCGTTTGCGTTCCACCCGGCTGCCGGGCAAACCGCTGCTGCTGATTGCCGGCAAGCCGATGATCCAGCATGTCTGGGAGCAGGCGCGCAAGAGCAGCGCGGCACGTGTGGTCGTGGCCACCGATGATGCCGAGATCTTCAAGGCCTGCGAGGCCTTTGGCGCTGAAGTGCTGATGACCCGTGAGGATCATGATTCGGGTACCGACCGTCTGGCCGAAGTGGCGACTCAGTTGGGCCTGCCTGCCGATGCGATCGTGGTCAACGTGCAGGGCGACGAGCCCCTGATTCCGCCCGTGATCATCGATCAGGTGGCGGCTAACCTGGCCGCTCACCCGGAGGCCGGTATCGCTACCCTGGCCGAACCGATTACCGAGGTCGAGGCCTTGTTCAATCCGAATGCGGTCAAGGTGGTCAGTGATTGCAACGGTCTGGCCCTGACCTTCAGTCGTGCCCCGTTGCCATTTGCCCGTGATGCCTTTGCGCAGAGCCGCGATCAGCTTCCGCCGGGTGTTCCGTATCGCCGACACATTGGCATGTATGCCTACCGTGCCGGTTTCCTGCAGGACTTCGTCGGCTGGGGGCCGTGCTGGTTGGAGAAAACCGAGTCGCTTGAGCAGTTGCGGGCGCTCTGGAACGGTGTGCGTATCCATGTGGCCGATGCCCTGGAGGCCCCGCCGGTGGGGGTTGATACCCCTGAAGATCTTGAGCGCGTGCGGCGCTTGCTGGAGGCTTGATGCGGGTTCTTTTTGTCTGCCTGGGCAACATCTGCCGCTCGCCGACCGCTGAGGGTGTTTTGCGCCATCAGTTGAAGGAGGCGGGCCTGGCTGAGGTGATCGAGGTGGCATCGGCCGGAACCGGTGACTGGCATGTCGGCAACCCTCCAGACAGCCGTACCCGGCGTGCGGCTCAGTTGCGTGGCTATGATCTGTCCCAGCAGCGTGCGCAGCAGGTCAGTGTCGCCGACTTCGAGCGTTACGACCTGATCCTGGCGATGGATAACAGTAATCTGGGGCACTTGCAGGCGATGCGTCCAGCGCAGGCCAAGGCAGAGCTGGACCTGTTTCTGCGGCGCTTCGAGGGTGCTGTCGATGAAGTACCAGACCCTTACTACGGTGGCGAGCAGGGCTTTGAGCGGGTGCTCGACCTGATCGAGAGCGCCTGTCGGGGGCTGGTTGTCGAGTTGAAGGGGCGTTTATGAGCGTACAGGTGCTATCAGGTGTTTCGCTCAAGCCTTACAACACCTTTGGTATTGATGTGCGTGCAGCGCATTTTGCCGAAGCGCACACCGATGCGGAGGTGCGTGAGGTATTGGCCCATGCGGCTGCGCAGCAGTGGCCGGTGCTGGTGATTGGTGGCGGCAGCAACCTGTTGCTCACGGCCAATATCGACGCGTTGGTACTGCGCATGGCCAGCAAGGGGGTGCGGATTCTCGCCGATGACGGGCAGCGGGTCATCGTGGAGGCCGAGGCTGGTGAGCCTTGGCATGCGTTTGTCCAATGGACCCTGGCGCAGGGGCTGTCGGGGCTTGAAAACCTCAGCCTTATTCCGGGTACGGTCGGTGCTGCGCCGATGCAGAACATCGGTGCTTACGGCGTAGAGATCAAGGATGTATTTGTCGGGCTGACTGCGTTGGATCGTCAGACTGGTGAACTGCATGAGTTTGCCCTTGAAGACTGTGCATTTGCCTACCGTGACAGCCTGTTCAAGCGTAATCCCGGGCGTTGGTTGATCCTGCGTGTGCGCTTTGCGCTGAGCCGGGTCATGCACTTGAATCTGGACTATGGGCCAGTGCGTCAGCGCTTGAGCGAGCAGGGTATCGAACAGCCAACGGCGCAGAATGTCAGCGATGCGATTTGCAGCATTCGCCGGGAAAAACTGCCGGACCCTGCTGAATTGGGCAATGCGGGAAGTTTCTTCAAGAACCCAGTGGTGTCTGCTGCGCTGGCTGAGCATATTCGTCAGGCTCATCCAGGGCTTGTGGCATACCCTCAGGCAGATGGTCGGGTGAAGTTGGCGGCGGGCTGGTTGATCGAACTGGCCGGCTGGAAAGGCTATCGTGATGGCGATGCTGGTGTTCACCGACTTCAGGCATTGGTGCTGGTCAATTACGGCCAGGCCAGTGGCGCACAGCTTCATCGGCTGGCACAGAAGATCCAGGTCGATATCCTTGAGCGTTTTGGTGTCGAACTGGAGATGGAGCCTAATCTGTACTGAGTGTGGCGCAGCCGCCGTGTGCGGCATCGCGGTGAGTCCGGGTTGAGTTTCAGCCAATAAAAAAGCCCCGCCAGCGTTAGCTGGCGGGGCTTTTTTTCAGCCGTGGGAATCAGGCGAGCGGTTTAGGCTCTTCTGTGGTTTCCAGGGCTTTTGGGCTTTGCTCGGTCACTTCTTCTGCCGTTACGACAGCTTCGGTGGACGGTTGCTCAGCTTGTGCGGGGGCTTCTACTGGGGCCTCGACGGCTGCAGCAGGTGCCTCTGCGGCTTTAGCGGCTGCCGCGGCTGCAGCAGCTTCAGCTTCGCGCTTGCGACGACGCACTTCGCGTGGGTCGTTTGGTGCGCGGCCACTGCTTGGTAGCGGCAGGGCAGGTGCTTCGGCGGCGACTACCGGCTCGGCAGCGGGTGCTTCAACCACAACCGGAGCAGGTGCTTCGACTGCAGGCTCGGCTTCCTTGGCAGCAGCGATCGGGGCCTCGACCACAACTTCAGCTGGGGCTGAGGTGACTTCCACCACCGGAGCTGCGCCGGGTTCAACGGCTTCGACAGGTGCCGCAGGCTGTTCGGCGGCAGGGGCAATGTCGACCACGGCAGATTCAACTACTGCAGCTTCAACTACCGCAGGTGCGGCTTCTACCGGTGCTGCTTCGACTGCAGGTGCAGCCTCTGCGACGACCTCGGTAGCGGCTACAGGTGCTTCGACAGCAGCGGTAGCGTTTTCAGCTTGCTGGTTGGCCTGTGCTTCGGCTTCAGCGCTGATGGCTGCGCCTGCAGCAACGACAACGCCCGCTGCCTGTTCGGCACTCGACTCTTCAGCCGCTTCTTCGCTGCCTTCAACGACGTTGCCATTGGCATCACGTTGACGTTCACGACGGTTGCTACGGCGACGCTGACCGCGAGAGCGGCGACGTGGGCGCTCGCCATCGGCGCCTTCGGCTTCTTCTTGCAGCAGCTCTTCGTTTGGCAGTTGCTCTTCGGTCGCTTCGGCAGCAACCTCGGCAGGACGTGGCTGACGCTCTTCACGTGGTGGGCGCGGTTGGCGCTCTTCGCGTGGTGCACGTTCTTCGCGTGGTGCACGCTCTTCACGTGGCGCGCGTTCTTCACGCGGTGCACGCTCTTCGCGTGGAGCGCGTTCTTCGCGGGCTACGCGTTCTTCACGAGGGGCGCGCTCAGGACGCTCTTCGCGTACGGCCGGTGCGGCGGCAGCAGCCGGTGCAGTGGCATCCAGGGGCTCGCGCAGTTCACGAACGCGTTCGTCACGGCGACGCTCTTCACGCGGTGGGCGTGGTTGGCGCTCTTCGCGCGGCGGGCGTGGTGCGCGTTCTTCGCGGGCCGGGGTTTCTTCACGGGCTTCGCGAGGTTGACGCTCTTCGCGTGGGGCACGCTCGGCGCGTTCTTCACGTGGCTTGCGCTCTTCGTCGCGACGACCGTTACGGCTGCGGCTCTGCTGGCGACCGCTACGGCGCTCTTCGTTGCGCTGTGGGCGTTCGGCGGCCGGCTTCTCGGTGACAACCGGTGCGGCGGCAGGCGTTTCCTTGCTGGCGAACAGGCTGACCAGCGACTTGACCAGGCCTTTGAACAGGCTTGGCTCTGGCGCAACGTGCACAGGGGCGGCAGGCTGTTCTGGTGCGGCAGGTACCGGTGCATTGGCGCGGGCCGGTGCAGTCTTGACCGCAGCTTCCTGGCGAACCAGGGTGCGAGTCGCGGCAACTGGCTGGACTTCTTCGGTCTCGGTGGCGGCGATTTCGTAGCTGGACTGGCCGCTCAGCGCTTCTGGATTGTCATCGCGCAGGCGCTGCACTTCGAAGTGCGGGGTTTCAAGGTGATCATTTGGCAGGATCACGATGCGTGCACGGGTACGCAGTTCGATTTTGGTGATCGAGTTGCGTTTTTCGTTGAGCAGGAACGCTGCGACCGGAATCGGCACTTGGGCGCGCACTTCAGCAGTGCGGTCCTTCAGGGCTTCTTCTTCGATCAGGCGCAGGATGGCCAGCGACAGGGATTCGACGTCACGGATGATGCCGGTGCCGCTGCAGCGTGGGCAGACGATGCCGCTGCTCTCGCCCAGAGATGGGCGCAGGCGTTGGCGGGACATTTCCAGCAGGCCGAAACGCGAGATGCGGCCAACCTGAACGCGTGCGCGGTCGGCTTCCAGGCATTCACGTACCTTCTCTTCGACTGCGCGCTGGTTTTTCGCCGGCGTCATGTCGATGAAGTCGATGACGATCAGGCCACCAATGTCGCGCAGGCGCAGTTGGCGAGCGATTTCTTCGGCTGCTTCCAGGTTGGTCTGCAGCGCGGTCTCCTCGATGTCGCTACCTTTGGTGGCGCGCGCCGAGTTGATGTCGATGGAGACCAGGGCTTCGGTTGGATCGATGACGATCGAGCCGCCCGACGGCAGTTCGACCACGCGCTGGAAGGCGGTTTCGATCTGGCTTTCGATCTGGAAACGATTGAACAGCGGGACGCTGTCTTCGTAGAGCTTGATCTTGCTGGCGTACTGCGGCATCACCTGACGGATGAAGGTCAGGGCTTCTTCCTGGGCGTCGATGCTGTCGATCAGTACTTCGCCGATGTCCTGGCGCAGGTAGTCGCGGATGGCACGAATGATGACATTGCTTTCCTGGTAGATCAGGAAAGGAGCCGCGCGGTCCAGGGAGGCTTCCTTGATTGCAGTCCAGAGCTGCAGCAGGTAGTCCAGGTCCCATTGCATCTCTTCGCTGCTGCGGCCCAGGCCGGCAGTGCGAACGATCAGGCCCATGTCGGCAGGGGCGACCAGGCCATTGAGGGCTTCGCGCAGTTCGTTGCGCTCTTCGCCTTCGATGCGGCGCGAGATGCCACCGGCACGCGGGTTGTTCGGCATCAGTACCAGGTAGCGGCCAGCCAGGCTGATGAAGGTGGTCAGGGCGGCGCCCTTGTTGCCACGCTCTTCTTTCTCGACCTGGACGATGACTTCCTGGCCTTCGCTCAATACTTCCTTGATGTTGACGCGGCCTTCTGGGGCCTTCTTGAAGTATTCGCGGGAAATTTCTTTCAGTGGCAGGAAGCCATGGCGCTCAGAACCGAAGTCGACAAATGCGGCTTCGAGGCTGGGTTCGATCCGGGTAATCCGGCCTTTATAGATGTTGGCTTTCTTCTGCTCGCGAGCGCCGGACTCGATATCCAGGTCGTAGAGACGTTGGCCGTCCACCAGAGCAACACGCAACTCTTCGGGTTGAGTTGCGTTAATCAGCATTCTTTTCATGTAGTACCGTCGGTTTCCGGGCTGCCGGAAACGGCGTTCGGCACACACGACTTCTCACGGTCGGTGTCAGGGTGCGTCAGGGGTGGCGGGCCACTCCCGTGTCTAGCGAGATTCGGCCTGACTGGAATCCAGTGCTGCCGAAGTCGCGACGACGCGTCCTGCTAGCTGTGGTGTCAAATGCACTCAGTCAGGAGGAGGAATCAGCCTTCGGCCATGGACGCCACGGGGGCATCTTGATCAAGAACGGGTCTGGACGAGTGGGCCCGTAGAGGCCTGTCGACCGGACGCATTACTACACGGTCCGACGGTTGTGCATCTCCACCCTACACGTATCCCTGATAATTCGGGTGCTGCCGCGCGCTGAATCCGCAACGGGTTGCATTTATCGCCGGCTCCGTACGGGAGCCCGCGCATTTATGGCTAAGGCTTGTATTTCCGAAGCGTTCGCCATAACTGCGCGGAAGCGATTGCACTGACGGAGTGGCATCGAAAAAAACGTGAAGGGAGGGTAATGCACCGCTCTTTTTGTTTTTTATCGGTCTTCTCTCGTCTGCGCTGGTGGCTACTCCAGGCATTTTGTAAACTGGCAAACACCCCGTCGGACGGCCTCGCGTCCTCAAGAATTGCGTAGGTCAGGGCCGGCTCAAAGCCATTGGTCCGCTGGCCAGCCGCTTTTGGCGGCGTTCGCGACTATAGCAGCAATCATTAAGTGCTTCAAATCCATAAAAAATTGTTATGATGCGCAAATGACGACCAATACCCCTCCGACCCCCGGCGTTCAGCTGATTGAGGTCGCGCCGGAACTTGCCGGCCAACGTATCGACAATTTTCTTATCACTGCACTCAAGGGCGTTCCCAAGACCTTGATTTACCGCATTTTGCGTAAAGGCGAAGTGCGGGTTAACAAGGGGCGGATCAAGCCTGAGTACAAATTGCAGGCGGGCGATGTGGTGCGCGTGCCGCCCGTTCGTCTGCCCGAGCGCGACGAGCCGGCGCCGGTTGCCCAGGGTTTGCTGCAGCGCCTGGAAGCGGCCATTGTCTACGAAGACAAGGCACTGATCGTGCTGAACAAGCCTGCCGGGATCGCCGTGCATGGTGGCAGCGGCCTGAGCTTCGGTGTCATTGAAGCCTTCCGTCAGTTGCGCCCCGATGCCAAGGAGCTGGAGCTGGTCCACCGCCTCGATCGGGATACCTCTGGCCTGCTGATGATCGCCAAGAAGCGCAGCATGCTGCGCCACCTGCACGCGGCCTTGCGCGGTGACGGCGTAGACAAGCGCTACATGGCGCTGGTGCGCGGCCATTGGGCGACGGCCAAGAAGCAGGTCAGCGCGCCGTTGCTCAAGAGCAACCTGCGCTCCGGTGAGCGGATGGTCGAGGTGAACCCTGAAGGCAAGGAGGCGTTGACGCTGTTCCGTGTTCTGCGCCGTTTCGGTGAGTTCGCCACGATGGTCGAGGCGCGTCCGGTGACGGGGCGTACTCACCAGATCCGGGTGCATGCCTTGCATGCCGGGCATTGCATTGCTGGCGACAGCAAGTATGGCGATGAAGACTTCACTCGCGAGATCCGTGAGCTGGGTGGCAAGCGCTTGTTCCTGCATGCCTATGCCTTGAATGTGCCGATGCCTGATGGCGGCGTGCTCAAGCTTGAGGCGCCGGTGGATGACATGTGGTCCAAGACTGTGGAGCGTCTGAGTGCGTCGTGAGTACGACCTGCTGATCTTCGATTGGGACGGCACGCTGGCCGACTCGATCGGGCGTATTGTCGAGGCGATGCACCTGGCGGCAGATCGTGGCGGCCACCCGCGCAGCGAAGTCGAGGCGGTCAAGGGTATTATCGGTCTGGCCTTGCCTGAGGCAATCAGCACGCTGTATCCGCAGCTTGATGCGTCGGCGGTAGCGGCGTTCCGGCAGCACTATGCTGACGTTTACATGGCGCTGGATGAGCAGCCCTCGCCGTTGTATGACGGGGTTGTCGAGGCGCTTGAGGCGTTTCGCGCCGATGGCTATCGGCTGGCGGTTGCGACCGGAAAGGCGCGTCGCGGCCTTGATCGGGTGCTTCAGGCCAATGGCTGGGAGCATTTCTTCGATATCACCCGTGCCGCTGACGAGACCCGGGGCAAGCCTCATCCCTTGATGTTGGAAGAGATTCTCGCGCATTGTGGTGTCGCGCCTGCGCGTGCGCTGATGGTCGGGGATTCGGCGTTTGACCTGTTGATGGCGCGCAATGCAGGTGTGCATTCGGTTGCGGTCGGTCATGGTGCGATGTCGCTGGAGGTATTGAGCGCCTATGAGCCTCGGCTGTCCATCGATCATTTTTCTCAGTTGCAGGATTGGCTGGGCCTTGCTGGCGCGCCGGTCGGCTGTGACGGTATCCCAGGGTAGGTGAGCATGGCTGATGAATGGAAAGCGCCCAGCGCTGAAAAGAATGAAGAGCAGAAAAGCTGGCAGCTGCTTGAAAAAACGCTGCTGGCTGGCGTGCAGGAGCAGCGGCGCGCCAGGCGCTGGGGCATCTTTTTCAAGCTGTTGACCTTCGCTTATCTGTTTGGCGCCCTGATGCTGTTCACGCCGTTGATGGATGTCGAGAAGGCGGCGGCTCGTGGCTCCAGTCATACCGCGCTGATCGAAGTGCGTGGCATGATCGCTGATCAGGAGCCTGCCAGTGCCGACAACATAGTCGGTAGCTTGCGTGCGGCGTTTGAAGATCCCAAGACCAAGGGTGTAATCCTGCGCATTAACAGCCCGGGCGGCAGCCCGGTGCAGTCTGGGTACATTTATGACGAGATTCTTCGTCTGCGTGCGCAGTACCCGGCGATCAAGGTGTACGCCGTCATCAGTGACCTGGGGGCGTCTGGTGCCTATTACATCGCCAGTGCGGCTGATCAGATTTATGCCGACAAGGCCAGCCTGGTAGGGTCGATTGGTGTGACTGCTGCAGGTTATGGCTTTGTCGGAACCATGGAGAAGCTGGGTGTTGAGCGCCGTACCTACACGGCCGGCGAGCACAAGGCATTCCTGGATCCGTTCCAGCCGCAGAAGCCTGAAGAAACCAGGTTCTGGCAGGGTGTGCTGGAGACCACTCATCGGCAGTTCATTGCCAGCGTCAAGCAGGGGCGAGGTGAGCGACTCAAGGATAAAGAGCATCCAGAGTTGTTCAGCGGCCTGATCTGGTCGGGCGAGCAGGCGGTGAAGTTGGGGCTGGTGGACGGCCTTGGCAGTGCCAGTTATGTCGCGCGCGATGTGATCGGCGAGAAAAACCTGGTGGACTTTACGATTGAAGAGTCGCCGTTTGATCGCTTCTCCAAGCGCCTGGGGGCCAGTGTTGCCGAGCATTTGGCAATGTGGATGGGTTTTCAGGGGCCGACGCTGCGCTGATCGTGCCGCGGTGTTGCGTGTTTAGGCAGAAGCCGACCTGAGGGTCGGCTTTTTTGCGCCTCAAGGAATGGTGACGCCTTCCTTGAGCAGCATGTCCACCAGGCGAATCAGTGGCAGGCCCACCAGGCTGGTTGCGTCGACGCCGTGGGTGCTTTGAAACAGGCTGACGCCCAGGCCTTCGGCCTTGAAGCTGCCGGCGCAGTCATAGGGTTGTTCGGTGCGCAGGTAGCGCTCGATGCGTGGCAGATCCAGTTCGCGCATGTTGACCGTGAAAGGCACGCAGTCAACCTGAGCGTGGCCAGTGCTGCTGTTGAGCAGGGCAAGCCCGGTGAGGAAGGTGACATGATTGCCGCTGGCTGCCAGCAACTGTTCGCAGGCCTTGTCGAAAGTGTGCGGCTTGCCGAGAATCTGCTCGCCCAGTACCGCGACCTGGTCGGAACCGATGATCAGGTGGTTGGCGTGGGTGGTGGCCAGCGCTTCGGCTTTTTCCAGTGCCAGGCGCTTCACCAGCTCTACGGCGGGCTCTTCATCCAGGCGTCGCTCGTCAATGTCCGGGGCGGCCCAGTTGAAGGGGAGTTGCAGGCGCGCCAGCAATTCGCGCCGGTAGGGTGAGCTTGAAGCCAGTAATAAAGGCAGCATGATGAACTCCTGAGCGGGTTCGCCAATTCTAACATGAGCCATGGGGCCTAATTTCCTTTGACAGGGGCGGGGGGCATCCCTAGAATGCTGCGCCTATGTTGAATGACCCGATTCCACCTCACGTTGACCCGCGCAAATTGGCAGATCGTGGCGTTTCCCTTGAAGGGAAAGTGCTGCTGGCCGATTTGGAGAGACTCTGCGACCCGCTTTCCGACAATGTCGGTATGGTGCAGGCGAAATTCGATTTTGAGCGAGACGAGCAGAAGACAGTGGTTATACACACTGACCTCAACGTCGAAGTCAAAATGGTTTGCCAGCGTTGTCTTGAGCTGGTTACCCTGCCGATCCATAGCGAATGTACTTACGCTGTGGTGAAGGAGGGTTCGAATACCCAGTCGTTACCGAAAGGTTATGACGTGCTGGAACTGGGCGAAGATCCATTGGATCTGCAGGCATTGATCGAGGAGGAGCTTTTGCTCGCCTTGCCCATTGTGCCTGCTCATCATCCGGAAGAATGCCAGCAGCCGGCGGGCGCCGATGAGCCCGAGCCGAGCGAGGACGAGGTAACGCGGTCCAACCCGTTCAGTGTATTGGCGCAGTTAAAGCGTGACCCAAACGTTTAGGAGTTAATCAATTATGGCTGTTCAGCAGAACAAAAAATCCCGCTCTGCCCGTGACATGCGCCGTTCGCACGACGCCCTCGAGGCCAGCGCTCTGTCCGTAGAAAAAACCACCGGTGAAGTTCACCTGCGCCACCACGTATCGCCAGAAGGCGTATACCGTGGTCGTAAAGTGATCGACAAGGGCGCTGACGAGTAATCCTTGTCCGCTCAGATCATCGCGATCGACGCAATGGGCGGGGACTTCGGTCCCCGCAGCATTGTTCAGGCGAGCATTGCTTGCCTTTCGGCTACCCCCTCGCTGCACCTGACCCTCGTTGGTCAACCCTCCCTCCTTGAAGATTTGATCGCTGGCCAGTCGGCAGCGGATCGCTCGCGTCTGCAGATTGTTGCGGCCAGTGAAGTGATCGGCATGGATGAGCGGCCTTCGCAGGCGTTGCGTGGCAAGCCGGATTCGTCCATGCGCGTCGCCCTTGAATTATTGCGTGATGGCAAGGTTCAGGCCTGCGTGAGTGCTGGCAATACCGGTGCGCTGATGGCGCTGTCGCGTTATGTGCTGAAAACGCTGCCAGGTGTTGATCGCCCGGCGATGGTGGCAGCCATTCCTACGCAGGCAGGCTACTGTCAGTTGCTTGATTTGGGGGCCAATGTCGATTGCAGTGCCGAGCACCTTTATCAGTTTGCAGTGATGGGCTCGGTGGCGGCTCAGGCGCTGGGTGTCTATCGTCCGCGCGTGGCGCTGCTCAACATAGGCACTGAAGACATCAAGGGTAATCAGCAGGTCAAGCTGGCTGCCAGCCTGTTGCAGAATGCCAAGGGCTTGAACTACATCGGCTTCGTCGAGGGTGATGGCTTGTACCGTGGTGAGGCTGATGTCGTGGTCTGCGACGGTTTTGTCGGCAATATCCTGCTCAAATCCAGTGAAGGCCTGGCAACCATGATCGGTGCGCGTATTCAGGCGCTGTTCCGTGAGGGGGTGTTTGCTCGCGTGGCAGGTGCCATGGCCATGCCATTGCTCAAGCGCTTGCAGGCCGATCTTGCGCCAGCGCGACACAATGGTGCGAGCTTTCTGGGGTTGCAGGGTATTGTTATCAAAAGCCATGGTTCTGCGGGTGTTCAGGGGTTTCAGAGTGCTATTCAGCGTGCACTGATCGAAATCCAGGAAGATCTGCCGCAGCGCTTGCATGGGCGTCTTGAGGATCTGTTGCTTTAGGCATATCGGCAAGGAAGTGGTTAAATGTGACCGCTTGGTTCTCGTTACCATCCAATTTTCAGTTTCTTGCGATCAGTCCTGCGACTGTTCGCTCAATTTTCGACGACAAGATCATTAGGGGCTTGTTCAATGTCTGCATCCCTCGCATTCGTCTTTCCGGGTCAAGGTTCGCAGTCCCTCGGCATGCTGGCCGAGCTGGGCGCCCAGTACCCACTGGTCATCGATACCTTCCGCGAGGCCTCCGAGGCTCTGGGTTATGATCTCTGGGCACTGACCCAGCAGGGCCCGGAAGAGCAACTCAATCAAACTGACAAAACTCAGCCGGCTATCCTGACCGCTTCGATCGCCCTGTGGCGCCTGTGGTTGGCGGAGGGTGGTGCTCGCCCTGCGTTCGTCGCCGGTCACAGCCTGGGCGAATACAGCGCCCTGGTGGCCGCGGGTAGCTTGTCCCTCGGCGATGCCGTGAAACTGGTCGAGCGTCGCGGTCAGCTGATGCAGGAGGCCGTACCGGCCGGGCAGGGCGCCATGGCTGCGGTATTGGGCCTGGATGATGCGGATGTCATCGCTGTGTGCGCTGAAGCGGCACAGGGTGACGTCGTCAGCGCGGTCAACTTCAACTCGCCTGGCCAGGTCGTCATCGCCGGTTCGAAGGCCGCTGTCGAGCGCGCAATCGAAGGGTGCAAGGCGCGTGGCGCCAAGCGTGCCTTGCCATTGCCGGTCAGCGTGCCGTCGCACTGTGAACTGATGCGCCCGGCTGCTGAACGGTTCGCTGAATCGGTTGCTGCCATCGATTGGCAGGCGCCGCAGATTCCGGTCGTGCAGAACGTCAACGCGATGGTCTCTGCTGATCTGGACACGCTCAAGCGCGACTTGCTGGAGCAGTTGTTCAAGCCAGTGCGCTGGGTTGAATGCGTTCAGTACCTCGCAGCACAAGGCGCTACCTCGCTGGTCGAGTGCGGCCCAGGCAAGGTCCTGGCTGGTTTGAACAAGCGCTGCGCTGACGGTGTGACCACCTATAACCTCAATACCCCAGACGCTGTCGCCGCCACCCGTGCGGCGCTGGCCTGAAATTAGGAGAAGCTTGCATGAGCCTGCAAGGTAAAGTTGCACTGGTGACTGGTGCCAGCCGTGGTATTGGCCAGGCCATCGCCCTGGAGTTGGGTCGCCTGGGCGCTACGGTCATCGGTACGGCAACCTCGGCTGCTGGTGCCGAGCGCATCGCTGCGACCCTCAAGGAGCACGGTATCGCGGGTACCGGCCTTGAGCTGAACGTCACCAGTGATGAGTCGGTTACCGCCACCCTGGCCGCGATTCAGGAGCAGTTCGGTGCGCCGACGATCCTGGTCAACAACGCCGGTATCACCCGCGACAACCTGATGCTGCGGATGAAGGATGACGAGTGGTTCGATGTTATCGATACCAACCTCAACAGCCTGTACCGTTTGTCCAAGGGTGTGCTGCGCGGCATGACCAAGGCACGCTGGGGTCGTATCATCAGCATCGGTTCGGTAGTCGGTGCCATGGGTAACGTCGGTCAGGTCAACTATGCAGCTGCCAAAGCTGGCCTGGAAGGCTTCAGCCGTGCGCTGGCGCGTGAAGTGGGCTCCCGTGCGATCACCGTCAACTCGGTGGCGCCTGGTTTCATCGACACTGACATGACGCGTGAGCTGCCAGAAGCGCAGCGCGAAGCCCTGCAGACCCAGATTCCTCTGGGGCGTCTGGGACAAGCCGAGGAAATCGCCAAAGTCGTGGCTTTCCTGGCGTCCGAGGGTGCAGGTTATGTCACCGGTGCAACCATTCCGGTCAACGGCGGGATGTACATGTAAGGCAAATGTGACGGATTGCTTCAAAAAAATGTCATACGTGGCGTGTAAAATCCGTTATAAAGCTGCAACCAAATTCTAGTCAGCGGTTGGGTGTGACGTTCGAGAAGCGCTTGGCGCTTGAAAAGCCAAACTCTTTCTATACACTTACACCCCGGCCAGCTGCCTGACATATGTCCATTAGGAGTGAAAACAAGGTATGAGCACCATCGAAGAACGCGTCAAGAAAATCGTCGCCGAGCAACTGGGCGTTAAAGAAGAAGAAGTAGTGAACACTGCTTCCTTCGTCGAAGATCTGGGTGCCGATTCCCTTGACACCGTTGAGCTGGTGATGGCTCTGGAAGAGGAATTCGAGACCGAAATCCCTGACGAAGAAGCCGAGAAGATCACTACTGTTCAAGCAGCTATCGACTACGTCACCAGCCACCAGGCTTAAGACGTTGTAGTCGTCGCTTCTTGTCATGGAAAAACCGCACTGCCTTCACTGGCGTGCGGTTTTTTCTTTGCGAGAGATGTAGACCTTAGAAAAAGGAGAGTGCTGTGTCGCGTAGACGCGTCGTGGTCACCGGTATGGGTATGCTGTCGCCACTGGGTACGGACGTGCCGAGCAGTTGGCAGGGCATTCTGGCTGGCCGCAGTGGCATTGGTCTGATCGAACATACAGACCTTTCTGCTTACTCCACCCGTTTTGGCGGCTCGGTAAAGGGCTTCGAGGTTGAGCAGTACCTGTCGGTCAAGGAAGCTCGCAAACTCGACCTTTTTATCCAGTACGGCCTGGCGGCCGGTTTTCAGGCAGTGCGTAATGCTGGCCTGGAAGTGACCGATGCCAACCGTGAGCGTATCGGCGTGGCCATGGGTTCGGGCATCGGTGGCCTGACCAATATCGAAGAAACCAGCCGCACCTTGCATGAGCAGGGGCCTCGGCGTATTTCGCCGTTCTTCGTGCCAGGCTCGATCATCAACATGATTTCCGGCTTCCTGTCGATCCACCTGGGCGTACAGGGGCCTAACTACGCCATTGCCACGGCATGCACGACCGGTACGCATTGCATTGGCATGGCCGCACGCAATATCGCCTTTGGCGAAGCCGATGTGATGATTGCCGGTGGTGCTGAAATGGCTGCGTGTGGCTTGGGTATGGGGGGCTTTGGCGCTTCTCGTGCGCTGTCGACCCGCAACGACGAGCCGACCCGTGCCAGTCGTCCATGGGACAAGGGCCGTGATGGCTTTGTTCTGGCCGACGGCGCCGGTGCGCTGGTGCTTGAAGAGCTGGAGCACGCCAAGGCCCGTGGTGCGACCATTTATGCCGAGCTGGTAGGTTTCGGTATGAGCGGCGACGCGTATCACATGACCTCGCCACCGGAAACCGGTGCCGGTGCTGCACGCTGCATGGCCAATGCCCTGCGTGATGCGCGCCTCGACCCAAGCGAAGTCAGCTACATCAACGCCCATGGCACGTCGACTTCGGCGGGTGACCTGGCGGAAGCATCGGCGATCAAGTCGGTGTTTGGTGAGCATGCGTACAAGCTGGCGGTCAGCTCCACCAAGTCCATGACCGGTCACCTGCTGGGCGCTGCCGGGGCTGTGGAAGCGATCTTCAGCGTGCTGTCGATCAACGGCCAGGTGGCTCCACCGACCATCAACCTCGATGAGCCGGACGAAGGGTGTGACCTGGACTTCGTGCCGCATCAGGCGCGTGAAATGTCGATCGATGTGGTGTTGTCCAACTCCTTCGGTTTTGGCGGTACCAACGGCTCGCTGGTGTTCCGCCGGTTCGCCGGTTGATGCAAAGCTGGGTCGATGGTCAGCCGGCCGATACCCTGGCACTGCAAAGTCGAGGGTTGGCCTACGGCGATGGTCTGTTTGAGACCATCGCGGTCAAGGCCGGCAGGCCATCATTGTTCGAGTATCACCTCGAACGCTTGGCGCTGGGTTGCCAGCGCCTTGCGATTAACGCCGATCTGGCACTGATTCGCGATGAGTTGAGCCGTTACGCCAGCCTGCTGGGCGAGGGCGTGCTCAAGCTCATTCTGACCCGGGGTGACAGCCAGCGTGGCTATGCGCCCGCCGCTGGCGTGCCGCCGCGGCGTATCCTGCAGGGCAATCCGCCAGCGGCTTACCCCGCTGGCAATGCCGAGCATGGTGTGAAGCTGTTCGAATGCCGTACCCGCCTGGCGGAACAGCCGCTGTTGGCGGGGCTCAAGCACCTCAATCGTCTTGAGCAGGTATTGGCCCGTTCCGAGTGGCAGGATCCCGACTATGCCGAAGGGTTGATGCGTGACATCACCGGCCGCGTGGTCGAAGGGGTCTACAGCAATCTGTTTCTGGTCAGGGATGGCGTGTTGTTGACTGCCGACCTCAGCCGTTGCGGGGTTGCCGGGGTCATGCGTGCGGCGCTGATGGTCGAGGCTGCGCGCCTCGGGATCGACGTTCGTGTCGGCGATCTGGCCCTTGAGGATCTTGCGCGAGCCGATGAGGTCTTTCTCTGTAACAGTGTTTACGGTATCTGGCCGGTGTGCTCGTGTGGATCGATGAACTGGTCGTCGGGCCCGGTCACCCGTAAACTGCAGGCCATTGCCCGTACGTTACTGGATGCCTGATTTGTGAGACGTAAATTCTTGGTACTGCTGGAGATCGGCCTGATCCTGGGTGGCCTGCTGTTGGGGTACTCCGCCTGGAAGTTGAACTCGGCCCTTCAGCAGCCGCTGCATGTGTCCCAGGAGCAGTTGCTCGATGTGCCGACCGGTACGACGCCCAATCGCATGTTCTACCGTATGCAAACGGATGGCTTGCTCAAGGATGCTTTCTGGTTACGCCTGTACTGGCGTTTCAATATGGTCGGTGTGCCGCTGCACACAGGCGAGTATCGTCTCAGCCCAGGCATGAGCGTGCGCGAGCTTTTCGAGCTGTGGCGTCGCGGTGAGGTAGTGCAGTACAACCTGACGCTGGTTGAAGGCTGGAACTTCCGTCAGGTGCGCGCCGCTTTGGCCAAGCACGAAAAAATCGAACAGACGCTTAACGGTCTGAGCGACAGCGAGGTCATGGAAAAGCTCGGGCACGCTGGTGTGTTTCCGGAGGGGCGCTTTTTCCCGGATACCTACCGCTTTGTGCGCGGCATGACCGATGTTGAGTTCCTCCAGCAAGCGTATGCGCGCCTGGAAGAGGTGCTGGCTCAGGAGTGGAATGCCCGTGCCCCTGAAACCCCTTATCGCGATCCTTATCAGGCGCTGATCATGGCTTCGCTGGTGGAAAAGGAAACCGGCGTTCCTCAGGAACGTGCCCAGATCGCGGGTGTATTTGTGCGACGCATGCAAATCGGCATGTTGCTGCAGACGGACCCAACGGTGATTTATGGCATGGGCGAGCGCTACAACGGCAAGATCACCCGTGCTGACCTGCGCGAGCCGACCCCTTACAACACCTATGTGAATGCGGGCTTGCCGCCGACGCCAATTGCCATGGTGGGGCGTGAGGCGATTCATGCGGCGTTGAACCCATTGCCTGGCAGCAGCCTGTACTTCGTGGCGCGTGGCGATGGCAGTCATGTCTTCTCCGATGACCTGGACGCGCACAATTCGGCGGTGCGTGAGTATCAGCTCAAGCGTCGCGCCGATTATCGCTCGAGCCCGGCACCGCAAGCCCAACAGTCGACACCCGATGACATGGTCGTCGAACCGAGCGAGTCTTCGACAGCGGTCGATGAGTCCTCCCGTACTGATCAAAATTAAGGACTGCCTGTGAGCGGCTTGTTTATTACCCTGGAAGGCCCTGAAGGTGCGGGCAAGAGCACCAACCGCGAGTACCTGGCCGAGCACCTGCGCAGCCAGGGCGTGGACGTGCTGCTGACCCGGGAGCCGGGTGGCACGCCGCTGGCGGAGCGTATTCGCGAGCTGTTGCTGGCGCCCAGTGAAGAGCTGATGCACCCTGATACCGAGCTGTTGTTGGTCTTCGCTGCGCGTGCCCAGCACCTGGCCGAAGTGATCCGCCCGGCATTGGCACGGGGCACCGTCGTGCTTTGTGATCGCTTCACGGATGCGTTAGTTTCGGTTGGTGGTCAAGGTAAACAGAAACCAATCGCCCCTTCAACCTCACGAAACCTGTCTAGCTGCCTAGAACCCTTAGAATAATGGGTTCTGGAGAGAGATGTCTTGTTTCTTGCTACTATTCTAGCACTGGCGGATTAAAAAAAGTAAACCCCATGCGCTAAAAAAGTTGTTCGAGTGGCAAACGTAAACCCTAAAAGCCATTCCAACCCCATTTCCATGCTCCACTTGCGATCACGCATCTCCTGAAGCCCATTAAATCTGGGGTTTCCCTGTTTACGTTTTCACAAAATTCGTCGTAGAGGCTGTGATCCGATGGTGCTGTTCTGCATCACACAGAGGCTCGGATCAGTCGAACCGCATGGCGGACTTTTGCTATGATGGCACTCTGGTCACATCTCCCTTGTGATCCTTGCAAACCTCATCAGTACAGACTACCCGATATCGGCTTTAGCAAATATTGATGCAGCCGATAAGGTCGGTGGTGGCGGAAATCAGCGTCAGGAAACGCGCCTTCGAGCAAGCCTTGAGCGCCCGATAAAGAGCAACGGACACGCATCAATTCATGAATTCTCCAGTGAAGGGCCTGGTTGCTGACCAGAGCGTCGAGGCTTCCGTCAAGCCAGGCCGAGTGGATACCCGCCCTATTTTTCTCGCGATGCAAGGTGGTGGTGCAAAAGGAGTTGCACATGTTGGTGCTCTCAAAGCAATTGAAAAATACCGCTATGACATCCGTGGTGTCTCTGGCACCTCGGCGGGTTCAATGGTGGCTGCACTCGTCTCTGTGGGTTACAAGGCGGACGAGATGGTTAACATTGAAACCCGTGAGCACCTCTTCACTCGCAGTGCTGAGGGCTTGGGTTTCCATCAACCGATTGACATTTTCCCTGGGACTTTCTGGCGAAAGCTGAAAATCTGCCGATGGATTGGTTCCTGCTGTGGTTTTGGACACAAGCCCGCTCCGCGTTGCCCAGAGCCCGAATTAACCGTTGCTGCCGCTGTTGAAAGAGACCGCCGGAAGCTTGATGCGAACAAGGTAGAGCGCAAAAAGCTTGAAGACCTGTTGATCGCGGCCTCGGCTAAAAGGTGTGCGGGCAGGCGGGCACCGCCTATTTCCCGGTTGGGTAAAATCATGTCTTTAGCGGCCAAGGCTCTAGACACCACACTGGTTACTCTCGGCTTGTCGGTACGTTTGAGCGCGAATCTCGCTTGGTTTTTCATCTACTACTGCATCCCATTCGGTCTGGTCGCCTTCGTAGTAGGGTTGGCTATTCAAAAAGGCCCGACTGTGACAGCTCTTGTGGTGTCGGCTGTAGTCGTGAATGGCTTCCTGCTTGGCAGACAAATTTTGCGGTGGGGCTGGCGTTTTGTTGGTGGTCTGAACACCGTGGGCAACGTGTCGCTCCTGATCGATCGGGCTCTTACGCAGAAGCTGGCCGAGAGAGGCTATGTAAAAGAGGGCGGAGGGATTACGTTTGCGGACTTGAAGACGGCGAGGGAACAAGAGGTTCCGGTCGATACGATTCCTCTCAAAATTGTGGCGACGAACGTTGCCTACGAATGCCTTGAGCTATTTTGCGAGGACAGGACACCAGACGTGAAAATTGGCGATGCGGTTGCGGCCTCTGTTTGTTTGCCTTTCGTCTTTGAACCGTGGAATTTGACGTTTTACCGCCATACTGAAACGAAAACCGAGCTGATTGAAGGTCAGTTCTTAGACGGCGGCTTGGTATCGAATCTCCCAGCTTGGCCGTTTGACGAGGAGCGGGTACTTAACCCTGGCGTCGGAACCATTGCGCTAAGCCTTGAGTCTGAGGTCAAGATCGGGAAACACTGGACTTCTGCTGTGTTGGGGACTGTAGTGAACGGATCAAGCATGATTCATACGCGAGCGGCGGGGAGCACGCTGAAGATTCCGCTGACTCCAAGCATGAACATGATGCAGTTTGATGCGTCCGCTGAAGACGTGTGGGACGTCGTCTCGAAGACGGCTAGCGCAGTTGAGTTTCGGCTAACCGAGGAGATAGATACCCGAGCGACTCTGCAGGCGGCTGCAAAGGCTATGCATGGGGTTTTTCACTCATTTGTGATGGATAGTGTGGGTGAATGGTTTGAGCCTGTGCGAAATCCGAGGGTTCGTGTAGCAATCGTGGCTGAGCGTGGCGGCAGCATGAATTCCCTCACCACTGTATTTACCCATGGGTACAAGCCAGGAGACGTAGATAGTGGGATCACGCGCAAAGCTGGTTCCTGGATTTTTGAACAAGCACTGCGGACGAACAAACCCCAGATCCACTTTCTGGACAAGCGGCTCCCAGGTGACGATGTGTACAGGAAGGAACGCATCTGGCCGAGGGCCCGATGGATCGCCTGCTTCCCAATGATTTTGCCTAATCTGCAGCCGGAAATTCCTGAGCGCCGGATTCGTCGCTGCATGCTGGTTGTTGATTCAAATATGCCGTTAGATGAGTCTAACCCGCTTATTGAGGATTTTAAGGATCTATTTGTATCCCATGCCTTTGTTGAGGTGTTGCAATACTTTGATAGGCATGATTTGATGGATTTAGTCCAAGGGGACAACACATGGATATAAAGTCTTTTGAACCTAGCGATGAGACAATGGAGAAAATCGAGGAGCGTCTAAAAGAGCTCCGGGAGCTTCGTGAGCAGCGAGTTATCGCCGCAAACCGGCCAAGATTTAACTTCCATGTCGGGCCAAAAGTACCCCTTGAGCTAAATATCCCTATCGATGAAATCGTTGAGGCTTCATCGGAGGTTGATGATGGTGATACCGCGTATACCCGCACCCTTCGACACGAAAGTCTGCTGAAACAGCTTGAAAAAGTAACTTATAGCGAGTGGGTTGCTAGCGGTAGTAAGGACGAATTTGATCGTCTTACTCAGCACGCGATTGAACTGGGTCGGTTAGTCTCTTTGAAACTTGAGAGTGATCCGGACTACGATGACGAGAGCTCTGCAAGAAAGCGCTTAAGCTCTGGCTGGACAAAAGAGCTTAATGTTCTGAAGCAGCGTTCGCGTGCTATCAAAACTCGTAATTCCTTACTAGAATCCAGACTTGTATACACCGCCAGCCCAGCGACACTGCATATTTCGCTGGATGAAATAACTAATCCTAATGTATCGTGGGGAATCGCCAGTGTTCGATCGAAGGGCGTGTGTGTTGGTCGAGCACCTCGCTCACTGAACCTTCTTATTGAGAATCATGGTCTGCACGCTGAGCTTACTCAAACTGAAAATGGCCCAGTGGTGATTTACGAACCTTGCGAAGACAACTCCCTCGTCGATAATCATCGTTAGTAAACTAAAACTGTAGACTTATGGCGCGCGCTAGTGAGACTCACTAGCGCCGGCTTTTGTTTTTTTGGGGGGTAATTATCGATCGAAGAGCGGTGAGCGCCTCAGCATGCTCGACTCAGTCTTTCACCGGTGCATTGGTTAATCGGAACGCTTCAAACCGTATCTACGGCAATCGGGAATCTGATTGAGTAGATAAAGTGGGAGTATATCTGTAAGTAAGTGTTCTGAAGCCCAAACACAAAGGTCATGACTTGGGTTAGAGATGCCTCAAGAATAGATGTGAAGGATGTTCGCTTCGCTCGAAGCTCAATACGTCTGGGTAGCCATCCACCCCAACGACCTTGATCGCTCCAGGTGCCGGTGAGTGCATGCAGACCAGGGTGCATGTGGTCAGGCCTGCCGAGGGCACTGCCTCGTGGAATGTGTGTCGTTCAACCCGGTAGCTTTCGCCTGCCAGCATCAGCGAAGATCCGCTCATCGAAAGGTCGACGCGAGTCGATGCCTTCCTCAGTGTGTTAGTCGTCTGCTTGAGGTACCTGTCCCCTTGGTAGTGGGCTTCGTAGAGTGGAAACTCTCCTGGGTCGGCCTCACTCACACTGTACTGAAGATTGGTCAGGGTGCCGAGGAGAATCCGGCTATCGACGTGTTTGTCATGCGTGTGCACGCGACCAGGCATACCATAGTCATCACCTCGATCGCTGAGCCACAGATGTAGCCGCCACTCTTCACCCTCGCAGCGCTTTAGGAGCATCACGAAAAAACCGTGGGGATGTATCAGGCACGCAGGGTTCTTCAGTGCTATCCATCGTTTTAAGGTTGTGAGTAGAGTGCCTCGATCGCAGGAGAGGAAGCGTTCGCGGGTTAAAAGTTCATCAAGTTCAGCGTGCATATGGAGCGGGGGAATTCAGGGCCTCTGCAGCAGCAGCTTGGCTTTCCGGGGAAATCAACTCACCGAACATGGTGGTGAGGATGACACAAGTGGCAGGATCGGGAAGGGTAGGCACAGGGATTTCCTCGGCTTCTCTCTTCACCCAGTTGAACTCGGTCAGCAGTCCCGAAAAGTCTCTGTGTTTGCGAGTGTAGCAATAAGCGTAATCCTTCGGGTCTTCCCGGGTGACTATCATTTCATCGGCGTTGCCTTCTATCCGGAATGTGGAGAGGCGGTTGCTCAGACGCAAGTCTACTTGGATGAACGGGCGATTGAGGTTTACGGCTTTGGCAATTGCAATGATCGTCGCCAGCACCTCGTGCTGAACGTACTTCGTGTCCCATAGATAGTGATCAAAAGATGCTGACTTTCGAAATTCGGCGTATCGCTCGCAAACCTCAACATCCCTGAAGTCCAGCAAAATAACTTCCATGCGAATGGGTTGTCTGCTCTCGCATGCGTGCTTCACAAGGGCGGGTAAGGCTTTGGCTCGGAAGTGCCTCCCAGTGCGCACGTAGATTCGATAATCGTGTGCACCGCCGGCGAGTCGGTGCAGGTTCTCGTTAATGTCCTGCGGCAGAATCAGGGTTTCAGCGCGCGCCAGTCGTGGATCAGTGAAATAGGACAGGTAAAGTGTAGATATAATGGCAAAGGCGCCACTGGCAACGATGGAGATGATGAAGTTGTTAAAAGCTTCCCACAGAGGATCATCCTTCCCGTAGAAAGCGATCAGCATGATGATGATACCGCACGCCGCGATCACGAGCGTGCTGGCAACGAGGAAAGAACGACGCTGATAGTGTGAGCTGAAAATGCCAGAGAGCGACACGGCGCAGTCCCAAGGTAAAGTGGCGAATTTTGCGTAGCATTTTGCATCTATGCAAGCTTTGGGCGTGCTTCTCGCTGATTGCCTGCGGTACAGACTCCTCCGCATTCATAAGTAAGGGATCTAGCTGCTTAATTCAATCGATCCCGTCACCCTGGCCCGTTATGATGGCCTGCCTTGCCTTGCCTTGCCTTGAGTAGCCTGCATGCAGATGCCCAGCAATGGTTTAATGGTCGATTGGCAACCCGGTAATCCGATCCCCTTTGCGGACTATGACAACGAGCGTGATGAACCACCCGAGGGGCTGACGGCAGAAGACGTTCAGCTGAGTTGGTGGCGCGTGGCAGCCAGCCTCAGCCGCGACGAGGTGCGTGAAAAGCTGCTTGCTATAGTCTGGGCGCATACGGATTGGAGCTACTTCGTTTACCAGCCCATCGCAGACCATGCGGGCAGTTGCCGCTACCCCTGGCCACTCATTGACCTGCTTTGAGAAATACTGCCTCCCTTAGCCATCTGTACGGTTAATGAGGAGCAAGTGGACGGAACAGAGGTAACGGAAGAGTGCGAGGTCTTTGGAATGGTCGTCATCTAGGTCGATATCTGGCACAAGCTCATTTGGCGACCTCGCTTGTCCTACATTAGGAGAGGCTGCTCGCGCTCGTAAGAGAAAGACTTTACGACCGCAGTTGGGATATCGAACTGTAGTGGTCAACTGATGCTCTTGGGGAACTACTAGTTTCGATGCACCAGTTATGCACCTAGGCGGCCTCCGCCCAGCCTAGCAACTTCTCCAGCCCAGCCGTCTTCACTTCCTGCTCCATGTCATAGCTTTCAAGGATCTCCCCACCTACCAGGGAAACCAAGTGCTCGAAGAGCCGGTAATGATGGTGCTTCTGGTCGAGGTTCTGCCATTCGCTCATGAAGTCGCGGGGCAGAGGAGAGCTTGTCGACACCGACTGCGGAATGAAGAACGGGCAGAACATTTCGCTGGTCACATCGAACCCGTCCCGGTTCGCAGTCTTGGCGAAGTCCATGCACATCAGGCTGGGTCGATGCAGAAGCTGAACTGGGGCCTGAAGCACGTTGCTTTCGATAAGTTTCTGAGTACCCCAGTTGTCCAGGCTGCTGGCGAACTCGCCGGGCACCACATAGACATCTGGCACAAAGCGGGTAAGGAAGCCTTTCGGATCCGGTTTCAACGGCTCTTGGCCTTTTGCTTCGAAAAAAGAGTCCTGAGCGATGCTGTTGCAAACATCGACGATCACCACCTCGCCTTCCGCTGGCTCATAGGCGAGGATTTCTTCGGGGCTCAGTTCGGGGCAGTTGATATTCAGCGGCTTGAGGTCATAGAACACATACCCGGCGCGACGTCGCGCTTCTGGGTACTCGGCGTAGAGGAATGTGCTTTTCAGGCGTAGGGACTTTGCGATCGCCGCGAGATTCCTCGCGAGTGATGTCTTGCCGACCCCGCCCTTGAGGTTGGCAATGGCAATGATGAACCTGCCGTTCGGCAACCTGACCCACGATCGCTCCTCGCTGACCAGCTTTGAGCGCACCAGCTCAGCAATCCACCCCATCAGAAATGGATCGACCGGTCTGGTGCCGTTTAGCCACCGGCTGATGGTTTCTGGTGCCGTACGTTTACCGTCCTCGCGTAGTGCGCTGACCTTGTCGGCCAGAGCCACGCCGCTGAGCTCTAGGTAATTCATGGCGCGCTTAAGCAGCACTGCATTCATCATCACCTTGATCCTCGATCAATTTCAGATTTTATGAAATTGACCATAGAGCAAGGTTGTCAGGATCGCAAAAAAACAAAAATGCTCAGTTCCAGAACAGGTGAACCGTGCCCTTGCTCAGCCCAAGCTCCCGGGCCGTTGCTGATTGAGTCATTCCCTTGGCCTTGCAGGCTTGCACCCGGGCAAGCTTCTCCACATCTACTGGCCGGTGGGGTTTGCGCTTCACGAGCTTCCCATCCACCAGATGAGCTCGCATCACCTCAAGCTCAACGGCCTCACCCAATTCACGGATTTCATCGTGGGCCCGTTGCAGGGTTTCACCTGCAGAGCATTCGTCGTGAGCGGAAAGGGTCAAGGCCATAAGCGTCAGCGGGGATAGACCTAGGCTGTTCGCGAGTTCATTGAGCTTGTCGAGGCTTACGTTGGAGCTGCCGTTTTCCAGGTGTCCCAGGTAGGTGCGGGATGTGGTGGTGGCCACGTTTTCCTGCGTACGGGACTGTGCGTCACGCACGGATCGAAGCATTGCAGCGAAGGCCGGCTTCAGCGACATCAAATTGCCTCCCGAAAAGGGAAGGATCTGGCCATGTTGCTGTGTTCAATAACACCGTATATAGTTTGCGTTATTGAACGTTTCGGCAGACTCGTTCCAAGCTAGGCGCTGTGCCGGATACTTTTTTGCCGAGCAGATTGATGGACAGGGGATGACTTCAATTTACCCCTAAGTCGATCGTCTGGCAGAGCAGCGCCAACCGCTCAGTACGGTGACGACAACGGCCAGGCCGGCGCGGTGCATTGATAAAAAGCGAGGTGAACGTGAGGCTCAATGAGATGTACAGCTGCCCGGTTCTTTATGTGTGCGGAAACCACGAGTTTTACGGTGGGCACATAGACCGGACGCTGGAGGCAATGAAGACGACAGGGCTCCACGTTCACATGCTTGAAAGCGAATCTTGGATTTGCAATCAAACACGTTTCCTAGGTACGACATGCTGGACAGGTTTCACATCGACCGGGGATGCCAGTGCAGCTACCCGTATTGCGGCTGAATGGAGGAACGACTTGCCAGCGCATACGCCGGCAATCATTCACAGGTTTAACAGCAGGCATATTCAGTGGAGAAGCTGGTACATGGGTGAGAACAGGTACCTCCTGAATGAAACAGTCCAGCCATTTCATCAGGTGCATTGAGATGTCCAACGACTTTGAGCTTTTGGCTAGCCATCAGTCACCAGCAGAGACACCACCCGGGTTAGTGCCTGGCAGTGTGGAACGGGCGATGGCCACGAGCTTTGGCATCCCTATAACAGGTTTCCTCTGCTGCGCTGTATACGATCAGTCAATCAATTGCCTGGTGGGCATTGTGTATCGCGAGAGCCGAGGGAGGTTCCGGGATGGGGCAACGATCCGAACATCTACGTTGACTCGGCGTATAGAGCATGGTGCGTACTATCTGTTCCAGACGAGGAATGGCAGCACCTATGTGGTCTGCGATTGGGCGCTAGACGGTGGTAGCCCTCGGTTCGAGGGTGCTCTTCACTGAGCCCGGCATACCCAGCAATGAAGCGATGGCGCATGTGGCTCAACAAAACGAATCAGGTAGGACAAGTGGAAGCAGCGTTGTTAGCAAATCTTTTATCGGAAGGTGGCATTCCCTTAGAAGGTGACGGCCAGTCAGATGAAAATATCGTACAGACTGCATGGACAGCTAATGAGGGGCGGCCATTTTATGTTGTACGGGATTGGCTGCTGCTCGACATCATGGTGCCAAGCGAGGTTGAGAAAGGACTTGAATCGAACGGCCTGCAGCCAACGGTAGTCTTTGCCAGCACTGTCGTGTACGACAGCAGGGCTGAGGGCTCCCGAGCAGGTGCAATTCGCTCCAGCTTTCAGCGTGTACTAGACGGCTATGTTTTTGAGAGCATGAACACAACTTTCTTTTTGGCAGGGCCTGGTATGAGAAAATTTGTAAGTCTCCCTGCACTCCTAGCCTTGGAAAATTCCTGAGCATAAGCGATGGGCTATTCGTCAAAGAGATGAATGGTCAAGGGGCGAAGGAGTCATGTTCCATGCAAACAGAAATGAATTTTGAGGAGCTGATTCGGCATCAGGCTGAGAGTGTGTTTGGCAGCAAAGTTAAAGCGCATGTTTGGTTGGCTCGCCCTCGGGACGAATTCGGTGGTTTAACTGGTCTGGAGTATGCCCGCGATGAGGCTGGGTACAACAAAGCAAAGAATTTGCTCGAGCGGATTGATCAGGGATATGCCTGTTAATGTAACCGATGCTGTTGGTCTAGTAGACCCGGTGGGTTCAAAGCTACAGGCAAACCCAGCCGTGAAGTGATGCTTCGTACCATCGTAACTACTTAGGCGAGGCCACCCGAACAGCATGAAAGGTAAGGACTCCTCTGATTTGCAAAACGAGTTATCTGCCACTGCGAACCCCTCGACCGAAGCTAGCTTGGACACCCTTTCCGGTGACATCGACGTCGAGGCTAGAAGTGATGAGTGGGCCCGGTTTTGCCTTCGGCATCGGGCGGTGGAAGAAACCTCCGAAATTGCCTGTGCTCGCGTTGAGCTTCCACAAATTGATGGGCTTATGGAGGTTCGGATTGCGGCCAGTTTTTCTGGCGGTAAGCAAATGAACTGCACGCTGTTTATCGTACCGTTGGGTGATATCGACCCGCTCCCCGTTACCTCCTGCCACATGGGTGAAAATCTGACCTTGAGGGGAGGGAACTGTTTGCTAGTCCCAGTCTCTGAAGATATTAAGTGGGCACATGATATATGGCCTAAGTCGATGGAGGAACTAAATGCTTTTGTTGCTAATGTGACTGACTCGCCACGATTTCTGGAGGCGTGGGTCATGGAAAGTAGCCGCGAATCTAACAAATTGTTGATGGTGGTAGTGATCCACGGCAATGTTTGCTATGGCTATTTGCTGGGATCTCCAAAGACTGATGGATTTAATGAGACTCGTGTGATCCCTATCTTCTTCGAGCAGGTTGGCGAACTCACATGTGATTCACCCGTGCTGATTGAGCTAGAGCTCAGTGTCAAGAGCCTCGAGGCGCTACTCAGACATGCGCGCCAGTTACTGTCGGAGCCTGATTATACCCAGGAAGATCGCTGTTTGCGTGATGCGCTTGGTGAGCTGGCTAATGCCTTGGAAAAGGGGGGGCAGTCGATCTCGTCCGATTTGAGATAGGCGCAATGCCTCAATGTCATCGAGCACTTTGATTGGAGTTTTATAGGGGTAGAGTCGGGCGTGGTTGAGTTGGCTGTCTCCGGTAGGATTTTTCAGATGTGAAGGGGAGTGTTAATCGTCAATATAGTTGTGCAGGCACAAGCTCCAGAGCATCCTGAAATTAAAAGAACAATAAAAAAGGGGTGTCCAGTGTCCGAGATTAAGATTTTCATCGAGGTTGCCGGTGGTAGCTTGAATGTCCGGCATAGCATAGAGAAGCACGACAGTGAGGAACTCTCTAAATTTCAGGCTATAGGGCTTCTTTACCGTATGCTTGATTACATCGCTCAGTTAAATCTAGGGCTTGAACATTCAGCGCTTGGCCTTGCTCGAGAAATTTTTGGCGGGGAAGGGTGGGCGGACGAAGTCATTGAGCTGTTGTTAGCAGCTCAGACCTGGGAGAGCCGGATGAGCGCGGCCTGGCATGCTGTGGACGATGAGGCCAGGACGACCGCGCTTTCGTTGAATTACCAGTCCTTCCAGAACTATTGACCTAGCCTAGATTGTTGTCAGCCTGGTTGGAGCCCTTCGGTAAATTCCTAGCCTGACTGCGGCTAAGTGGACGATCCCTCGATGCAGAGTTGGCACTCGATATGCTACTTCGCCACCCGGAGCAGTTTACCGCACTCAAGCCGCTAAGCGTGGCTATGAGATCGCTACTGAGCCTTATCGAACAGCGCCGCGACCTTGAGTGCCGACGCTGTTGAGGAGATGAAGCGGTACCATGAAGCGTAGGCCTTTCGCAGTTCGGCCGAAGAAATCGAGCGGCTTCGATTGAACCGATCCAGTCGGTATCTGAGATAGCCACATCCTCAGAGTTTCAGCAAGCGGCAAGCATCGATTTAGAGCGGTCATAGGAAGTCCGACCAGTCCTCGGAACTGAATTCTGCTGGTTCGGGCCTCTCCTCGACAACATGGTCATTTTCATGCTAATGATGGCATTGCGCCATTGATCGATGTGCAAGCTGCGCATCAAAATGTCAATTTGCAGCCACTCTATGAATCGCCCCTGGTTCCCTAGACACCTCCAAGCCTCATAATGAGGCCCAAATAGGAGGTGCCATGAGTCGCCAGCG
>NZ_PJQQ01000041.1:0-37147 GCF_002858665.1 Pseudomonas sp. FFUP_PS_473
TGAACCGCCGTGTACGGAACCGTACGCACGGTGGTGTGAGAGGACGGCGGGTGTGAACTCGCCTCCTACTCGATTGTGTTGAGCTAGCGCCGGGTCGCCCGGCGCTGAAACATGTTGGTATGAGCCAAAGACTACCCGTGTGTTGTTACTGTGCATGCTGTTGTAAGTGATCACTTACAGTGTGCGTAAGCCAAAGCTGTAGGCGCGAGTAAATCGTTGCCGCTTTCACAGTCGGTATTTGTTTATCTGTTTGATAAATAAGGATTTTTATTTTTGCTTGGGTAACCCTCAGGTCTTTTTTTGAGAGGTTTTGCCAGTTGCTCCAGGCGCTCCAGCGATTACTATCTGCCCTGTGTCCACGGATTTGGACACAGGCCTTCAAGGATGAGGGTCAAGGACATCGCAGGATGCGATTCATCAGGATGATGAAAGGGAATAAAGGGACTACGGAAAAAATGTGGGCGGGTCAAACCGCCCCTTTTTTTTGTCCGCAAAAAAGAAAAGGCCCCTGTAGGGGCCTTTTGCGTAGAACGAGAGCGTTTAGCGCTCCAGATCCTTGATCTTGCCTTTGACACCGTCGAATTCCTCGGCATCGGGCAGTGCATCTTTCTTCTCGGTGATGTTTGGCCAGATCTCAGCCAGCTCAACGTTCAGCTGGATGAACTCCTGCATATCCTCAGGCACTTCGTCCTCAGAGAAAATGGCTTGTGCCGGGCATTCAGGCTCGCACAGCGCACAGTCGATGCACTCATCCGGGTGAATGACCAGGAAGTTCGGGCCTTCGTAGAAGCAGTCCACCGGACAGACTTCTACGCAGTCGGTGTACTTGCACTTGATGCAGTTGTCGGTGACGACGAAGGTCATTTCTAATTTTCTCCTCAGGCGACGGCAGCACAGCCCTTCCAGACAGGGCCGCGGGGTTTGGTAGATGGCTGCAGACCAGGCTAGTAATCTGCAGTGTCGCCAAACCGCGCGGGATTCTATCAGCTTGTGGGACGGTGCGTTAGATCAGAGTCTTTAGTGTATAGAGCATTTCGAGCGCCTGACGAGGTGTCAGGTTATCAATATCGGTTTTGCTGATTTCCTCCAGCACCGGGTGCGGCAGGCTGGCGAACAGATCACTCTGGTGCGGCACCGCTGGCGCGCCTCTGTCGGCTAGAGGCGCTGCGTCATGCGGCAGGCTCGCGGTTTCCAGGCGGCTCAGGTGTTCGCGGGCACGCTGAATAACCGGGCCAGGTACGCCGGCCAGTTGGGCAACCGCGAGGCCGTAGCTCTGGCTGGCCGGGCCAGGCAGTACATGATGCAGGAACACGATACGTTCGTTGTGTTCGGTGGCATTGAGGTGCACGTTGGCTACCAGCGGTTCGCTCTCGGGTAGTACGGTCAACTCGAAGTAGTGCGTGGCGAACAGCGTATAGGCGCGCAGTTGCGCCAAGCGCTCGGCTGCGGCCCAGGCCAGCGACAGGCCGTCAAAGGTACTGGTGCCGCGCCCCACTTCATCCATCAGCACCAGGCTGCGTTCGGTAGCGTTATGCAGGATGTTGGCGGTTTCGCTCATCTCGACCATGAAGGTCGAGCGGCCGCCGGCCAGGTCATCGCTGGAGCCGATCCGGGTGAAGATGCGGTCAACCAGCGACAGCTCGCAACTGGCCGCCGGTACGAAGCTGCCGATGTGTGCCATGAGCACGATCAATGCGGTCTGGCGCATGTAGGTGGATTTACCGCCCATGTTCGGACCGGTTATCACCAGCATGCGGGTGTTGTCATCGAGTGCCAGGTCGTTGGCCACGAACGGGGTGGTCAGTACCTGCTCGACCACCGGGTGGCGCCCCTGGCTGATCCGCATGCACGGCTCGTCGACGAACGTTGGGCAGTTCAGATCGAGGTTCAGCGCGCGCTCTGCCAGGTTGCTCAGGACGTCCAGCTCTGCCAGTGCCGCGGCAGTGTCCTGCAAGGGCGGCAGATGGCTGATCAGGTTTTCCAGCAGCGCTTCATAGAGCATTTTCTCCCGCGCCAATGCGCGGCTTTTAGCCGACAGCGCCTTGTCTTCGAAGGTTTTCAGCTCAGGCGTGATAAAGCGCTCGGCACCTTTGAGGGTCTGGCGACGGATGTAGTCGGCAGGTGCCTGTTCAGCCTGCTTGCTGGGCAGTTCGATAAAGTAGCCGTGGACACGGTTGTAGCCGACCTTGAGGTTGGCCAGGCCGGTACGAGCTTTCTCGCGAGCCTCCAGGTCAATCAGGAACTGGCCGGCGTTTTCGCTCATCGACAGCAGCTCGTCCAGCTCGCTGTCATAGCCCGTCTTGAGGACGCCGCCGTCGCGGATCACCGCAGGCGGATTGTCGATGATCGCTTTTTGCAGCAGGTCAGCCAGTTCCGGGTAGGTGCCGGCGATAGCCGCCAGGCGCGCCAGGTGCGGTGCCTCCAGCTCGGCCATTGCGTTTTGCAGCTCAGGCAATGCACCCAGTGCATCGCGCAGGCGAGCCAGGTCGCGAGGGCGGGCATTACGCAGGCCAATCCGGGCCAGGATCCGTTCGATGTCGCCGATTTCCTTCAGCTGTGGCTGCAGCTTTTCAAAACGGTAGCCATCAAGCAGGCAGCGAATGGAGCTCTGGCGTGCCAGCAGCACCTTCAGGTCGCGCAGGGGGCGGTTCAGCCAACGGGTCAGCAAACGGCTGCCCATGGCGGTCTGGCAGCGGTCGATGACCGATTGCAGGGTATTGTCGCGCCCGCCTGCAAGGTTGACGTCCAGCTCAAGGTTGCGGCGGCTGGCACCGTCGAGTACGACAGTATCGTCAAGCCGTTCGTGCTTGAGGCTGCGCAGATGGGGCAGGGCGGTACGCTGGGTTTCCTTGGCGTAGCCGAGCAGGCAACCGGCAGCACCGATGGCCAGGGTCAGCTTCTCGCAGCCAAAACCTTTTAGGTCTTGGGTTGCGAACTGCTGGCACAGGCTCTTGCGGGCTGAGTCACGGTCGAAGTCCCAAGGCGCGCGGCGTCTGGCGCCACGACGCTTCTCGGCGGGCAAGCCCTGTGGCCAATCATCCGGGATCAGCAGTTCCACCGGGTTGATTCGTTCCAGCTCGGCCAGCAGGTTCTCCCAGCCCTTGAGCTCCTGAACGGTGAAGTTGCCGCTGGTGATGTCCAGTACTGCAAGACCAAAGAGGCGCTCATCGCCCAGTACGGCAGCGATCAGGTTGTCACGGCGTTCATCAAGTAACGCCTCATCGCTGACCGTGCCTGGGGTGATAATGCGTACGACCTGACGCTCGACCGGCCCTTTGCTGGTTGCCGGATCGCCGATCTGCTCGCAGATCACCACCGACTCGCCCAGTTTCACCAGCTTGGCCAGGTAGCCTTCTGCTGCATGGAAGGGGATACCGCACATGGGGATCGACTGGCCCGCTGACTGCCCGCGGGCAGTCAGGGTAATGTCCAGGAGTTTTGCGGCTTTCTTCGCATCTTCGTAGAAGATTTCGTAGAAGTCGCCCATGCGGTAGAACATCAGCTGATCTGGGTGCTGGTTCTTCAGCTTCCAGTATTGCTGCATCATCGGAGTGTGTGCGGAGAGATCTGAAATTGCGTTATTCATCAGTTACTTAGCGGATTGAAAATATACGGCTGGGGCAAATTTGGGGCATTGCTGCGCAGCTAAAAGCTTTTCGCTGAACGCTGATAAAGGGAGGGAAGGTTACCATGCTTGGATCAAGCACGGTGAGCCCGTTTAAGGTAGTCGACGCGACGAGCGGTTCTGTCCAGAAGCGTTAAGGAAATTGACCTTTGGCTTGACCGCTGGCTTAATGCAGCGCTATGCCTCTCTTGATAATTTCTGCTGCAGCCCCCTAAGCAGCTTATGTGCACCCCCTTTGCAATTTTTCGTTTACACTCCATTTTATGTGCGGGTGTCTGTGTTCCCTCGCCGATCAGGACGATCAGCTTTCGGAGGAAATATGCCGGTCCAACTCACCACAGGTTCCGAAATCACTACTCAGCTTGCCTTGCTCGCGGAAAGCGCCCGGCCGAATGAGATGGTGGTGCAGCGTCTCAAGCGAGAAATCGAGAAGCTCAGGACCGTGAGCCCAGTTGAGTACTACATGCTTCTTGGCATGCTGCACTCTGTACTTGGCAATGAGAAAGAGTGCCGTGAGAATCATGAACGTTCGTTAAGAATGGCTAATGATGAAATTGTTTTACTAAATTATGCGCATTCTCTTCGTCGGTTGGGGTATACCGGCGAAGCGGTACCTTTCATGATTAAGGCGTTCGAGATTTCTCCAACGGAAGAAATCCTTTCTGAAGTTTCTCAGGCTATGTTTTATAGTGGTGATCTGAGTCAATACCATAAGGTTTTGGAAAGATTTGCTAAGTGCAATCCTACCAGGTCGCTCGATAGTGTGTTTTCAGTGCTCTACATAAAAGAGCTTAAATCTTGCCTGGAAAAATCAAGTGTTTCCCTGCGTGATTTTCATTTGGGGATGCAGTTGCTTGAGCAGGTTATAGTCAAGCTTGAGGCGTATCGCACTTTAGAGGCTATAAAGTTCACTCTTAGTAATTTTGAGGGTGTTTCTCATACTACTATTAGGGTTCTCCTTAAAGAGCCTTCGGTTGACTATCTTGTTAGTTTCAATGAAGCCATAGCTGATGCTTTAGCGGATGCCGTGGATATTGAAGCTTGGGATCGCCTGGTTATCAGCGCTACTGAGCTCACTGATGCCGATCGCGCTGCAGCTGCTGCTTAAGGGATGGAGAAGCATGAGCATTAATTACAAGGATTTTTACGATTACGCAGCTGCTGAAGTCATCGATGGATCTCCAGAATTCTCGCTGCGCAATGGTATGTCACGCTCGTACTACAGCGTTTATCACCTCGCTCTCGAATATGCTGACTCAGTGGCTGTTCCACCGGTTAGCGATTGCAAAGGCCCTACCCATCGTAAGCTTTCTGAATACTTTGAAAAAAGTTTTAACGCTGACATGGAGCTTCGCCGGACTTTGCGTCGTCTCGGGTACTCTTTGAAGCAGCTGCACGACAATCGTGTCACTGCTGACTATCATCTTGACGAATCTGTTACGTTCACAAAAGCCAAAGAGCACTTGTTGCGGTGCGATCTGAGACTGAAAGATTTTCAGTCGTTACTCTCTGCTGCAGCTGCTTAAGCAATTGTTAACAGTCCTCAGATTTAAAGTTTATTAACGATGCGTGTCACATAAAGCCCGGCTGTCGCCGGGCTTTTTCATTTTATGGCTTAATTCCTTTGTAGGCTCTAGCCTGTATGCCTTTCCAAATATGTTGTAGCTCCATGGGGGACTCGTCATCCATCCACTTGGCGTACACCTCCACGAGCATCGTGAAGTCCTTGTGCCCCATCTGCTTGGCAATAAATGCAAGGTTGCCCCGCGCTGTCAGGCACCAGCACGCATAGGTGTGCCGCGTTTGGTATGGGCGGCGCGGTCGGATTCCAGCTCGGCGCTGGATCGAGGCCCATTTGGTGTTCCATGCTGTGGACACAAACCAGTGGTTGATGAGCTTCTTCCTGGCCTGGGTTTTTGGTGATAGTAGGGGTGTGACCAGCTCGTCTCGGCTCTCATGCCGGTTATGGTAGACCTTGATCTGCTGTTTCGGGTGGTCAGCCACCAGCCCCAACAGGGTACGGCATGCCTCCAGTGCAGGGGGCATCAGCAAGACTGAGCGTGGTTTGCCTGTCTTGGGTACTTTGAAGGTTTTGTCGGCGGTGATTGCGCGGGAGATATGGATCTGCCCTGTGGCAAGGTCGACATCTTCTGCCGCTAGCGCGCACATTTCCCCTGGTCGAATCCCGGTGTAAACGGCTAGGGTGACTGCTGCAGCATCCTGTGGGTGTAGGCACCCCTTACTGATCAGCTGTTCAAACTCGTCCTGGGTCAGCGGATCTGGATCTTTGTCGCTCATAGCGAAGCGAGTGCAGGCAGCGGCTAGGCCTGCTTCGCAGTAGCGGTTGCTCTCGCACCAGGCGAGGAACCCGGCGAAAGTTGCGAGGTAGTGGTTGCTCGTTGACGGTGCGCGGTCAGCGATCAGCTTTGTTCGCAGCAGTTGGATGTCCTCAGGTAGCAGTACTCCGGCGAGGCGGTCTGCGCCGATCAGGTCCACGCAGATGTCCAGTGCATAGCCGTACTTCTCTTCTGTCATCGGCGTGATATCCACAGCTTTCAGTGGCTTGTATCTGGCCACGAGTGCGGATAGGCGTTCATCCTTTGCTGTGCTGTAGTTGTTAGCGTGCTTGGAGTTTGGGAAGTGCCGGCCATAGTCGAACGTCCCTATTTTGATTTCATGAAGAATCGCCGCCCTGAGTAGGGCGGCATGCTTAATGTTGGCTTTGGTGATAGGGAGCCCCAAGGACTCCCGGCAACGAATGCGGCGCCACATAAACACGACGCGTAAATTGCCGCCGTGTATCTCGATGCCCTTGTGCTTTGCCAGCTCGATCTCTAAGCCGCTTCCTGCGGTGCGCTCTCGGCCCACTTGTCGTACTCCGTCATGTTGATTGCAATGCGTCCATCGGGGGCTTTGCGCCAGACCCGGCCCTGTGCCCAGGTGCCGTCCTTGACCTTGTGCCTGATGGCATCCTCGCTGTACCCGGTGAGTTCGGCTGCTCGTTTGATCATTACCCAGCGCGGAAGGCTCATGCGCGTCTCCCCAATGCTCGTTTCGCGTTCACGTTGGCCATGTAGGCGGCCCATTTTTCGCTCTCGCGCTGTTGGCGGATCTGGCTGCATTTTGTGTGTCGTCGGGTCGACCTGCCCTTACCGCAAACATCGCAGATGGCAGGCAAGTCGAGGCTGTGCGAGGCCATGGGCGGACGAGTGCGAGTGGTTTGCTGGTTGGTCATGGGTGCGCCTCGTCGTCATAACTCACTGCTTCACTACCATTGTCCAAAGCGGCTAGGGCGGCCTCGTCAAGCATGCGGTGCATCGAGTTTGTGCCCTGTTCGTTCTCGCGCTGCAGCTCGTGGATGATTTCCTTTACCATCAGCGGCCCGTTGATGACGCTGATCGGCGAGCCGGCTTCGTTGGTTGGCCACTGCGAGGAGCATGTGACGGCATGGAGCAAGCACTCGGTGGTAATGCGGATCACCAGTTGGTCGCCCTCGACCGCCACTACCGGTAGGATGTTGTTGTCGGGCGTACCGCCCTCCGCTTCGTCCAGGTTGTGTCCGGTCGCAGCTGCGGCGCAGGACATGCCGACGGGCATGATGCTGATCTCGGGCTTGCAGCCCTCGGCGTTTACCTGGCGGTGGCGCTCGATTTCTGCGATCAACTCCAAAGTCACTGCTGGCGGCATCGCCATGCCGTAGTCGTTGAGTGCTACGTAGTCGTACTGATCGCGTTTCGCCGCTGTGGCGAGCGCCTTCAGCTTTAGGATATCGACGCTCATGCCTTGGTCTCCTGCTTGATGATGAAGCCCGCCGCCTGGCGGATCTTGGAGCATTTGTCGTGGCCGCCCTTGCGAGTCCGTGCTTTGCCGCACACGTCGCAGATGATGGACATGGCTGGTCGGATCAGCGGCTGCATTCCCTTTGCTGTCCGGACTGCCGGTTGATAGGTCGTCGTGGTGTTCACAGCGAATACCTCTCATGGGGGCGGCGGGCTGTAGGGCTCAGCACAAGAGTCGGTGCATCGCTGAGGCTATTAACAGTCGGTAACGTGCCAGTTGCGCGCTGGCCGGTTGTCACGTGCTGATGCAGGGCCATGAGGGCGGCGGCAAGTGCAACAGCCAACAGCATGCTGATCAGTTGCCAAGTGCGTACCGGGTTGATCATGGTGTAACCCCTCCATTGCCCTCGCGGCTCGGGAACAGCGAGTGTCTGGCGTGCTGCAGCAGTTCTTCTTGAGAGACGGGGCGTAGTAGTTGCTCGCCATTGCTCACGGCTTCCAAGCGAGTCGCGTACAGCCCGGCCTGGCCGAGCCAAGCGTGAGCGCTGCCGGCAGGTTGATTCCTTGCGTCCGCTAGTTCATGGTCGAGCGGCACCTTGAAACCGGCCGCATTGCGATGTCCGCCGCCGCCGTACTGCTTGGCGATCTCGCCTACGTCCATCCCTTCGTCGCTGCTGCGGAGGGAGAAGTAGCGATGATCGGTGCTGTCCTGGTAGCAGGCAGCGAACTTCTCCCCCTGTGCCATCAGGTGGCCGGCGTCACTGGAGTGGATATAGGGCAGGTTCGCCACTGGTACGTCGTGGCCAGCGATGAGCATTCGGCGCTTGCTGCTGGCTACCAACTCGACAACGTCCTTGTGGTGTTTGCGCTCGATGGCTGTCCCGGCGGAGATGGCAGCGCGGATCGGCTGCTTCATCAGCCCATCCCAAACCTCGAAGTCGTAGGGGTAGCTGAACAGGTTGGCCTGAATCTCGCGTGTGCCTTCCAGCTTGAAGCGCCAGAGGTCGCGGTCCTCGATGTGGTTGATCAGCGCTGGGCGCTGGTTGTAGGGGAAGAAGAAGTCCCAGGTGAGTCCGGCACCGCTGCGGTTCATGTCGAACACGGCGCTAAGCTTTGGCAGGTTGTCCGCCCAGGCATAGTAGTGGAGTGGAGCAGGCTCCAGGTCAGCCAGTGCTTCGGCAGCTGTTTTGTGGTGGTCGAGTACCAATACAGCGCGGGCTTCCAGGGCCATCGACTTGAGTGTTTCCAGGGGGAAGGAGAAATCGACGATGATCACTATGCGGCCTGTTACGTCCGGGGAGGACATGCCGTAGTGTCCAGCGAGGAACTCGACATTCTCCGCGCCAAGGCTGCGGCGCACGGCCCAGGCGGCGCCGAAGCCGTCGGCACAGTTACCGTGATAGATGCAGAGGGTCTTCATGCTGCTTCCACTACACTGGCGGCGCTGGCAGGCGTGTTGCGCAGTTGGGCGTGGACGCGCATGGCGAGAGCCTGAATATCCTGCAGTTGTTGGGTGGCCCGGTAGCGCCATGGCTGGGTGCCTGGGGCGACCTTCCAAGTCTTCTCGGCTAGATCCAGTGTTTCGGCTGCATTGGTCAAGAGGTTGTAATCGGCTCTGGTCACGGCCAGCCCGGTATAAGACATGATCCGAGCTTCCAGCTCGGCGATCACATCGCGGCGTGCGTTCATGGCCTGGGTGAAATTCTTCTTCGCGTCCTCAAGCTCGGTGACTTTGTCGGCCAGGGCTTTTTCTAGCGTTTTGATGTGGTGATTGTTCACTGCTTGCCCTGAGGTCTTTCCAGCTATCAGGCCATTCTCGAAAGCGCGGCGTCGGGCGACGCTGAACAGGAACGGCAGGATCGCCAGCGTGAAGAGCCACAGGGTGGCCAGTGCGAGGATGTAATGTTGTTGCATGTGCTGTGCTCCTGAGTGCCCGCCGTCGAGGTAAGTGAGAGATCGACGGCGAGCGAATTGCCCCTGAAGACCGGGGCCGTCTGGATCAAGCGGACTGCTTGGCTTTTACTGCTTGGTTGTCGAGATACTCGGCAAGGTCGTTGAGGTAGATCACGTGCTGAGCCTTCGCCGAGTTGTGCAGTTTCTTTAGCGTCAACTTGATCTGCCCCTTCTGGATCAGCTCCTTGAAGCGCCGGTCCGTCCCGATGTGGGGGAAGTAGTGCTCCCGAATAGCGGTCAGCGTGGGGCAGGGCGTGCTCCATTGGCTGCGTAGTTGTTCAAGCGTGGTCATGCACACTCCCCGAGCCTCTCTAGGGAGGGCCGGAGTTTGGCGCGGACGACTTCGGCGAGGTGTTCCTTGCTGCGGCCAGTGGCTGCCGCGCAGACTTCGCCCAGGTCGTTGGTCACAACTACTCCAAGGGGGCGCTCAGGGTTAACGGTGGTGATGACGTAAGCGATCTGGCCCTTCTGGATCACCTCATCTACGCACTCTTGGGCTTCCATCAGGGCGATTGCCTCTTCCGCCTGAGCGGCAGTGTCAGCTCGGCCATTGGCCAGATCCTGCAGGAAGTCCCGCAGTTGCTGGTATTTGGTCGCCGGGTCGCGGGGCAGGGTGAGCGAACTGGCGAGTGGGCCAAGCGTCACCTTGATATGGTGGGTGGTGTCGTCGTTCTCGACGTTGACCTGAGCCTCCACTGACGCTTCTGGGCGATGCAGTTTGCAGGTGACGGTGCCGCCATGCTCCAGGGTGTGCTGGAGCAACATGACTCGGTGAAGCGGGATGCTGTACTCGCTCATGCGGCACCTCCGCGGGCGGGAACGGCTTGTGCGTTACCGTTGGCGGTGGCGACGATTCTCAAGCCTGTGCGGCGCTGAAACTCCGCCAGTGATGAGGGGCGGCTACAGGTCATTGGGTGCAAGTAGACCTTGCACGGGGAGGGGTGCTGTGCTTTTGGCATGTCTGAACCTCAGTGAGAGAGAGGGTTACGGCTCAGACAATACTTAAACGAATATGTTGGGTCAATACCTTTTCGTAATGATGGCGTATAGCTTAATACGTCAGAATATCTCGACCTTCGATACGACCACGCCGCAGATCAGGGCGTCATCCGGCAGCTCAATGATGGGGTCTGGCCAAGATGGATTCAGCGGCTTTAGGAAGTGACGATCACCTTCTATGACAAGCTGTTTAAATGTTGCTTCCTTGCTGTCTGCGAGCTTTGCAATTACTAGCGAGCCGTTCTCGAAATCTTTTGCGGGGTCGACAAAGATAATGTCGCCCTCTCTGAATGAGCGGCGTTCGTGCGGATTAAACATTGAAAGGCCGCGCACTCGAAGGGCGAAAGTGGCGCTGCTGTGTGAAACCGCACAAGGCAGCCAGGACTCGACATCCTGAAGCTCAAGAGGCTCCTGCATTTCGCACCATGCCCCAGCCTGTACCCAAGAAATCAATGGTACAAATCCACGAACCTTTGGTCCTAGTTCAACGTTTGAGTGGGGGCTAGCTGTGATCGGAGGGTTGCCTTCGCCCTTCCAGAGCCACTCAGCAGAGACTCCAAGTACCCTGGCAATCTTTTCAACATTCTCGTGGCGTGGACTGACGGATGTGCCTGTCAAGATTCTGTGAATGGTAGGTTGCGGCACGCCGGATCTCCTGGCGAGCTCACCCCCCGACAGCCCCAGTTCATGCATGCGCTTTGCTATGCGGTTTCCTATCACTGCTCATTGCTCTGATTTGTTTGCGTATCGCAAGTGTATTGCTTCGCCCTATTCGTTTGGGTAATATCAACCTATTCGCTAACGAATAGGTAAGCGCTATGTCCATTCAAGAGATGCTTCAAAAATTGATCGAGCAGGGTTTCTCTCAGCGCGCTATTGCAGAGCGAGTGGGGGTTACCCAGCCAACCATTTATCGAGCAACGAAGGGAGCGGCGATCCGCTATGAGGCAGGTAAGGCGATTGAGCTCTTCTATAAGGAGCAAATAAAACCGGGTCAGGGTCAGCAGGACTAAAGAACGCTGAGCCAGGACTCTCACCTCCCGGCCCAGCTATGAAAGTGCAAAACACCATCACTCCCGTCATCCGGTGCTCTCTCTCAAGGTAAGCCGGCTGACTATTACCGCATGCCATGCCCGCACAGCACGCAAGGCACAGCACACAGGTCGTGGTCGTAGGATAGGTCTTACCTGTTCCTTTGACTACACCGTAAATCGAGGTTTTACGGTTATGAGTCGCATTGATCTTTTGCCGGGCGCTGGCCCGGTGCTCACCCTGCGGCAAGCGCTTTATCGCGCAGGTCGTGACTATCGTGGTGGTATCACCAAGCTTGCCTTCGACATGGGGCTTGAGGTGGATACGCTCCAAAAGAAGCTTCACCACAATGAAGAACGCCGCTGGCCGACCCCTGATGAGTTGGAAGAGATCGTTCAGTGGACCGCCGATCCGCGGCTGCTCGACGCCTTGGTTCGTCCGGCGGGGGCTGTGTGGTATCGCCCTGAGCTGGTACCGGCCACTAACGAGGCGCTGCAGGCGGTAGCCAAGCTCCTCGAGGAGTCCGGCAAATTCGTTGGCAGCTTGCATGACGGTGCCGCTGACAACATCTGGACAGTGGCAGAAGTTCTGGACCTGGAGCAGCGGGGGGTGGATGTCATCAGGCAGGTACTGGCCGTCATGGCGGGTGCCCGTCGGGCCATGGAGGATGCCGCTCATGGCTGACGCTATCGATCTTGCCAATGATCAGGCCGAGTACTTCCTGCAAGTGTCGCTCCAGCGCTGTGCGCGCACTTCCGCCAAGCCCAGCTTGCAGTTCTGCGATGATTGCGGCGAGCCGATCCCATTGGCCCGCCAGCAGTCGGTTGCAGGCTGTGAAACCTGCGTCAGCTGCCAGGAGCTTCGGGAGCGCCGCAGATGAGCGAGCGCTCAACTCCGACCACAGCTGATTGGGCGCGTCGTTACATCGAAACCTTCGGTCTTGCCCTAGTGCCAATCGCGCCGGGCGAGAAGGCACCGAAGGGTGACGGTTGGAACAAGCCTGGTGGCTATTTCACCAATGCAGCCGATGCCGAGGCATTCTGGCAGGCGAACCCTAACCACAACATCGGTGCCGTTCTCGGTCCAGGTCGCGTGTGCTCGCTCGACGTGGATGATGTGGCGATGTCCCGTCTCGCGCTGCAGCAGACGCTCGGGCTGGATCTCGACGCGCTCGCGGAGGCCTACCCTACGACTGTAGGCAACCCGGCGCGTTTTCGCGTTCTGTTCCGGGTACCGGATGGCGTTGAGCTGACCCGGCATGCGTTGGTGTGGCCCAGCCCGAATGACCCTGATGGGTCGATCTATAAGGGGCTCATGGCGCAGGTCAAGGCTGCTATAGATTCCGGTGACGCGGCTTCTGAGGCAGCCTTTCGCCTTGCCGCAGTGCCGTTCAAGAAAGTAACGGTTTTCGAGTTACGCGGTGGCCTGGTGCAGGATGTCTTGCCGCCATCGATTCACCCACAAACCGGTAAGCCTTACATCTGGCGGAACCCGCCCAAGCCTGAAGGCTTGGCTGATCTGCCTGAGGTGTTGCTGGGCATCTGGCAGGGTTGGGATAAGTTCAAAGCCGCTGCTGAGGCTGTATGTCCATGGCGCCCAAAGCCAGCTGCGTCCGCTAGACAGGTCCAGCCGCTGCCACGGCCAGCTGTGTCGATATCTGGTAAGGCGCTGCCTGAGGTTATTCCGGAGTTCAACCGCTGCCATGACATTGCCACGCTTATCGAGGCGCATGGCTATAAGCGCATGGATGGTAAGTGGCTGTGCCCGCAGAGCAGTAGTGGCGAGCCCGGCGTGACCATCATCGATGGCAAGCTGTACTCGCATCACACCTCTGATCCGCTGGCAAACGGCCACAAGAACGATGCGTTCGATGTGTTCTGCATCCTAATGCATGACGGTGATCAGCGGGCTGCGATCAGGGCGGCAGCCAAGATCCTCGGTATCGATGCGAAGTCACGACCGCCAGCTCCACCGGCTTTGGGCGATCTTCCCCCGACCCCATCTGGTGGCGAGCAGGCCGGCCAAGCACAAGCGCTTGAAGAGGATGCGTATCAGCTTCCCCGCGCCCCATTGGATGACGACGAGCCCAGTTCGGCCTGCTCCTCAGACACCGGGGGTGCGGGGGGTGATGGACTTGTTCTGAAAAGCGCGATGCGCCGTTTCGCTTTGGTCGAAGGCACGACAAACGTATGGGACATGGACAAAGGGCAGTCGATGAAGCGCTCAGGCTTTGAAGCGTTAGTCGGTAAGTCCCTTGCGAAACAGTGGATGGAGAGGACCGATAAGAAGTTGGTCTCCTCGGAGCAGGTCAAGGAACTTGAGCAGGCGCGGCGGATGGCCAGCAAGAAGGGCGGGGCGCTCAACCTCGCGCCGCTCGATCGTTACGTATACATCGATGGCACCAAGGAGGCTTGGGATCGCGAGAAGAAGCGTCGGCTGCCCGAGGGTAGCGTCAAGATGGCTCTGGGTGATGCCTACCAGCTATGGCTGAACAGCCCTAACCGGCGAGTTGTCGATGTTGACCACATCGTGTTTGACCCCACGATGACCAAAGACCCTGCCATCTACATCAACACGTTCGAGGGGCTGCCGCTTGAGCCTGTTCGCGATGATGCGGCCTGCGAGAACCTCCGGTGGCTGATCTCGTTCCTGTGTAACGATGACGCCGAGGCGCTGGATTGGCTGGTCAAGTGGCTTGCTTACCCACTGCAGCACATGGGCGCCAAGATGGACACCGCAATCCTGTTCCACTCGACGATGGAAGGCTCGGGCAAGAGCCTGCTGTTTGCGGACATCATGGGGGAGCTGTATGGCCGGTATGGCGCCACAGTTGGGCAGACGCAGTTGGAAGGTAACTTCAACGCCTGGCAGAGCGGCAAGCTGTGGGCCGTATTCGAAGAGGTTGTGAGTCGCGACCAGCGCTACAACCAAGTGGGCAAGATCAAGCACATGATCACCGGTAAGACGGTGCGCATGGAGTCGAAGTTCATCAATGGTTGGGAGGAAGCTAACCACATGAACTCTGCGTTCCTCAGCAACGAGATCATGCCCTGGCCTATCAGTGAAGATGACCGGCGGATGTTGGTGATGTGGCCTCTAGAGACGCTGCCGCCAGAACGCCAGAAAGCAATCAGCAGAGAGCTTGCCAGTGGTGGGGTCGCGGCTTTGTACGGATGGCTGTTGGCCGTCGACCTGGGCGAGTTCAACCAGCGCACGCGGCCACCGAAGACCGAGGCCCGGCAACGGCTGGTCGAACTGAGCCGAACCGCTTGGCAGACCTTCTTCTACCTCTGGCGTGCCGGAGAGCTCGGGAACGGCCTATGGGGCTGCGCGCTGACCTCCGACGTTTACGCCATGTTCCTTGAGTGGTGTTCCCACAATAGGGAGAACTCTATGAGCCACACCAAGTTCTCGTTGATGTTGAGCGCGAAGGTGGAGAAGACGCGGGCTATTCCCTGGACGGATGGAAGCACGCGACGTTTCGCGGCGTTCTTCTTCCCTAGTGATGGTGATCCTTCCCTGCCCCCATCCTTGAATGCGGCCGAGCTGGGGAAGAACGTCGTTGAGTGGCGTGCCAGGGCGAAGCTGGCTGGGTGGAACGTTGATGGCTGGGAACACGTGAAAAGGGTGCTCGCGGCATGACTATATCTATGCGTGTGTTGGGTGTGTTGGGCTGGTGTTGGGTTGATTGTGGCAGGTCAACACAGTTTCAGGCCCCGGAATCCGTGGTGTTGCGGGCATCTGTGTTGGGTGTGTTGGGTTTGTGTACGCGCACGCGCATGCGCATTTTTTATAACTGCGACATCAGTGTAGGAATAAAGCCCCATGCGAACTCTGAAATACCCAACACACCCAACACACTCAACACAGATACTGGTAATCAATTGATTTCATTAGGTTTTAAGTGTGTTGGGTATGTGTTGGGTTGGCTAAATGTGTGTTGGGTGCTGATTTCGGGGGGATTGTGATGACTATGGATCAGAAAAAGAGCCTGCAGCGCCTGGGACTCCTGCTGCGCCAGTGGGATGAGCTGGCAGCGATGCTGGACCAGCCCGAGCGCCTGCGCCTAGTAAGTGACTTGATGCGGCATTGGGGCGAGCAGCGTGCGCAGCTTGGGTTGGAAGCCAGCCTTGGCAGTCAGATGGGCAGCATCATGGAATGGAAGGGCGCAGCACCACGCGGTGGAGAATCGGGTGCTCGCATCCTGGTCAGCGGTGCAGGACTCGACCATCCAGCAGCAGAAGTCGACGCGGCGGTCGCCGAGCTGGAGCGCCGCGACAAGCGCGGTGCGACTTTGGCCAAGCTTGCCCAACTCCGCTACCTCCACGGTGCCACGGTACGGGAACAGATGCGCGAGGTGGGGCTGGCTGAGGGTGCAGACCGGACCTACCGAAATTGGGTCAAGGCCATGCACCTACAGGTGCTGGCCATCTTGGGGGCGCGAGCGGGGCGGGTTCGCTTGCAGACCGTTCGTCGGGTCACTATGCGACTTGCGTGCAACATTGATGCGCCTTAGCAGCCATATTGCGGAGTACCGAAAACTGCCTCTTTTCGGTTTTTCCGGTCGGGGGTAAAACGTTGCCACGATATGCAAATTGCGCTTAGGCGCTCCCCAAAGCACTGTGCTGTGCAAGCCCGCTCCGAGTCGTCGGCGCATTGAGAACCCTGCCATCTGGCGGGGTTTTCTTTTTCCGGCGCCGTGCATTCGACCTATGAGGCTCTCATGACCAATGAGCAACAAGCGTTAATCGAAATGCCGCTGTGGCTGGTAATCGTTCTGTCCTTGGTGGGCGGCGTGTCTGGCGAGATGTGGAGGGCGGATAAGGCAGGCGCTCGTGGTTGGGGGTTGGCGCGGCGCATTGTGCTTCGGTCAGGTGCCTGCATCGTGTGCGGGTTGTCGACCAACATGCTGCTTTATTCCATGGGCGTTTCGGTCTGGGCGTCGGCGGCGTTCGGTTGCCTCACTGCAATGGCAGGTGCAGACGTTGCGATTGGCTTGTATGAGCGGTGGGCGGCAAAGCGCCTGGGTGTCTGTGATGTGCCCGACCAGCAATGAGTAAGCTCAATGACCGTCGTGGCAGCAGCGCATCCCGTGGTTATGGCCACCGCTGGCGGCAATCTCGGGATGCGTTCCTGGCACTTAACCCGTTCTGCTCGATGTGCTCTACCGGTCAACGCCCTGTTGCGGCATCGGTTGTTGACCACAAGATCCCGCCCCGTCTGAAAGACGCCAAGGAGTCGGGCGACCCTGAGCGGATCAAGGCTGCGTGGAAGTTGTTCTGGGATCAGGGCAACTGGCAGCCGCTGTGCAAGCTCTGCCATGACTCGGCCAAGCAACGGCTCGAACGAAGTGGCCGTGTGGCGGGTTGCACGGCAACAGGCATTCCGCTCGACCCGAATCACCACTGGCACCGGCGCTGATTGCTGCGAGCAGGCCGGTGGGCGCCACGGCCCAGCCGGGCAGGCTGGCAGGGGTAGGGGGGGTAAAAGACATTTTCCCCCTTTGTTCCGTGACCGCATGCCCCCCTCTGCGTGCAAAACCGGGAAAAATGAGGGAGGGGGGGTATCAGAATTGGAGGTTTCCCATGGCTGGAAACGGTAACTCCGGGCGGCCTAGTCTGCCCGCGTCGGTGCATCTGCTCAGCGGCAACCGCAGTAAGCGTTCGTCGGCTGATCTGTTGAACGAAATCAAAGATCCGGTAGTGCCGGCTGCTGTGCCGCCTATGCCTGATTTCCTTGACGGTGACGCAGCAGCCGAGTGGACCCGGATCACTGAGGCGCTGCTGGCACTGGGTTGGGTGTCGCGTCTCGACCAGATGGCGCTCGCCACATACTGCCAGGCTTATGGCGACTGGTTGCGCTTCCAACGCTTGATCGCTGAGCGCAACACCCAGTCGGCAGATGGCCTGGGCGGCGAAGTTCAGACCTTCAAGACCGGCGCGCAGCAGACCCACGTACTGCGGCAGTTGGCCAACGACGCCGAGAAGCGTGCCAACGCCGCCGGCGCTCAGTTCGGGTTGTCTCCTTTGGCGCGCCGGAATATGAGAGCCGCACCGGCGGCACAAGGAGATTTGTTCCCCAATGAAGGACGAGACGCTGCCGCAAAGTATTTCAACTGACTGCCGGGTAAAGCGCTTCGCTGACTGTGTGCTGGCTGGCTCGATCATCGCTGGCCCAGACGTTCGCAACGCTGCACGGCGTCATTTGCTGGATCTGGAAAAAGGACATGAGCGCGGGCTGATCTGGAATGCTGAAGCGGCGCTGCGCGCCATCGGCTTTTTTGAGGACGTGCTGTGTCTGAACGGCGGTGACTTCGAGGGCCTGCCATTCCGCCTTGCCCCTTGGCAGGCATTCATTATCGGTAGCCTGTTCGGCTGGTACACCGATGATGGCTATCGTCGGTTTCGCCAGGCGTATATCGAGACAGCCAAGGGCTCGGGCAAGTCGCCCCTGGTCGGTGGGATCGGGTTGTATGGGCTGGTCGCTGACGGTGAGCAACGGGCTGAGATCTACGCTGCCGCAACGAAAAAAGATCAGGCGCAGATCCTGTTCCGCGATGCGGTCAGCATGGTGAACATGGCGCCACACCTCTCGGCGCGCCTGGTGCAATCGGGTCGCGATGAGAAGGTCTGGAACCTGTTCTATCCCGGCACCCATAGTTTTTTCCGCCCGATCAGCTCCGACGAAGGCAAGTCCGGCCCTCGGCCTCACATCGCGCTGATCGATGAACTGCATGAGCACAAGACGGCCAGCGCGGTGAACATGATGCGGGCCGGTACCAAGTTCCGGCGCCGCGCGTTGATTGTGATGATCACCAACAGCGGCTCCGACAAGGGCTCGGTGTGCGGTCAGTATCACGACCTGGGCGTGCGAATCTGCGAGGGCAAAGAGGACAACGATGCGTTCTTTGCTTTCATCTGCTCGCTGGATAAGGGTGATGACCCGTTCAAGGACGAGTCGTGCTGGCCGAAGGTGAACCCCTCGCTGGACTTCATTCTTGAGGGCCAGACCGATGGCATCCCAGGCCGCAAATACCTGCGGGAGCAGGTGGCCGAAGCGAAGGGACTCCCAGCGAAAGAGGCCGTTGTCAGGCGCTTGAACTTCTGCGAATGGACCCAGGCGACATCGCCTTGGCTGTCTTGGGAGATCTGGCGCGGTGCTGCTGAGCGGGTGCCGATGCGCGTCCTGCGCAACCGGCCATGCGTTGGCGGGTTGGACCTTTCCAGTACAACGGACCTGACCGCATTCGTGCTGATGTTCAGCCCGATGCCACATGATCCGCACTGGCGCTCGCTGTCGTATTTCTGGATCCCCGACGACGATCTGTCTGGCCGGGAGAAGCGCGACCGCGTGCCGTATCTGCAATGGGTCAAGGAGCGCCATCTGGAGACCACACCGGGGAGGGCTATCAGCAAGCTGCATGTGCTGCGGCGCCTGCAAACTATCTGCGATTACTTCGACGTGCGGCGGATCGCTTACGACCGGTGGCGGATCGAGGACTTGCTGTCATTGATGAACGACAACGGCATCACGTTGCCCGAGCTCAAGCCTTTCGGCCAAGGCTTCAAGGATATGGGGCCGGCCGTCGATGAGTTCGAGCGGCGCCTGTTGGGCCGCAAAGCAGAGCCGTCGGCGGTGATTGAGCTGGAACCGGAGGACTATGAGGTTGTGTCTGAAGTCGACTCATCCACTGAGGTGGTCGAGACCCTCCTGCACGATGACAACCCGGTGATGACTTGGAACGCGGGCAACGCGGTGATCGTGTTCGATCCGGCCAACAACCGGAAGGTCGACAAATCCAAAGCCACAGGCCGCATCGACGGCATCGTTGCTGCCGTGATGGCGGTTGGCATCAGCAGTGATATTTCCGAAGCATCAGGCACGTCGGTTTATGACGAAGGGGTAGGTATATGAGGTTGCAAATTTTGTCTTGGCTGGCGGGCCTGCTGGGGTTTGCTCTGCTGGTTGGGGGCATCTGGATGCTGTACCAGCCAGCTGCATTTATCGTCGCCGGAGTCGGGCTGTTGGCCTGGGCAAGGCTGGCTGATCAGGCAGCGGCGCGCCAGGTGGCTGGGGGAGGGGGCTGAGCATGTTCTTTTCAGGCTTGCGCGCCTCGGGCGCGGGCACACTGACAAACCCGGAAAGCAGTTTCTGGCGTGGCTTGATCGGTCGAGGTCGCAGCTCTGCAGGTGTGACGGTAACCCCGGATACTGCGCTGGCCCTGCCGATCCTGCAGAACTGCTTGACCTTGCTGGCTGAGACGGTGGCCCAGTTACCGCTGGAGCTTTACCAGCGTAAGGAAAAAGGGCAACGGGAATCGGCTATCAACCATCCTCTGTACGACGTGCTGCGCTATCAGCCGAACCCTTTCCAGACTCCGTGCGAGTATCTGGAGCGGCATCAGGGGGCGGCCAGCCTGCGGGGCAACGCCTACAGCTTCATCGACCGGCGTGAGGACGGCAACGTCACCGCGCTGTGGTCGCTCAAGAACGATCAGGTGCAGGTGCTCAAGGGCGCTGACCTGTTGCCGTATTACCGGATCGGCAGTGGCGAGGCGCTGCCGATGCGTATGGTTCACCACGTCCGTTGGTTCGGAACCAATCCCTACATCGGCATGTCGCCCATCGAGTTGCACGCTGACGCGATTGGCTTGGCCCAGGCTGTTCGCCAATACACGGGCAAGAGTTTCGCCAACGGCGTGGCGGTGTCCGGCGTGATCGAGCGGCCCCGCGAGGCTCCCGCGATCAAGGATCAGGGAATCATCGACAAGATCGTTGACCAGTGGGGCCAGAAGTTCGGTGGCATGGACAATGCCAAGAAGGTCGCCCTGCTGCAGGAAGGGATGACCTTCAAGCCAGTGTCGATGACCAACGTCGACGCCGAGATCGTCGGCATCATGAAGCTGACCGGGCTGGACATTGCGCGGATCTACAAGATCCCGCTGCCCATGGTTAACGACCTGGATAAGTCCAATTACAACACCCTTGAGCAACTGATGATTCAGTTCGTGGTGTTCGCCCTGTTGCCGTGGGTGAAGCGTCATGAGCAGGCAATGATGCGCGATTTCCTACTGCCGAAGGATCGGCGGGATTACTTCATCGAGTTCAACTTGTCCGGCCTGCTGCGCGGCGACCAGAAAAGCCGCTATGAGGCCTACGCCATTGGTCGGCAGTGGGGCTGGTTGAGTGTCAACGACATTCGGCGCCTGGAGAACATGCCGCCGGTGCAAGGCGGCGAGATCTACCTGCAGCCCCTAAACATGGTCGACGCTGGTAAACAGCCCGACCTGAGCAACCCCACCGTGCGTGCCCAGTTGGAAATGCAGCACGCCGAGATCGGGAGGATTCTTGCCCAATGAGTAAATCTTACCTGCGGGCGTCCAGCCTGCTGTTCAATCAACCCCTGTTGGTTACGCCCGATATGCTCGACCTGGGTGTGCGCTGGGCCAACCAGACCATGAGCCTGAACATCGTCAATCTTGGCACCGGCGCAGCGCAGCTGTGGAAGGATGACGATCCCATCGACCGTGTGGCATTCGCAGACGAACAACGGCGTAATGCCATTGCCCAGAGTGGCATTGAGGTTATTCCGGTCAGCGGTGTGTTGGTCAGCCGTGGAAGTCACCTCAATGCCTGCGAGACGATGACCAGCTATGAAACGCTGCGCTCCCAACTGCAGCGTGCTGTGGGTGACCCGATGGTCGAGCATATCGTGCTGGATATCGACAGCCCCGGTGGCTCGGCCGTAGGCGCCTTCGAACTGGCCGACGATATCCGGGCGATGACCGCGCAAAAGCCTATCACCGGCCTGGTCAACTTCATGGCCTACAGCGGCGGCTACCTGATCGGATCGGCCTGCAGTGAGCTGGTGGTCAGTCGCACCAGTGGAGTCGGTTCCATTGGTGTTATTGCCAGCCACATGGATCGCTCGAAGATGGAAGAGGGGATGGGCGTCAAGGTGACCACAGTGTTTGCTGGGGCGCACAAGAACGACCTGTCTCCGCATGAGCCTATTACACAGCAGTCACTGGCCTTTCTCGACGAGCTGGTGCAGGAGAGCTACCAGATGTTTGTGAATGCTGTCGCTGAGTATCGCGGCCTGCCGGTCGCCAAGGTGATCGCTACCGAGGCCGCGCTGTATCGCGGTCAGAACGCAATCAATGCAGGGTTGGCTGACCGCATGCAGAACCCTCAGCACACCGTTGATGAATTGTCGCGTGCTGTTGCGCAGAACCGCGCAACCCGCCAATCAAGCCGCATCAGCGTGCGTGCAGCAGCGTTGGCGATGCAATCGCTCGCCTGACCGAATCAACCGTATCAACTGAATCCAGACCCGCTTAATGCGGGTTTTTTTATGCCCAGGAGGCAGCATGTCCCTTGTACTTCAAATGCGTAACGAACGCGCCGGTCTGGTTGCCCAGGTGCAAGCGCTGGCCCAGATCGAGGCAGGTGGTGGAAGCTTGAGCGCCGAGCAGTTGCAGCAGTTCACCAGCCTGGAATCGCAGATCAACGATCTGACCGCCAAGATCAGTCGTGCAGAGTCGGCTGAGCGGCTGGCGGCTGCGAGCGCGGTGCCGGTCAACGAGTCGGCCCAAGGCGCTACTAGCCCACCTCAAAGCAGCATTTCCGGCCCGTTCGGCGAAAAGGCCAAGCCCGGTACCGGCATGGCGCAGATGGCGCGCTTGTTGGCCGCTGCGCAGGGCAATCAGCAGACTGCTGCTCAGATGGCCAAAGACGGCGGATTCCCTGCTGATGTTCACATGGCGCTGAGCGCCGTTACCCCAGGCGCTGGTGGTGTTCTGGTGCCGCAGAACTTCGCGATCGACGTGATTGAGTCGCTTCGGCCTGTGTCCATTGTCCGCAAGATGGGTGTGACCAGCTTGCCGCTGAACAACGGCAACCTGACTCAGCCACGCATCACCGGCAACACTGTGGTGACGTACATCGGTAGCGATACCGATATCCCGATCACCGGCATGACGTTCGCTGACACCAAGCTGTCGGCGAAGAAAGCAGCGGCCATCGTGCCGATCTCCAACGATCTGCTGGCCATGAGCGGGGTTAACCCTCGCGTCGATGGGCTGGTGCTGAACGATCTGACTGTCAGCATGGGGCTGTCGGAGGATCTGCACTTCATCCGTGCTGACGGTTCCGGTTCGTTGCCCAAGGGTATGCGTCATTGGGCGCTGCCGTTCAACATCCTGCCTGCGCCCGTGGTGGATGGCTTGACCCTGGAGAAGATCGATCTGTTCCTGGGCGGGATGATGCTGCGCCTGGAAACGGCGAACGTGATGATGAAGTCGTGCGGCTGGTTGATGGCGCCGCGTGTGTTGCGTTGGTTGCAGTCGTTGCGAGACGGCAACGGCAACAAGGCCTACCCGGAGATCGATGCTGGCATGCTCAAGGGCTACCCAGTCGGCCTGAGCAACCAGATCCCAGTGAACCTGGGTGCTGACGGCAACGAAACCGAGATCTACTTCGTCAACTTCGCTGACTGCATGATCGGTGAAGACATGGACCTGACCCTCAGCTTCAGCAACGAGGCTTCCTACAAGGACGCCCAAGGCGAACTGGTCAGCGCCTTCCAGCGTGACCAGACCTTGCTTCGTGTGATCGCGAAGCACGACTTCGGCCCGCGCCATGTCGAGAGCATCGTGGTCGCGGTCGCTGTGAAATGGGGCGCTGGCATGTAATCCCTGGCCCCGGATGAGCCGGGGCCGCTCAACTGGATGGAGTGTTTATGGCAAAGGCAATTGTTATGTTCACCGGCGCCTGGCGTGGCTACGGCAAGGGCGAGGTAGCGGGTTTCGAGGAAGATGTAGCGCAGTCGCTGATCGATGGCGGCCGTGCTGAGTTTTACGAAGGCAAGAAAGCTGGCAAGTCCGGTAGCGGTAAGGGCAAGCCGGCCCCGGCTGCGAAAGTGCCAGCGCAGTCCGGCCCATCGACGGAGCCGCCACCGAATGAAGATCCGGACACAGTCGATCCGGAAGACGACGAAGACAAGCCCTGATCATGGCGCGCCGCATTGCCTACACGGGGGCGCCCGTGCTGACGTTGGAGCAGGTCGCGTATCAGTGTCGGGCTGAACCGGAAGACCTTCAGCCCGAGCTGATCAACCAGATCATCATCCCTGGGGTGACGAGCCAAGGCGAATCGAAGACGGGAGCGGCAATCCGTGAAGCGATCTACGAGGAGGACTGGCCGGCGGCGTATCCGTCGGGGCATTCGCTGGATGTTGGCCAGGTGGTTGCCGTCGAGTCCGTGGTAGTGCTGGGGGACGCCGGGCAGGTAAGTCCGTTTACCGGCGAGGTGGAACTTAGCCAAGGAGGGAGGGAGAGCTACCTGCACTTTCCAAGAGGCCGACCCGATGGCCGGCTGCGAATCCGTTACCGGGCTGGTGTTGACTTGGAGGCCTACCCCGGTGTGTTGAGCTGGTTGCTGATGGCGGCGGAAACGGTATTCACCCACCGGGGGCTTTTGGTCGTCGGGCAATCCCTGGCTGAAGTCCCGTCGAGCTTCGTTGACCACCTGTTGGCGGATATCACCGTACCGCCGAGGTTCTAGCCATGGCGATCAGAGAGCCTTCCTCGGGCGAGCTTCGCGCTCGCATGGCTGTTCGAGTTCGTGTCGACAAGCCAGCAGGCGCCGGCCTGGCGCCTGAGTTCACCCACGTTTGCAACCGCTGGGTAAAGGTTGAGCCGCTGGGAACGGCGACCTATGCCAATGCTCAGCAAACCGGCAACAAGATCACTCACCGCCTTTACTGCCGTCACATTCCGGGTTTGGACTCGGCGCATGAGCTCGTTTGGCATGATCGGGTGTTCCGCGTCCGCCGGCCAACCGATCTGGCTGGGCGCATGGTGTGGTCGGTGATTGAAGTTGAGGAGCTGGGGCCAGATGGTCCGCCGGCCAACGAAGGGGGAAGCGATGAGCAATTCGGTTTCCGTTGACGGCTACCTGCATATCGAAGGCTTTGAAAAGTTCGACTTTGAAGCCTTCAACAAGCGCAAGGTTCGGGCAGGCATGCGCAAGGTTGGTGCCTTGGTCACTGGCCGGGCGCAGATGAACCTGGCGCTTGGCGGTGGGCAGGCGGGCTACCCAGAAAGTCGAACCGGCGCGACGGTCGATTCGATCAGCTACAAGGTGTCGCGCTCTGGCTTTCTGGTGCGAATTGCACCGACCAAGACCGACAGCATGGGGGAGGATTTCTACCCCGCATACCTGCACTACGGGGTACGGCTTGGGTCCAGGCCTCGGGCGCTAGCTCCGGGCAAGGGGCGCGGTAAGAGTAATCGCCGTGCCAGTGGCCAGCGGCAGGCGTTGGTGGCTGCCCGGAAGGGAAATGGCTGGCGCATCACGCCACGAGACAACTACATGACCGACGCCTTGGCGGATACCAAGGCGGACGTCCAGCGCAGCTTGCGGCAGACCTTTGCCGATGCGTTTTTGAACTGACGCCCAAGCGCCGCCCAAGCCCCGTAATGGGGCTTTTTTGTGCCCGAGAGGAAAGCATGCGAATCACCCCAGTGATCGAGCAACTGAAACAGCGCTGCCCGTCTTTTGAAAACCGGGTGGCGGGTGGTCTGGATTGGGACCCGGTAAAGGGCAGTGCGCTGATGAAGCTGCCTGCAGCGTATGTGATCCCCACCGGTGACGGGGCCGATGAGCCGGAGCAGCAGAACGTCATTGTTCAGCAAGTCAGGGACGCCATTGATGTGTGCGTCGTACTGAAGAACTACGACGAGCGCGGGCAGCAGGTTGCCGACCAGTTGCATTTGGTTCGGGCCAGCCTCTGGCGCGCTTTGGTTGGGTTTGAGCCTGATAAGGATTACGGGCAGCTGCTGTATGACGGCGGGTCTTTGCTGCTGATCGACCGTGATCGGGTGGTTTACCGGTTCCGGTTCTTCGCTGACTTCCAGCTGGGCAACTTAACCATTGGGTCTGGTACCAGCCCGGAAACGTGGCAGGAATGCACGCTGCTGGGCCTTCCTCCGCTGGAGGGGGTCGACACGTCGTTCGACTTTATCGACCCCGTGGTCGACCGGAATGTCGCCCCCGAGGGGCCTGACGGGCGTATCGAAATCAAAACCCGAGAGGACTTATCTCAATGACTCAGATTTACCTGAAGCCGGTAGCGGGGCGTGACAACCCGATGCCGGAGAAGGGCGGCGAACTGCTGCCCGAAGAGGGCGCCTATGTGCCCCGTAATGCGTACTGGGTGCGCCGCCTGAATGCGGGTGACGTGGTAGAAGCCAAGCCCAAGAAAGAGGCCAAGGTATGAGCGTCGGTTTCAGCAACATTCCGTCTGATATTCGTGTCCCGCTGTTCTGCGCCGAGGTTGATAACTCGATGGCGAACAGCGGCGCCGGTGCCGGACTTCGCCGCCTGATCATTGGCCAGGTCAACGACAACGCCGATGCCGCCGAAATCGGTAGCCTGGTGCTGGTGTCGCGCACCTCTGAAGCCATTGCCATCGGCGGCGCCGGCTCGATGCTGGCCGCAATGCACCAAAAGCACCGCGCTATCGACATTGCCGGTGAGGTCTGGTGCCTGCCGTTGAAGGTTGACACCGGCGCTGCTGCGACCTGCAGCGTTACCGTAACGGGCAACGTGACAGCGGCGGGCTTGATCAACCTGTACGTGGCTGGCCAGCGTGTGCGCTCTGCCGTGGTTGCCTCGGCGTCGGCTGAGGCCGTGGCCACCGGTTTGGCGGCCAGCATCAACGCCGCCACTGACCTGCCTGTTACCGCTATGGCTGCAGGCGCTGTCGTGACGCTGACGGCAAAGTTCAAGGGTGACCTCGGCAACGACATTCAAGTCGAGCTGAATCGCCTGGGACGCGTCAATGGCGAGGTGACACCGGCAGGCCTGGTGCTGGCAGTCACTGCCATGACTGGCGGTGCTGGTTCGCCTGACATGACCATGGCGCTGGCAGCACTGGGCGATGAAGAGTTTGAGTTCATCACCCAGCCCTGGACCGACAGCGCTACGCTCGATGACTGGAAAGAAGTCATGGATGACAGCGCCGGTCGCTGGTCGTGGGCCAAGCAGCTCTATGGCCATGTGTACAGCGCCAAGCGCGGCACGCTCGGCCAGTTGGTGGCTGCAGGGCGCTTGCGCAATGACCCGCACATGACGATTCACGGCTTTGAGCCCGGCGTGCCCCAGCCCGTCTGGGAGGTCGCGGCGCAGTGGGGGGCACGCACGGCGGTTTTCATCAGCGCGGACCCGGCTCGGCCCACGCAGACCGGTGTGCTGGGGGCTATTGCTCCCGCTGCTGCGAGCGACCGTTTCATGTTGTCCGAGGCGGATTCCCTGCTGAAAAGCGGCATCGCTACGGCATCGAGCAGTGGCGGCGAGTACCGCATTCAGCGCGCCGTGACGACCTACCAGCGTAACGCCTTCGGCCAGCCGGATGATTCCTATCTGGACAGCGAAACGCTGCATCAGTCGGCGCACGTTATCCGCTACCTGCGCAGCCGGATTACCAGCAAGTACGGGCGCTGCAAGCTGGCCAACGATGGCACCAACTTCGGCGCTGGCCAGGCAATCGTCACGCCGCTGGTGATCCGTGGCGAACTGATCGCGGCGTATCGTGAGCTGGAGCGCGCCGGGATCGTTGAGAACACCGAGCTGTTCAAGGCGCAGCTGATTGTCGAGCGCGACGCGAGCAACCCGAACCGCCTGAACGTGTTGTTCCCGCCGGATCTGGTCAATCAGTTGCGCGTGTTTGCGCTGCTCTATCAGTTCCGCCTGCAGTACGAAGACGCGGCGTAACCCTTCCACATCCACCCCGGCCCGCCTTGTGCGGGCTTTTTTATGGGAGATCCCTTTATGGGTCAGAAAGTCGCGGGCACCTGTTACATCAAGGTCGACGGCGAGCAGTTGACGATTACCGGCGGTGTTGAGGTGCCGTTGTCCAAGTTCAAGCGCGAGACGATTACCACGGGGGTGTTCAAGGAAGAAGACCTGACGCCCTATGTGGCGGTCGATGCGGTTAAAACCCCGGGTTTCCCTCAGGCGAAGCTGGAAAACGGCACCAACATGACGGTCACCGCTGAGTTCAAGGACGGCAGTTGTTACGTGCTGTCCGGTGCGTATGTGGTGGACGAAATGAAAATGTCTGCCGATGACGCAAAGGTTGCGATCAAGTTCGATGGTATTTCTGGAGACTGGCAATAATGAGCACTACTACCCATAAGTTGGCCGTACCGATTCAGGCTCACGGTGATCAACTGACCGAACTGACTCTGCGTCGCCCAACCCCTCAGGAAATTCGCAACATCAAAGTGTTTCCCTACGTCTTGGGCGAAGACAATCGACCAGTTGCCGAAACTGAAGCTGCATCGAAGTACATTGCTGTGTGTGCCGGCATTCCCCCCAGCTCGGTTAACCAACTGGACATTTTCGACCTGAACACATTGGTGTGGATGGTCATTGGTTTTTTCCTGTCACCGGCGACGAAAGCCCCCGATTCCGAAGCCCCGAGCACCTGACCGAGTTGGTCTATGACCTCGCCTGGTTCTGGAAAGTGAACCCGAACGAGGTCATGAACTGGTCGTTAGACCAGTTGTTTGAGAGTGAAGAAAACGCGTGGCGAATCCAGGCGATGTTAGGGGGCGGCAATGGCGGATAAGTTCCAGCTAAAGGCGCTCATCACTGGCGTCGACAAGTTGTCGCCGGTGTTGAGTGGGGTGCGCAAGAACGCAGCCGTTCTGCGCAAGCAGTTGAATAGCTCAGGCCTCGGCAAAATCACCTTCATGGATGCGATTCAAGGGGGTGCCATTGCGACCCCTTTTGTCATGGGGGTTCAGGCTGCCATTGGCTTTGAAAGTGCGATGGCCGACGTCAAGAAGGTCGTAAACTTTGAGACGCCGGCCCAGTTCAAGGAGATGAGTGAGGACGTGCTGAGCATGTCCGAGCGGTTGCCGATGGCTGCCGAGGGCATCGCGCAGATTGTCGCAGCGGGTGGTCAGTCGGGCATCGCCCGGGAAGACCTGAAGCAGTTCGCTGAAGATGCGGTGAAAATGGGTGTTGCCTTCGACACCACGGCGGAAGAGTCCGGCTCGATGATGGCCAAGTGGCGAACGGCCTTCCATATGAACCAGCAGGAAGTGGTCGCGCTGGCCGACAAAATCAACTACCTGGGTAACACCGGTGCGGCCAGTACCGGGCAAATCTCGGCGATCCTGACGGCCATTGGCCCGCTGGGTGAGGTGGCCGGGGTCAATGCCGGGCAGATTGCGGCGATGGGCTCGGCACTGGCCGGGGTGGGTATCGCCCAGGACGTGGCGGCTACAGGCATCAAAAACTTCATGCTGACCCTGACCGCTGGCACGGCGGCCACCAAGTCGCAGCAAGAGGCCTACAAGGCGCTTCGCCTGGACGCCAACGAAATCGCCAAGGGTATGCAAACCGACTCCGAGGGCACGATCAACAAGGTGCTCAAGACCCTGTCCAAGGTCGAGAAAAGCAAGCAGGCGGCGGTGTTAACCAACCTGTTTGGCAAGGAGTCGGTAGGGGCTATTGCGCCGTTGCTGACCAACCTGGACACCCTGCAGAAGAACTTCAAGTCGGTTGGTGATTCAACGCTATACGCCGGTTCTATGCAGGCCGAGTATGAATCGCGGTCGGCGACCACGCAGAACGCCATGCAGTTGCTGCGCAACCGTGTGACCCGGCTGGGCATTACGGTCGGTTCTGTACTACTGCCGCCGTTTAACGACTTCATGGCGACGGTCGGGCCGATCATCACCGGCGTGACCCAGTTGGCCGGCGCGCACCCGTGGCTGATCAAGGGCATCATCGGGGCGGCGGTCGGCTTCACCGTGTTGCGCTTGGCCACGGCGGGGGCTACTTCCGCGCTCATGCTGATGGATGGTGTGGCAAAAATGAGCGTTATCGGCCTGGTCGTGCGTGGTGTGGCGATCGCGGCGGGTGTGCTGATTGCGAACTGGTCGAGCGTCGCGCCTTACTTCGCTTGGGTATGGGAGAGGATCAAAGACCCGGCTATGACGGTCTGGTCGTGGATGAAAGAGGCCTTCAACTGGAGCCCGCTCGGCCTGGCCATTGCCAACTGGGGGCCGCTGACGGAGTTCTTTAGCGCGCTGTGGGATCTGGTCAAGGCGCTGTCGGTACCGTTCGCGGAGTTCATGGGGACGCTGTTCGATTGGTCGCCGCTGGGTTTGATCATCAAGCACTGGGAGCCCATCAGCGGTTTCTTCAGGGGGCTTTGGGACGAGTTGCGGCCCATCGTTGAACCGATGATGAAGTTCCTTGGCATCGAGACGGACGGCGCCGGGGTGATTGGTGCCGCGACGGATAAGGTCAAGCAGTGGACTGCCGAACAGGAAGCGCGCAACGCGCAGGCCGGCATGGCGCCGGGGCAACTGGTCAAGCCGATTGCTCAAGCCCCTGAGTTGATGCCAGAGGCCACGAAGGTGGCCAGCTTGATGCGCAACCCCGCTAATCAGCCGTTGCCCGGCATGGCGCCATTGGCATTGGTTAGTGTGGTACCGGGTACTCAGGTTGCTCAGGCTTCGGGTACTGGTCGACCAAGCCTAAGCGCGGGTGGCTCGGCCTTGCCTGCAGGAAGCCTGCCGCAAAGCCGTGGCTCGTTGGTTCAGGCTGCTGCTGCGACAGCCGCGGCGCGCACCGAACTGGAGGGGTCCATGGTGGTGCGCTTTGAAAATGCACCGCCGGGCATGCGTGTTGATCCTGCGAGGACCAATCAACCGGGACTGTCGGTAAGCCCGTCAGTCGGTTATCGCTCATTGGGTAGGGAGGCAGGATGACGACGTGGCGCGATCAACTGCACCCGGCTTCGTTTCGCGGCGTGGCGTTTCTGGTCGACAGTGACGCTACGCCAGTCGGGCGGCGGGTGCAGGTCCACGAATACCCCCAGCGGGACAAGCCGCTGGTGGAGGATATGGGCAGCAAGACCCGCGAAATCAAACTGACGGCCTTTATCGGCGGTGACGATTGCCTGGACCGGCGGGACGATCTGCTCAATGCCCTGGATAAGCCCGGGGCGGGCGAGCTGGTACACCCGTGGTTCGGGCGCTTGCTGGTCACCGCCGGGGATGGCTGCCAAGTTTCGCATGAGCGCCGTGAGGGCGGCATCGTGCGGTTTGAGCTGGTGTTTATCGAAGGTGGGGAAAAGGGCTACCCGGTCGGGGTGCCCAAGGCATCGCGGCAGGTAGAGGCATCCAGCGAGAGCTTTCTGGAGTCCGCGTTGGCCCGCTACAAAGCCGCGATGGCGGTGGTCAACCGGGCACGCATGGCGGTAACGGCGCTGCAGAACAGTATCGCCGGGATTCAGATGGCGATTCAGCGGGAGTTTAGCCAGGTGCTTGGCCTTGTCAGTTCGGCTGAGGCGCTGGCTGACATGCTGATCAATGCCCCGGGTAATTTCTCGGCCATGATCCGGGCGCAGTTTTCCAGCGTGGGCGGCAGCACTCGGTCGTCGGGTTACAGCTGGTCGCCGTCGTCCAGCAGCTCTGCCACGGTGGCGGCTGACCCAGAGTTTGCCAATACCGTGGCGCGCCTGGCGAGCACCGAAGAGGTCTTTTCGGGGTTCGTGGACTCGGGTCGTGGTATCACGTCACAGCTTGAACTGGCCCGGCAGTTGATGGCCGAACAGCAGTTCGATGACCTGATGACCAACCCACCGGGCGGGCTGGCGACAGCCGCTGCCGTCAAGGCGGCACGGGAGTTGATGCGTGATGCCTTGATCGTCAAGGCCGTACGGGCAGCCGCGCTGATGCCGGTGGTGTCAGCGCCTGCCGAGCTGCCCGGTGTTCCAGCCTTGGCGCAGCAGGTGGCGTCACCCCTGGAGCGGCCAGAAGTCCCGGCAGCAGATGACGTGATTAGCCTGCGTGATGGGCTTAGCGCGGCGCTGTGGGAGGCCGGGCTGTCGGCATCGCATGAACACTTTGAGGTGATCGAGGCGGTGCGCAAGCACGTTAAGGGGCACCTCTCCGAGGTGGCCCGTTCGGGCGTTCGCCTGGTTGAGATTGAGCCGAAGGAAAGCCTGCCCGCATTGGTGCTGGCCTATCAGTGCTTTGGCGACGCATCCCGCGCCGCTGAAATCGTTACGCGTAACAAAGTGCCGCACCCGGGGTTCTTGCCTGTCGGGGTGCTGCACATCGCCCAGGAGTAACCCATGGACCCGTTTAACGCTGTCACGCTGCGCGTGAACGGCCTGGATTATCGCGGCTGGAAGAAAGCCAGCATCAGTGCCGGCATCGAGCGACAGACCCGAGATTTTTCGCTGGATGTGACGTGGCGCTGGCCGGATCAGGCTGAGGAAATTCCGGTAAGGCAGGGCGACTTCTGCGAGGTGTTGATAGGTGATGACCTGGTGCTGACGGGCTGGGTCTTCGCTACCCCGGTGAACTACGACAGCAAGACGGTGAACCGGGCAATCAGCGGGCGTTCGCTGACGGCCGACCTGGTCGACTGCTCGGCGATCAATCAGCCCGGGCAGTGGCGCGGCCAGAGTGTGCAGCAGATCGTTCAGAGCCTGGCCGAGCCCTACGGGGTCAAGGTGCTGAGTCAGGTGGCCGAGACTACCAAATTGGCTGAGCACAGCATTGAGCCCGGTGAGACGGTATTTGAGTCGATAGACCGGCTGCTAACGCTGTCGCGGCTGCTGTCCACCGATGACTCCCGGGGGCGCTTGGTGATCATCAACCCGGGCAGCGCGGGGCGGGCGGTTGACCGGCTGGAACTAGGCCAGAACATCCTGACCGGCTCGGCGTCGCTCGACTTTTCCGGGGTGTTCTCCGACTACAAGGTCGTTGGCCAGCGTTCGGGCACGGATGATGAACACGGCGCCAAGGCCTCCGAGGTACAGGCTGAAGTCACGGACCCGCGCGCGGCGCGTAAGCGGGTGCTGATGATTCACGAAAGCGGCCAGATGACCCCCGGCCTTGCAGAGGCGCGGGCGAATTGGGAGCGCGGCAGCCGCATGGGTAAGGCGCTGACCCTGCAGTACAAGGTGCAGGGCTGGCGGCAGTCTAACGGGGTGCTGTGGCGTCACAACATGATTGTGCGGGTGGTCGACCCTTGGGTCGGTATCGACCGCGACATGCTCATCAGTGAAATCCAGTACAGCCTGGATGAGAGCGGCACCGTGGCAAACATCACGGTGGCCCCGCCGGACAGCTTCGACCCTGAGCCGAAAGACCCGTACAACAGCCGCAAGCTCAAGAAAGGCGGCAAGGCGGACAACTTTGAATACTTGATCCCAGCAGATTGGAAGCCCGAGCAATGAGCGGACTAAAACAGATTTTGGCCCGGGGCGTGGTCACGCTGGTCAAGGCCACGAGCAAGTTGCAAAGCCTGCAGATGCGCCTATTGGCCGGTGAAGTGAAAGACGGCATGGAGCACTTCGAGCCCTATGGCTTCACCTCAAACGCGCACCCGGGCGCTGAGGGGATCGCGCTCTTTGTGGGGGGCGACCGTTCGCACGGCGTGGTGGTGTGTGTCGCGGATCGACAGTTTCGCCTGCGGGGGCTGAAAAGTGGCGAGGTGGCGTTGTACACCGACGAGGGCGACCGCCTGCACTTCAAGCGCGGACGGGTGATCGAGGTCGAGACGCTGACGCTCAAGGTCAAGGCCGACGATGCCGTCGAGTTTGACACGCCGGTGATTCGCACCACGGGCCGCATCGAGTCAGTGGGCGATCAGGTGGCTGGTGGTGTGAGCCAGATGCAGCACGTTCATGAAGGCTCGGACAAAAAGCCAGTGGCAGGAGGGTGATATGCCGCTGATTGAAAGCGACGACACCGACCGGGCTTGGCGTCGGGCAACAGAGATCAGTCTTTTTACCTGGCGCCGTGCAAGCCCTGATGACCCACTCGATGACGCCCAGCGCTTTGGCTGGTGGGGCGACAGTTTCCCCACGCAGGCCAACGACCGCATTGGCTCACGCCTGTGGCTGTTGCGCCGGCGGACGCTGACGGCGGACACCGAGCGGGATGCTCAAGCCTTCGCCCGCGAGGCCTTGGCCTGGATGCTGGAAGACGGGCGCGTTACGGCCGTGGGCGTAACGACGACACGCGGTGTTGACCGGCTGGCAATGCGGGTGGTGTTGACCTTGCGCGATGGCCGAACCATCGACGTTCCATTTGAGAATTTATGGGTGGTGATCAATGCCGTTTGAAACCCCAAGTTTGCCCGCGCTGATCAGCCGGGCGCAGTCTGACCTGGGCGGCTCGGCCCTGCTGCGATCCGACGCCGAGGTGCTGGCTCGGGTGCAGGCGGCGGCTTCCTTCGGGCGCTACGGGCATCAGGAATACATCGCCGCGCAGATCCTGCCGGACACAGCGGATGAAGACACCTTGCGGCGAATGGCCCGGGTGCGGCTCAAGCGTGACCGCTTGGAGGCGGTGGTTTCCAGTGGTGCCGCGACCTTTACCGGTGCTGCCTTGGCGCTGCTCGATGCAGGCGTGCTGCTGCAGCGTGATGACGGTGTGCGCTTTCGGGTGACGGCCAGCGTTGTCTTGGTCGGTCAGAGCGGCACCGTCAAGCTGGAAGCCTTGGAGGCCGGCCAGTTGGGTAATACCCCAGCCGGTACGGTTCTGCGCTTGATCTCCCCGGTGCTGGGAATCAATGACACGGTGACCGTTGATGCGCCTGGCCTGCAGGGCGGTACCGAACAAGAGAGCATTGAGGCGCTGCGCGCCCGGGTGATTCGCTCGTATCAGGTGATCCCTCACGGCGGTAACCAAGATGACTATGTGACCTGGGCGTTGGAAGTCCCGGGCGTCACCCGTGCCTGGCTTGTGCGGCACTGGATGGGGCCGGGCACGGTTGGTTTGTTCTTCGTCCGTGACGGCGATCTAGACCCCATCCCCAGCGCAGCAGCCTGCGAAGAGGTGCGGGCATACATCGAGAAACAGCGCCCGGTCACCGCTGAGCTTTACGTACTGCCGCCGCTGGAAAAGCCGGTTCAGTACGAACTGAAGATTATCCCCGACAGCGGCGCAGTTCGCCGGGCAGTGGAGGCTGCCCTGGTCGATCTGCACAACCGCGAGTCGGACCTTGGCGCCGGTCTGCTTTGGACGCACATCGGCGAGGCCCTCAGCGGCGCGCTTGGTGAGCGTGATCATCAGTTGATCAGTCCGGCTGCCGACGTGGTAGCGGCGCGCAACGAGATGCTGACCTATGGGGGTGTGCTGTGGCGATAAGGACCGCCTCCGACTACTACGCGCAGTTACGGGCGCTGCTGCCGCCCGGTCCCGCGTGGGACAAAGAACTGAACCCCGAAGTGGACCAGTTGCTGCAGGCCGCTGCCCAAGAGCTGGCCCGGGAGGATCTGCGCGCCGCCGACCTGCTGGAGGAAAGCTTTCCCGAAACCGTTCGTGAGTTGGTCCCCGACTGGGAGCGGGTCATGCGGTTGCCCGATCCCTGCCTGGGGGATTCGCCCAAGTTTGAGGATCGTCAGTTGGCGGTGCGCCGCCGTCTGGTCGAGGTCGGTGGCCAGTCACCGGCGTACTTCGTTGAGCTGGCCATCAGTCATGGCTACCCCGAGGCCCGCGTAATTGAGCACCGAGCCCCACGTTTCGGGCGCTCACGCTTCGGCGCGGCGTACTTCGGTACGTGGGTCGCGCAATTCATGTGGACGCTTGAAACCGGGCCTCGGCGCCGCCTTGGTCGCCGGTTTGGCGTGAGCTACTTCGGCGAGCAATTCGGCGGCAACCCAAGCGGCGCCCTGGAGTGTGTGCTGCGCCGTAGTGCGCCGGCGCATGCGGTTGAATTTATTAAGTATGGTGAGGACTGAATGGATTACCCAAAGAGCGTACCCAATGTCGGCCTGGTGGATGGTCAGTTTGCCGACGAGAATCCCGCAACTGGTCAGGTGGGTTCCCTGATCCCATCTGCCTGGGGTAACGCGGTTACCCAGGAGCTGCTGAACGTGATCAAGGCGGCAGGCTTTGCGCCTGCCGAAGGTCAGACCAACCAGTTGCTCAAGGCCATTCAGGGGCTGGTGTCTCAGGGCATTAAAAACTCTGTCCGGGTTGCGACCACGGGTGCCATTGCCCTGAGTGGCGTCCAGACAATCGACGCCATTGTGCTGGTCGCTGGTGACCGGGTGCTGGTGAAGAATCAGGCCAGCGGTGCACAGAATGGCATTTATGTCGTGGCTGCTGGAGCATGGGTGCGTGCGCTCGATGCTGACGAAAGCGTCGAGGTGAAGCCGGGCATGCTGGTCGGTGTGGATGCCGGGACGGTCAACGGTGGCTCTGTCTGGCGCCTGTCCAATGCTACGCCGCCAACGCTGGGTACCACTGCACTGACCTTTGAACAGGTCTTCGGCAAGACTGGCGTAGTTGCAGGTAGTTATAAAAGTGTCACGGTGGGTGCCGATGGCCGGGTTACGGGAGGCACTAACCCCACTACCTTGGCCGGATTTGGCATCACCGACGCTTTTACCAAGGCTGAAAGTAATGCGGCCATGCAGGCGGCTATTGATTCCTTGGTGGGCTCTGCTCCAGAAGCATTGAATGCAATCAATGAGCTGGCAGCCGCTTTGGGCAATGACCCTAACTTTGCGACCACGATGCTCAATCTGCTTGCGGGTAAAGCTAACAAGGCGACGACCCTGGCAGGTTATGGCATTACGGATGGTCTCAGGTCGGACTTTGCCACGCAGGTTGAGGCCGAGTCTGGTGTCAATGAAACCAAGCCAATGAATGCACTGAGGGTCTTCCAGGCCATTGCCAAGAAGCTGACGCAAGCCAGCGAGTTGGCGTTAGGCGTGGCTAAGGTAGCAACTCAGTTGCTAGTCGATGCAGGCGCCGACGATAGTAGCTTTGTCACACCTAAAAAGCTTCGCTGGGGCTTCTCCATCAGCCTGGCCTCGAATGGCTACATTGTCTTTCCCAGCTGGCTCGGTGGCCTAATCATTCAGTGGGGAGGCAACTCGGTACCCGCGAGTAGCACAATGGCTATTTCCTGGCCGCTTGCTTTCCCCACTGCCTCGCTGATCGCGGTCGCGTCGCACGCACAAACGTCCGGCGGCAACCTCAGCATCTATGGGCGGTCCCTGATCGGCGCAACTGTCCATAACGAAGCTACGGACTCCGCGAAGGCTTTCAATTTCATAACTATCGGTAACTGAGGTCACCATGGGCATGCTCTACAGCCGCGCCACCCAAGCCACTTACATCGAAGGACTACACGCCGAGATTCCGGCGGACGCCGTCCCCATTGATCGGGCACGGTATCTTGCCGTGATCGGAAACCCCGAACCAGGAAAGGTACGAAGTCATGATGATGCGGGCCTGCCTATCCTGATTGACCCGCCTGCCCAGACGCTTGAGCAGCAAGCCGAGCAAGAGCGGCAGTGGCGTGACAGTGTGTTGGTGTCCTTGGTTTGGCTGCGTGACCGGCATCGAGATCAGTTGGAGATCGGTGCAGCCACCACTTTGTCGGCGGAGCAGTTCGCCGAGTTGCTGGTGTACATGCAGGCGCTACGCGACTGGCCACAGTCGGAGCAGTTCCCTGTGACTGAGTACCGACCCGTGGCGCCGCCCTGGATCGCCGAACAACACCAATAGAGCCCCGCACTGTCGGGGCTTTTTCTTTCCTACCGTTTACTCAGGGATGCAACCGATGGCTATTACCGAGCAGCAACTGCTGCAGATTCTTCCCAACGCCGGCCAGAAAGCCGGCGTTTTTGTTGTGCGCCAGGCATGGCGCGTTGCGCGTTAGCGCAACCCGTTTGGCTGTGGTGGCTGAATGGGTGACTT
>NZ_PJQQ01000042.1:0-35980 GCF_002858665.1 Pseudomonas sp. FFUP_PS_473
CTCCCAATATCGAGAAACACCTCATTCTTGCGCCAGATGGTGTTGAGCACATCCGCCGGCTGTTCACCGGTCGGGATAGGCAGGGGGGCCAGGTAGTCACGTTGTGAGAACAGGCGCTTTTTGGTCGTACCGGCTGCGGGTCTACTCATGACATTCCCGGTTCGCCGCAAGCGCCGCCTCACGCTCAGCAATGGCCGCTTCTAGCTCAGGTGAGCGCTTGGCCCATTGTTCAGGCGGCAAGGGTTTTGACCATTCGCTGATCTCGGGGTACGGCAGGTCGGGTGGCGGTGAGAGCTTCCAGCGTTCCAACACATCAATCAGCAGTGTGTTGAAAATAAACAGGCCGAAAAAACCTTCCCACAGCAGCGTCAAGAACCAGCCCTTGCGCTGTGCGGCCTCAAAACAGTCGTCGATGTAGGTTGCCAAAATGCCTTTGGGGCGATGAAACCGAGCGGTACGGTCAACAACGGCCTGCGGCCCGATTTCCATGTAACTGCGCATGCACTCCCACAAGGCCATCGCCGTGGTACCGCCGCCACAATTGAAACCCAGGCTGAAATGCTGGTTGCCTTCCTGTGCATCGGGATCGGGGTTGTCGAAGCCGATGAATAACAGCCCCATTTCCATTCGGCCCCCTTGGCTGACGGTCGAATGCTGGACGGCTGCTGCGGTCACCGATTCCCACGGCACAATCCAGTACTCACCGTCTTCGCGAGGGACGCAGACCTCGCGACGCTGGCGATTGAAACGCAATGGCAGGGGAACTGGACGGAACAGGCCGTGGATCATGATCAGTGCGGGGATACCCGTAATAATGCCTCCACCAATCAACATGATTAAACTGAAGTCTGGCGCAATATTTCTAAACCCAAGCGTCAAGCCTAGATACAGCATTATCATGGGCCACAAAACCATCACCCCCGCCCCTATGCTGTAGCTCCCAATATCGAGAAACACCTCATTCTTGCGCCAGATGGTGTTGAGCACATCCGCCGGCTGTTCACAGGTCGGGATCGGCAGGGGGGCCAGGTAGTCACGTTGTGAGAACAGGCGCTTTTTGGTCGTACCGGCTGCGGGTCTACTCATCATTTTCCCGGTACGAGGCAGGCACCAACTTTGCCGCCAGCTCCGCCTCACGCTCAGCAATGGCCGCTTCCAGTTCAGGTGAGCGCTTGGCCCACTGTTCGGGTGGCAAGGGTTTTGACCATTCGCTGATTTCGGGGTACGGCAGGTCCGGTGGTGCAGACAATTTCAGGTTCTGTGCTTTTTCTGCCAACCAGGTTCCAAAGACGGTGATGAAAAATATCCCGTGCAACACATCAAACACATCACCTTTACGCAAGCTGGTGACGATTGAGCCTATTTGCGTCTTTTCATAAGGTATTTCCCCAACCCGACTATCAGGAACTGCCTGCGGCCCGACTTCCATGTAACTGCGCATGCACTCCCACAAGGCCATCGCCGTAGTACCGCCGCCACAGTTGAAACCCAGACTGAAATGCTGGTTGCCTTCCTGTGCATTTGGATCGGGGTTGTCAAAGCCGATGAATAACAGCCCCATTTCCATTCGGCCCCCTTGGCTGACGGTCGAATGCTGGACGGCTGCTGCGGTCACCGATTCCCACGGCACAATCCAGTATTCGCCGTCTTCGCGGGGAACGCAGACCTCGCGGCGTTGGCGATTGAAGCGCAACGGCAAGGGGACAGGACGGAACAGGCTTTGGATCAAAATAAATGATGGAACACCAACGATGAGTCCTGCTCCGATAGCGAAGATGTACCAGAGGTCATCATCCCAAGAGTAATACCCCATAATCAGAAACATCATCGCAAGGGGCCATATGACCATCACCCCTGATCCAATGCTGTAGCTCCCAATATCGAGAAACACCTCATTCTTGCGCCAGATGGTGTTGAGTACATCCGCCGGCGGTTCACCGGTCGGGATCGGCAGGGGTGCCAGGTAATCACGTTGTGAGAACAAGCGTTTTTGGGTTGTACCGGCTGCCGGTCTACTCATTTTCGCCACGTCGGCTGCAGGTAGCGCGAGCATTGCTGCTGGTCACTCAACAGGTAATGCCGGGCACTGTCCAAACCGGGAGTAGGATCGTCACGCAGGGCGACGACGCCATCTTGATGGGTGATGGTAAAGGCCACGCCCCGTTCGCCGCCGACAAAGGCGCCCTCGCCGAGCAGCGAGATCAGTGGTGTCCGGTAGTACACGCGCAGCGAAACACTGGCGGGGTTTGAACTGAGGTTGTTCGACAGGCGAAACTCACCGTGCAAACGCAGGCCTTGCCCCTCTTGGTGGGGTATCCAACTGCAGCGGCTTTCCGCCAGCCAGTACTTACCGACATCGCACCATAAGCGCGGCGGTGCCACGGTGCTGAGTGGGTTCATCTCCAGTTGCATATCCCAGGTATCACGATCGATCGGGTCACCGATCATGGCCAGCGCCAGGTAGGTGCTGTGGGGCTCCGCACCCGGCAGGTCAAGGGTCAGGCTGCTGATGACCGAGAGGCTGCGTTTAATGTAGGGATGGGCTGAATAGGTCAGCGTGTTGAGCACCTCAACACTGACCTTCGGCGCATACAGGAGGCGGTACAGCTGGGCGAACTCCTGCTGCTGCGCTTCGGGCGAAACGGGCCCCAGGTCGCGCGCCCGCCGTTTGGACCAGCAGCAGTTGGCGAGAAAGGCCTGCAAGGGCTTTTGCTGGAAAAACCAGGCGATCAGGTACAGCACACCCAGCCCGGCGATCAGGATCGTGACAGGTCCCATCCAGAGTGAAAAACCCGCAATTGCGGCATCGACGGTCATGACACCGGCGATAGCCCTGGCGGTATAGGCTACACCGAGTAATGCTTGGGTGCCGAAAACCGCCACTTGAGCGCCAACGACGGAGTGGCGCATGTCCAGCCACGGATCTATAGAGTTGTGGGAGTTTTCCAGTTGCGTTTGTAGTGAGCTGAATTCTTTAAATGCTGCATAAAATGACAACCCACCAATAACACCACCAAACAGCGTTAGGACTGGAGCCATCGATCTCCCCCTACCAAACTCCTTAACCCCCAACCCCTTCCGAATCTGCATATCCACCACCGCCGTCAACGCCGCCCCGGCATACAGCGTCGCGGAAATCGTGTCGTTGATCCGCTGATTGTCCATCCCCTCCAGCGCACTGGCTTGGCTCAGGTAGCTATTGGCATTCCAGCTGTTCAGCAGGAGCACCATCAGGGCAATCAAGCCGCCGCTGTTTTGCACCACCTTGCTGTTGAAGATGCCCGCCGGTTGCCCCAGGCCAATGGCCCGCCCGGTCGACTGGGCCCAGCGCCACAGTTCCTCGGCCGAGTCACCAAACAGGCGCAGTACCGGTTTGCCAGCTTTGATGCCCCAGCGCGCCCCGGCCCCCGTGCCCAGCTTGATCGCCACCAGCAGGCTGTTCCAGGTCGGGCTCAGGGCCATGGCTTCCTCGCCCCTGAGCCGCAGCAAGGCCGCGCCGAGGCGTTTGACCAGAGTGTTCCACTCGCCGTGCGGGTTACTGGCCCGCGCTCCGATATCATCCAGGACCGCCCGGCTCAGCGGCGCCAGGGCCTTGGCCAGGGCTTCATAGGCGTTGCTGCGGTTTTCCTGGGCCAGGGCGCCGAGGATCTCGCTGTGGCGCGTGGCGCTGTTCAGCGCCGCTTCCAGGCTTGGGCTCCAGGCGAAGAACAACTGGCGCAGCACGCCGGGGTCGGGGCTGCGGACATAGTCGGCATATTGTTCGGCGCCTTTATCGTGCAGGCACTGGGCGCTGAGGCAGGCGGTGGCCAGGCGGTCGAGCCAGGCACGGGTGCCGCTGTCGTCATAATCGACCCACCAGGTCGCACGGTGGTGACGCTTTAAATACAGGTCGCGGTCGGCATACAGCAGCGTATGGCGCTCGTTGATCTGCGCGTAGTGGGCCGGTGCGGTGTGGTCGAGCCAGGTGTTCAGGGCCGGCAGGTCGATGTATTCCTCGACCCGGGCGCCCGCCCGCTCCGTGAGGTGGGTGACTTTTTCAGCGCGGTACTGGCTAACCAGGGTTTCGACTTCGTTGTACAGGTCAATCGGAATGAAAGCACGAACCGGGGCGGTGGCCTCGGCGATTTGCTCGCGCAGCGCCCAGAGTTTTTCATCCGCCTGCCGGGAGCTGTAGGTGTGCCCGCGTTGTTGTTCGATCAGTTGTTCTTCCTTGAGCAACTCGTCGAGGCGCCGGTGAGCCTTGAGCAGAATGTCGCCCTGCTCGGTGCTGAACTCGATTTCCCGGCCCGGGCCGCTGTCGTTGCTCTTGTGGTAAACGTAACGCAGCCGGCCCGCCACTTCCGCGGCATCCTCGGTGATCAGGCTGCGAACAAAGCCCCCCACGCTTAGGCGCAGGGTGTTGTCCTGGGTCCACTGCTCATGGCGGGTTTGCACCTGCTCCTGCTCATGGTTGATGTCGCGCAGCACGCCCAGCTCATCGTCCAGGCAGGCGAACACGCGGTACAGGGCCTTGGCCTGGGCGTGGATGGTCGCCAGCCAGTCCTTGACCTGCAGGGCGTCCCAGCGCTCGGCGCTCCATTCACCGGTGGGCGGGGTGTCGGCGCTCACTTCGGCGTACTGCTCCGCCGCCTTGGCCCGCTCCTGGTTGTGGTACATGGCATCGGTGTAGGCCTTGATACTGGCCGGTGTGGGGGCCGCGATCATCTGATCGCCGAGGATTTCGGCGTGCTGCGCGTACTCCGTGCGCTGATGCTCAATGGCCAATGCCCGCAGGTAACTCTCGGGCAGTAGCTCGGCGAGCACCTGGTCGGCGTGTTCCCAGGGCGGGCAATGCGGCGCCTGAAGGGTGTCGGCCACTTGTCGCAGGTCCAGGTGGCGCATGTGCCGGTCGCGCACCTTGCGTTCACTCAGCCGGGCACACTGTTCAGGCCCGATGGGGTGTTCGGTGAAGCTCATCCAGGCGTCGTGGTGTTTATCCAGCGCCAGGCCGACTAGGGTGCCATTGGCCACTCGGCCAGGCGCGTCGTGGAGCGCCTGCTCCAGCAACAGGCCGTTGTCGGCCACCGCATAGCGCTTGAGCGGGCCTTCTTGGTGCCACAGGTAGAGGTAACCGCAACGCAGGCGGCGCGCCGCCATGGCATGGCTTTGCGGCACAACCCCAGGGTCGCAGCATGGGTGGCTGGCCCACTCCTCGGCCAGGGCGTAGCGCACCGGAACGACAAAGATCTCGGGCTGCGAGGCTTGGCAAAGCTCGACCGGGCTGTTGATGTCGACATGGGGATGAGCCCTGGCGTCCCGCTCAGCATTGGCCAGCTGGCAGACATAGGCTTTCTTTTCGGCGCTCATTCCATGCGCTCCTTGTGGTTAAGGGGGTGTCGGGACAGCTCGATCAGCAGGTTGCTCAAGCGCTGTTCAGGCAGCAGGCCTTGCTCCTTCAGGCGTTCTCGGTACACACCGTGCTCCGGGCCATCGGGAAATGCCTCGCCCAACCGGGCGTAAAGCGCGACCCAGCACATCACCTCGTCTTCCGCGCTGAACCCCTGGCGCTCGGCGCTGCGGCGGCAGGCCATTGCCCATTGACGCCGAGCCGGCTCATCCAGGCCCTCGAAGCAGTCGGGGAAATGGCGCAGACCGTGCTCGACAAGCCGATGATCGAAGCCCTCCCGCTGGGCTTGAACGATATGTGCCAGTTGCTCGCTGCTCAGGTGAAGCCAGGGTGTGCTGGCGTAACGGGCACTGGGTTGTTCGGGGTTGTGCTGGGTAATCCGTAATTCGCTGCCATCGGCCTCAGGCAGTTGAACACAGCGGATCGGCCCCATTACCCGATCACGGGCGGCAGGCGTCAGGCCCGTTAACCACAAGCGAGCGATACGCGGGTCGACGTAGCGAAAGAACGCGCTGCACCCGCCATCGAGCCGCACATGTACCAGGCTGCGAAGGTGTTCGAGCAGTTCATACTCATCCACGTCGGTTTCCAGCCAGAGGCCGGCACTGGCTCGCCAGGTCATGGCAAAGGTGCGCGCTAGGTCGCTGTCCGGCACAACCGGGATCAGTATCGGGCTGCAGTCGATCAGGTCGGCATACGCCGTGTTCAGGTACAACAGGTGCATCGGGGCATCAGGCGCCAGCTGTGCGAGGCGTGTAGGCAGGTGCTGAATCTGCAGGCTGTCGAGCAACAGGTAAGCGCCGCTCATGCTTTGAGCGCCGCCAGCTTCTGGCATATGGCACAGACACCCGCCGTTTTTTGCGCCGCTCGCTGCAGCGCCTGCTGCTGTGAATCCAGTGCCATGGCCACCAATGCCTCTACCTGCTCTGCCTGTGCCAAAGCCACCGCCGTGCCCGTCACTAGCGCGCCGCCCACTTGAATCTCGCTGCTGCTGAAGATGCCGCCCGCGCCAATCACGATGTGCTGGCCACCGGCTTTCAGCGTGAGGCTTACCCCTGCGTCGAGGACCATCATTGCGCCCGCCTTGAGGTGCACCTCCTGCCCTGCCTCTGTCGCCAGCGTCTGCCCAACCCGAGTGTGGCTGCTGGCCTCCACCTCCAGGTACTCATTGGCCTTGAGCTGCACCTTGCGATCCGCCTTGACCGTGTGGTGCTCCTCCGCCTCCAGTACCGTGATGCTGTTGCCCGCGACCCGGGCCGTGTACTCACCGCCCACCTCCAGCCGGCTGTCACGCTCGACCTTCTGCTCCAGGTCTCGCTGGGCGCGCAGGTAGATCAGTTCGTGACCTTTGCGGTCCTCCACATGCAGTTCGTTGTAGCCACCACCACCCGGTGTACTGCGGCTGCGAAACACGCTGCGGGTCTTGTTCATCGGTAAGGCATGGGGCACCGGGTTGAGGCTATTGGGTAGGCAACCGCTGACCAGCGGACGGTCCGGGTCGCCCTCCAAAAAGACCACCAATACCTCCATGCCCACCCGTGGAATGCTGACGCTGCCATGGCCATTGCCGGCCCAGCCCGAGGCGACCCGCAGCCAGCAACTGCTCTGGTCGTTGTGCTGGCCCTCGCGGTCCCAGTGGAACTGCACCTTGACCCGGCCATAGGCGTCGCAATAGACCTCTTCGCCTTTCGGGCCGGTAACCCGGGCCGTCTGGCTGCCCAGCACACGGGGCTTGTGGTACGCCTGCTGCGGACGGTAGAACACGTCCCAGGGGGTGGCGCTAAAGTGGTTGCGATAGCCCTGCTGGAAGCCGTCATCCGCCGCTGCGCAGTCGGCAGTCATGCTCTCCTCCAGCACTTGCGGTTGCTTGCCTTGATGCTGAATCTCGGTCAGCAGCCACAGGTCGTTCCAGGCCTGGCACGGGTGGCCGGACAGCTCCAGCAGATGGCCCGTCACCAGGCTCGGCTGATCGCTTCGGCCCTCCGCGACCCGGTGCTCGGCCCGGTGGCGTTCCAGGGCGCGCTGGCTGAGTCGCTTGCCCTCCTCGCCCTGCAGAAAACCACCGGGGTAGGTGTAATCCTCCAGGTTCGGCTCCGGGTAGGCCGTATCAGCCTGACGCTCGGCCTCGAGCACGAAGCTGGATTTCTCGAAGTCGTAGTCGCGCCAGAACGTGCGCCGGGTGCGCGCTTCCACGCGCAGGTTGAAACGGCTGATTACCGGCTCGTCGGCCACCAGGCCACTGTCCTGTTGGTAGGGGGTGGGCTGGCCGAGTTTGGGGAAAAAGGTCTGGTGGTCACTGAACACCACCGTGTGCCCGGTGCGGCTGTGCCGGAAGGTATAACTGACGCCCTCCTCGAAACACAGGCGCTGCAGAAAGTGCAGGTCGGACTCGCCGTACTGCACGCAGTACTCCCGTGGGGCGCTGGTCTTTTCCAGGTGCAGTTGGTAGGCATCGCTGAGGATGCCGTGTTCCTCAAGCACCTGGGCGATGATCTGCGCCAGCGTGCGCTGCTGGAAAATCCGGTGGTTGCGGCGCAGCCCGAGGTAGGCCAGTTGCGGCACCAGCCTCAGGTTGTAGCGGGTCAGGCGCTTGCCCGCATCGCCCTGCGACACGCGGTAAACCTGCCCGTGAATGCCGGCGCCCTGCGCGTTGAACGCCAGGAACGCCTGCTTGTGCAGCAAGGTTTCAAGCTCAAGGTCTGCGCGTTCGCTGACCAAGGCCACGTCAAAGGCAAAGGGTGTGCTGATGGCTTCCGTGCCGGTGAATGACAGCACCTGAAGGTCGTGCTGAAGGTCATCGATCGTCAGGCTGAAGTGCGCGTGATTGGCGGCTGAGAACATCCCTGGTCCCCCGGTGGCTGCTGCGAGGCACGGACGCTAACAAATCAAGCCATGGGATGGATGTAGGACGCTTCCGAAATTGATCGAAAGGGCCGCAAAAAGCACTCGAGGATTTTGTGAGAAGCAGGCTCGCCTGCGATGCGGGCGCCGCGGACTCACTGGCACCGTGTTGATGCCATCGCGGGCAAGCCCGCTCCTACCCCTTGGACTGCCCCCAAGAAGTTGGACACAAATCCAACCCTTGGGGGATTTATGGGCAAGCCCGCAGAGCGCGGGCTGCTGACAGCCTTACGCTAATACCGGAGATTTTTCAGCGAAACCTCAACCAGCTCTTTAGCCACTTCAACCTGGTGGAAGACGCCTTGAATCAATACCTCGGCCCGCGAGCCACTGTGTTCAAGGGCTTGTCGCGTGGCCGCAACCGCACATGCAAGGTGTTTGTAGGCATGCAGCAAGGCGACCTCTGAAGGAAGGTCCTGACGAACACGCAATACGGGGGGATCGGGCGTGAGCTTGATCATGGCGCAACTCCTGACTTTCAGTGGAGCTGCCACGAATCGCTGCTAAACGAGTTAGGTGGCAGCTGTACGCGGGTTAGCAGACCGGGAAGTCAGGTACCCGGCGCACCCGAGGGTGCCCCACGCACAGCCGCCATAGAGCAGCATCGCAGACGTAAGCGTTGCAATGACTATGGAGGCGTGTTGCGCCTGACTTCATGTTCGGACTGCTAAATCCGGTCGTTGAATGGGCAACGACTCGGCAAGACTAGTCCGCGCCAATGACAGGCACAACGGCAAGAACGCCGGAAAAGTATGCTTGGGAAATGTCCTACTTGAAACAGCGAATTTTCACTATCGATCACCAGCAAGCAGCAGTGACGGTGATGCATGCGCACGCTTGCGCTGCATCAGGTCCGCCGCCCGTGCCCGCAACTGGCCGCATCCACCGTCAATGTCCTGCCCCGCCGAGTTGCGTACTTTGGTCAACACGCCATTGCTGTGCAGGTAGCGCATGATCTGCTCGATGCGGTCCGCGTCAGGCCGCTGGAACTCATCGGCTTCCAGGCTGTTGTAGGGGATCACGTTCATGATCGCGTACTTGCCTTTGAGCAAGCGCAGAATCCCGTCCATTTCTTCCTGGCTGTCGTTGATGCCTTTGAGCAACGTCCACTGGTACTGAATCGGGTAATCGATTTGCCGCGCATAGGCTTCGCCCAACTCGACCAGTTCTTCAGGGTCGATCCGCGGCGCGCGGGGCAGCAACTGCTGGCGCAGCGCCGCATTGGTGGTGTGCAGCGACAACGCCAACGCCGGCTTGACCTGCTGTTGCGGCAGGCGCTCAAACACGCGCAGGTCGCCCACGGTGGAGAACACCAGGTTACGCTGGCCGATACCGCCTTCAGTTCCCAGCAGGTCGATAGCCTGCAGCACGTTGTCGAGGTTATGGGCGGGTTCGCCCATGCCCATGAAAACCACTTTCTTGACTGCACGGTAACGCCGGGCCAGTGCCACCTGCGCCAGGATCTCGGCGGTGCTCAGTTGCCGCAGCAGGCCGCTTTTACCGGTCATGCAAAATACGCAACCCACCGCGCAGCCCACCTGGCTGGACACGCACAAACCACCGCGTGGCAGTAACACGCTTTCCACCTGCTGTCGGTCGGCCAGCTCCACCAGCAGGCGCGCCGAACCATCGCCACCGGGGTGCTCGGCACTGAGCCGCGCCAGGCCATCGAGCTCGGCGCTCAGCTGTGGCAGTGCCTGCCGCACGCTCAAGGGCAGGAAGTCTTCGGTTTTCTGACGACGGGTGCCCGTGTCGAGCGGCACGCCGCGCAGCCAGGCACGGGTGATACGCCCGATATGCACGGGCTTGGCGCCAAGGGCGACGAGCCGCTGGTGGAAGTCTTGGATAGTCATGGGGCGCGCATGCTATCACCGCTTACACGCGGCGGGGAATCTGCAACAACACCCGCAAACCATCACTGCGGCTGTCGAAATCCAACGAGCCGGCACAACGCTGGACAATCGCCTGAACAATCGCCAGGCCCAAGCCACAACCATCGCTCTGGCCAGTGCGCCAGAAGCGCTGGGTCAGGTGCTCCAGGTGCTGTGCCGGAATACCCGGCCCGTGGTCCCGCACCCTGAAACCGACACGCTCACCGTCCACTTGCACCTGCAACTCCACCGGCGCACTGCCCACGGTATGGCGCAGCGCATTTTCCAGCAGGTTGCGCAATGCCGCGACCGCCAGGGGCGATGGCATGTCCAGGTATAACTCGCCCGCTCCTGGGGCCAGGTGCAGCGCAATACGCCTGGCGCCCTCCTGGCCGATGTCCTGAATCGCCTGCCGTGCGACATGTTCGGCGTTGCATTGCACGCCATCGTCGAACGACAGACTGCCCTCTACCCGCGCCAGCAGCAGCAATTGCTCCAGGGTACGGTGCATGCGATCGGCACCTTGCTCGGCATGCTCCAGCGCTTGTTCACGGACCGCACCGTCGGTCATCCGCGCGACCTGCAAGTGGGTCTTGATCGCTGTCAGCGGGCTGCGCAGTTCATGGGCGGCATCGTCGGTCAGCCTGCGCTCGCGCTCGAGGGTCTGGCCAATGCGCAGAAACAGCTGGTTCTGGGTTTCCAGCAACGGTTGCAGCTCACTGGGCATGGCCCGTAGCTGCAGGGGCTCAAGTGAATCGGGACTGCGTTTACGCAAGGCATCGCGCATGCGGTTCAGCGGCGCCAAGCCCCTGCCCAAGCCCAGCCAGAGCAGGCCCAGGGTGCCGAACAAGGCCACCAGCACCGGTGCCGACGCGGCCAGCAGGATCGAGCGATTCAAGGCTTCACGCTCTTGATGACGGTCCGCGGTGGTAATACGTACATCGCCACGGGCAAAGGTAAAGCTGCGCCAGGAGGCGCCGTCGATCATCTGATCATGAAAGCCGACCCGGTCGTCATCCAGAGGTTGCTCGCCGTGGCTGTGGTTGCGCGCCAGGATTTCACCACGCAGAGAGCTGACCTGACAGGCCATGCCATCGGGGATACTCAGCTGGTCCGCGCTCAGCTGCGTGCCCTCGCCCTTGCTGGTCAACGGTTGCGGCAACTGGTCGATCAGGCCGGCCACCATTCGCGCCGAAGCGACCAGCCGCTGATCAAGGGAAAACATCATTTGCTGGCGCAGGTCGCGCAGCATCCAGGCAGCAGCAAACGCCCAGATCACGACAAATGCCGTGCCGAGAATCAGGCTCAGACGTAAACGCAGGCTCATCGCGCCGCCTCTTCAGGCAGTTGGGCGGGCCCCAGGCGATAGCCCAGCCCACGTACGGTTTCGACAATGCCGCTGCCCAGTTTTCGCCGCAGGTGGTGGATATGCACGTTCAACGCATTGCTCTCGACTTCATCGCCGAACCCGTAGACGCTGTCCTTGAGTTGTTCGCTGGATAAGACACGGCCACGGTTATGCAACAGGGCATGGAGCAAGGCCTGCTCACGCCGGGACAGGTCCACCGGCTGCCCGCCCAGGCGGGCTTCGCGGCTGCTCGGGTCGTAACTCAAGGGGCCGTGCTCGATGATGTTCACCGCACGCCCCGCCATCCGCCGCATCAACGTATGCAGGCGTGCGGCAAGCTCACGCAGGTCGAAGGGTTTGAGCAGGTAGTCGTCGGAGCCGGCCTGCAGGCCATCGACCCGGTCGCTGACCGCGTCCCGTGCGGTGAGGATCAACACCGGCAAGGTCTCACCCTGCTGACGCAAACGGCGCAGTAGTTTCAACCCATCCTCATCGGGCAGGCCCAGATCGAGGACCATGACATCGAAGCTGGCGGCCTGGAGCATGGCCTGGGCCGCAGCCGCGCTGGCTACGCGGTCGACCGTCAGGCCTTGAGCGCCAAGCCCGGCGACGATACCGCTGGCGATCAGGTCATCATCCTCGCAAAGCAATACGTGCATGGTCAGTCTCGATCATAAAAGGCCCATTGGAGCGCAGGCGGATTAACCGAGGATTATGCCGCGTCAGCCTCGAACCGTCGCGCATCGGGCGACGGCCGTTTCTGCAGCCGGTTAACTTTGGGTTAATCACCCGGCGGCAAGCTGAATGAGTGATAGCGCTGACAAGGACCTGATATGCGCGTTTTTCTGATGACCCTGTTGGTACTGTTCAGCAACCTGAGCCTGGCCCAACCTTTCGCCAAGCCGTTCGCTCAACCGGACTTCCTGGCGGTCGACAAAGCCTTCGTGTTCAGCAGCGAACGGCTCGACTCTGGCCAGACGCGCCTGCACTGGCAGATCACCGACGGTTATTACCTGTATCAAAAGCGCCTGAAATTCGATGGCTTGCCCACTGAACAACACCCCGCGCTGCCCGCGGCACAAACCCACACAGACGAGTTCTTCGGTGAAAGCCCGGTGTACCGAGGTGAACTTGAACTGATCTTGCCAGCCCATGCCAGTGGCCAACTGCGCGTCGGCTGGCAAGGCTGCGCCGACGCCGGCCTGTGCTACCCACCGCAAACCGCTACGGTGGCCCTCACCCCTGCCGATGCCGTTGACCGAGGGCGCGAACAGGCAAGCGACCAGGCCCTGGCCGGCGACCTGCAACACGGTACGCTGTTCTGGAGCCTGCTGGCCTTTCTTGGCTTGGGCGTACTGCTGGCGTTTACCCCCTGCTCCCTGCCCATGCTGCCGATCCTCGCCGGATTGGTGCTGGGTAACGGCGCCAGCGCTCGCCGTGGCTGGGCATTGGCAGCGGTGTATGTGCTGAGCATGGCCCTGGTGTACGCCGGCCTGGGTGTGATTGCTGCCCTGCTGGGCGCCAACCTGCAGGCGTGGCTGCAACAACCCTGGCTGCTCGGCAGCCTGGCAGCCCTGTTCGTGGTGCTGGCCTTGCCAATGTTTGGCGCCTTCGAGTTGCAGCTACCCGCCTGGCTGCGAGATCGCCTTGAACGGGCCGGGCATAACACCCGTGGCGGCAACCTGTATGGTGCTGCGTTGCTGGGCGCCCTGTCGGGCCTGTTGATGGGGCCGTGCATGACCGCACCGCTGGCCGGCGCATTGCTCTACATCGCGCAAAGCGGCAATGCCGTGCAGGGCGCCCTGGTGCTGTTTGCCCTCGGCCTTGGCATGGGCCTGCCCTTGCTGTTGCTGGTCACCCTGGGTAACCGTTACCTGCCGCGACCGGGCGCCTGGATGGAGCGGGTGAAGGGGTTCTTCGGCTTTGTGTTCCTGGCCATGGCGCTCTACACCCTGCGGGCCGTGCTGGACCCGACGCTGTGGCTGGGCCTGGCCGGTGCCTGGCTGATCGCCCTGGGCTGGGCTGCCTGGACAACCTTGCAGGCGCAACGCCCGCTACAGGCATTGGCACTGCTGTTCGGGCTGTGGGGCAGCCTTATGGTGGTCGGTGCAGCAGCCGGTGGCAGCGATCCCTGGCGACCACTGGAGCCTTATACCGGTGCCAGCAACGCTGAAGACCAGGCAACCCGCGCCGATGCCTTCACCACCGTCAGCGACCCGGCGAGCCTGCAGCGAGAGCTGGACGCCGCCAACGCCCAAGGGCAATGGGTACTGCTGGACTACTACGCTGACTGGTGCGTGTCGTGCAAGGTCATGGAGAAACAGGTGTTCGCACGCGACGATGTGCTGGCAGCGCTGAACGGCGTACGCTTGCTGCGCCTGGACGTTACCGCCGACGCCCCGCCCAGCCGTGAACTGCTCAAGCGCTATGCGGTACCTGGCCCACCCAGCCTGATCTGGATCGGCCCCGAGGGCGACGAACGCCGGGCACGGCGCATCACCGGTGAAATCGATGCGCTGAACTTCCTGCAACACTGGTCTGAAACCCGGAGCCAAGGCTGATGCTGACTGTGAATATCGGGCCACTGGCTGTTGGCCTCGAGCACCTGCTGCTGTTCGGCGCACTGGCCATCGCCACCCTGGTCGGCTGGCGGGTAGCACGACGCAACGGCGACAACCCCGAGTCAACACTGTTCAGCCTGTTTGTGCTGGGCGTGCTGGTAGCACGCTTGGCATTTGTCATTCACTACTGGTCGATCTACCAGGAAGACCCACTGCAAATCGTCGATATTCGCGATGGCGGCTTTCTGCTCTGGCCAGCGATTGTCGCGGTGCTGCTGGGCGCGCTCTGGAAAGGTTGGCGACAGCCACGGCTGCGCACGCCACTGGCTTGGGGGCTGTTGAGTGGCGGATTGTTCTGGGCACTGACCAGCCTCGCCAGCCACCTGTATGAACAGAACACGCAATTACCGCCCATCAGCCTGCGCGATGCGCAAGGCCGTGCGGTGGCGCTGAACGATTACCGTGGGCAGCCGCTGGTGATCAACCTCTGGGCCACCTGGTGTCCGCCCTGCCGACGGGAAATGCCGGTGTTGCAACACGCCCAGCAAGAACGTCAGGACGTACTGTTTCTGTTCGTCAACCAAGGGGAGTCGCCACAAACCGTGAGTAACTTTCTGGCAACCACTGGCCTGAACCTGTCCCATGTACTGTTCGATTCAGGCGGTCAGTTGGGCCAGCAAGTGGGCTCCATGGCGCTGCCTACTACGTTGTTCTACACCGCCGACGGCCGCCTGCACGGCAGCCACCTGGGCGAACTGTCCAGGGCCAGCCTGAGCCACGCCCTGGAATCCTTTGAGCGCGCCAACGCCGCCTCCACTGTTTCAACAAGGAACACACCATGAAGATGCCTGCCACACTCGCCTTCAGCCTGGCCCTGGGGCTCGGCTTGCTGCCGACGTATGCCGTGCATGCCGAAACACTGCCCATGGCCATTCAGAAGATCGAGGCCAAAGGCGCAACCATCAAAGGTGAATTCGACGCGCCCAATGGCATGCGGGGTTTCGCCGCCGAGTACCAGAACCGCGGTATGGCTCTGTACCTGACGCCCGATGGCAAGCACGTGCTGGTCGGTAGCCTGTTCGATGAACAAGGCAAGGACCTGAGCCTGGAGCCGCTGGAAAAGCTGGTCTACGCACCGATGGCCAAAGCGATCTGGGCAAAACTGGACAAAACCAGCTGGATCGCCGATGGCAAGGCCGATGCCCCGCGTATCGTCTACATGTTCAGCGACCCCAACTGCCCCTACTGCAACCTGTTCTGGCAGCAGGCGCGGCCGTGGGTCGAATCCGGCAAGGTGCAGTTGCGGCACATCATGGTCGGCATCATCCGCGAAGACAGCCCGGCGAAATCGGCGGCACTGCTGGCCAGCAAAGACCCACAAAGCGCCCTGCAGCAACATGAAAAGGCCGGCAAGGCCAGCACCCTCAAAGGGCTACCGAGCATCCCGGCCGAGGTACAGGCCAAGCTCGACGCCAACATGGCCCTGATGGATGAACTGGGGCTGTCAGCCACCCCGGCGATTTTCTACCTCGACGACAATCAGCAACTGCAGCAACAACAAGGTGCACCAGCGCCCGAGATGCTCGGCAAGATCTTCGGCAAGCGCTGAGTCGCAAGCCGGGGGCCGTGCAGCGGCCACAGGTTTGCGTCACGGCCCAACCCTCGGCAGAATGCGCCCCGGCCGGAATCAACCGGTCAGGGCCAGGGTACCGATGCAACACCCGTGGCCCATGGAGCCAGCATCTCAGGATGCTTCACACGGAGTGTTTACCCTATGCGTTCCCTGCTGTTGAAAAGCCTTGTCGTTGTCAGTGTGCTCGCGGTGGCGGCCTACGGTTACACCCGCTACGCCATGCGCTACGGCTCCGGCACTGCGCCTGACATGGCGACAGCAAGCGAGCAGGCCGACACCCTGATGGTCTACAAGGCGCAAAAACGCATGCAGTTGCTCAAAGACGGCGTGGTGCTCAAGGAATACAACATTTCCCTGGGCAAGAACCCGGTCGGCCACAAACAGGCCGAAGGCGACGAGCGCACCCCTGAAGGCCGCTACACCATCGACTGGCGCAACGAACAATCGATTGCCCACCTGAGCCTGCACATTTCCTATCCGAATGCCGAAGACAAGCAACGGGCTGCCGCGGCCAATGTCGAGCCGGGTGGCAACATCATGATCCACGGCCTGCTCAATGGCTGGGGAGGGATCGGCGAGTGGCATCGACGCTGGGACTGGACCAACGGCTGCATCGCCGTCACCAACGAAGAAGTGCGGGAGATCTGGTCACGGGTACCGAACGGCACGCCGATTGTGATCGCGCCATAACCCAGGCGGACATGCTGCAGCCACATCAACGGCACGGGATAGTAGATACGCCTGCAACGGCGTCAACGCGACTTCGCGACGTGGATTTGATACGGCTTGAAAATACCCGCCAGTTTTCCATTGTCGCGCAGCTGCTGCAGCAGCCCCTGGAACGCTTCGCCGCTGATCGGTGCACCGGGGCGCAACAAGGCGAAGTGATGGTAAACCTGATCCACTCGTTCGGAAGCCAGCAGCTGTTCAGCGCTGCCAGGATTACGCGCCAGGTAATCCGACAGGTACGAACGGGTAACCAAGGCAATATCCGCCCGGTCGCGCTGAACCATCAACAGGTTGCTGTCGTGGGAATAGGTCAGCGTGGCGTTGTAAAGCTCAGCCAGGTCGCGTGGGTTTGAGTTGAACTTGGCAAAGGCGTAGTGATAGCCACTGAACAGTGCCAGCCGCTTGCCCTGAAGGTCGGCAAAATACGCTTGATCACGGCCAGGCAGGCGATGGGTAACGAACACCTCGGCATCCTCAAGCCCCATGTCGACGCTGGCATGAGGAATCTGTTGCCAGCCCCATTCAGGGTTCTCGAAGATCGCCATATCGATGCGACCGTGCTGGAAGTCGCGAAAGCGTCGCGGGATCGACGTGGGCACCAGAACGAAGCGGTACTGCTGCTGCAGTTGGTTGAGGGCATCGATCAGTTGCGGCAACAAGCCTGTATCAGCGCCTTGCTCGGGGCGTACCGTGTAAGGAGGGAAATGCGCGGCGCCCACCCGGACCTCAACATCCTCGAAGGCACTTGCCGACGGAGCGAGCCACGCCATGGCAAACAGCAGCAGAGCGGACAATAGCGGCGGCAATGGCACGGACTTCAAGGCTACACACTCTCGACGGACGGGACGTGGACGCCCTTTAAGCTAGGCGTTTTACCACGTTTGCACAACCAAAGAGTAGGCCAGCAAGGGCGCCACCGCTGCCAAAACAGGGGATATCCTAAACGCCGCGCATTGGCTACGCTCTAGCCAGCATATTGGATGGGAAGCGAATGATGGGGCATTGGCTGGTAATCGACCTGGAAGCCACCACTGACGACGGTGGCTGGCCAGTCGCGGAAATGGAAATCATTGAAATCGGTGCCAGCCTGGTCAACCGCGACGGCCGGGAGGTGGACCACTTCCAGCGGTTTATACGGCCACGGCGTCGCCCCCAACTGACCACGTTCTGCCGCGAGCTGACCCATATCAGCCAGACCAATGTCGATACGGCAGCCTCGTTCATGGAGGTCTGGGCACAATTCGAGCGCTGGCTCAGCCACCATCAGCCGCACCTTGAGGGTTGGGTCAGTTGGGGGGACTACGACCGCAAGCAGTTGCTGCAGGAATGGCAACAGCATGAGGTCGACAGCCTATTGGCCAACATTCCCCATATCAACCTGAAACAGCGCTTCGCCAAGGCCCGACACCTGCAACGTCCACTCGGCCTGAATGGCGCGCTGCAACTGGCCGGCCTGCAGTTTTGCGGGCAGCAGCACCGCGCCCTGGAAGATGCCCGCAACACGGCGCGCCTGCTACCGTTGACCCTGCCTGCCAGCGGCATTTGAAAGCGGATGACGGCAACCGGGCGCTTGGGCATACTGGCCAACCTTTTTCCCCCCTTTTCAGGAGTCGCCCATGTTTAAAGTCAACGAGTACTTTGATGGCACGGTCAAATCCATCGCATTCGGCACCGCCGAAGGTCCAGCCACGATTGGCGTGATGGCTCCGGGCGAATACGAGTTCGGTACCAGCCAGCGCGAAATCATGCATGTGGTCTCCGGCGCCCTGACCGTCAAGCTGCCAGACAGCGACAACTGGGAAACCTTCAGCGCTGGCAGCCAGTTCAATGTACCGGCCAACAGCAAGTTCCAACTGAAAGTCGCCGTCGACACCGCCTACCTTTGCGAGTACCGCGGTTAAGCAATCGTCGCCGGGGTTACCCTGACCCCGGCACTCACTTCTTCAATGAAGCGCACAACCCGGTCTGCCGCCGTCTGTAAATGATCGGCATGACTGAACCCCGACGCCTTGAGTGGCTTCAAGTCATGGTCAGCGGCGTGCAGCCAGCACAGCTCGATGGCTGACGACAACGCATACCCCTCCACCGTTTGGCGATTGCCCAGCGCGTCACGTTCGCCCTGAATGATCAGGGTCGGCGTCTTCAGTGCTGCCAGATGCGCTACCCGAGGTTTTTCTGGCTTGCCCGTCGCATAGAACGGATACCCCAGGCAAACCAGTGCATCGGCGCCCAGTTCATCGGCCAACAAGCTCGCCATGCGCCCGCCCATGGACTTGCCACCGATGGCCAGCACCCCAGCGACCGATGGTCGCACTTGACAGTACACCTCGCGCCAGTATTCGAGCAGTACCGCCTGCGGATTCGGCGGCCTTTTGCCGCCATCCAGCCGCCGCTGAGCCATGTAGGGAAACTCAAAGCGCAACACCCCCAACCCTTGCCCCGCAAGCCTTTGCGCCATGTCTTCCATGAACGCGCTGTCCATGGGGGCGCCTGCGCCGTGGGCCAGAATCAACACGTCGCGACAGGGTTTATCCCCCTGATTTTGCGGGGCATTCCAGCGCCAGCCACGCGCCGCAACCCGTTGCGCCCATTGATCCCCGTCAATACCGGCCAATTGCCCATTACTCATGCTTGCCTCGCTAATAAGTCTGCCTATAACCGTGGATGGGAACCCATACATGAACACAACCAGCAGTACCGCCTACAACTACAAGGTGGTCCGCCAATTCGCCATTATGACGGTGGTGTGGGGGATAGTCGGGATGGGACTCGGCGTTTTTCTTGCCGCGCAACTCGTCTGGCCTTCACTCAACTTCGACCTCCCCTGGACCAGCTTCGGGCGCCTGCGCCCGCTGCACACCAACGCGGTGATCTTCGCCTTCGGTGGTTGTGCATTGTTCGCCAGCTCCTACTACTCGGTGCAACGCACCTGCCAGACCACGCTGTTTTCGCCGCGTCTGGCCGCGTTCACCTTCTGGGCCTGGCAACTGGTCATCGTCCTGGCTGCCGTATCCCTGCCGCTGGGCTTCACCAGCTCCAAGGAATACGCTGAGCTGGAATGGCCAATCGACCTGCTGATCACCATCGTATGGGTCGCTTACGCCGTGGTGTTCTTCGGCACGCTGATGAAACGCACCACCAAGCACATCTACGTGGGCAACTGGTTCTTCGGTGCATTCATCATTACCGTGGCCATCTTGCACATCGTCAACAACCTGGAAGTGCCGGTCAGCCTGACCAAGTCCTACTCACTGTACAGTGGCGCCACTGACGCCATGGTCCAGTGGTGGTACGGCCATAACGCCGTAGGCTTCTTCCTGACCGCAGGCTTCCTCGGCATGATGTACTACTTCGTGCCCAAGCAAGCCGAACGTCCGGTGTACTCCTATCGCCTGTCGATCGTGCACTTCTGGGCACTGATCACCCTGTACATCTGGGCCGGCCCGCACCACCTGCACTATACCGCCCTGCCAGACTGGGCTCAGTCGCTGGGCATGGTCATGTCGCTGATCCTGCTGGCCCCAAGCTGGGGTGGCATGATCAACGGCATGATGACCCTCTCGGGCGCCTGGCATAAGCTGCGCAGCGACCCGATCCTGCGCTTCCTGGTGGTATCGCTGGCGTTCTACGGCATGTCGACCTTCGAAGGCCCGATGATGGCCATCAAGACCGTCAACGCGCTGTCCCACTACACCGACTGGACCATCGGCCACGTACATGCGGGCGCCCTGGGCTGGGTCGCGATGATCTCCATCGGCGCGCTGTACCACATGATCCCGAAAGTCTTCGGTCGTGAGCAGATGCACAGCATCGGCCTGATCAACGCCCACTTCTGGCTGGCCACCATCGGCACCGTGCTCTACATCGCCTCGATGTGGGTCAACGGTATCGCCCAAGGCCTGATGTGGCGCGCGGTCAACGCCGACGGCACCCTGACCTACTCCTTCGTCGAGACCCTGGTCGCCAGCCACCCTGGCTTCATCGTGCGCTTCGTCGGCGGTGCCATCTTCCTGACTGGCATGTTGCTGATGGCCTGGAACACCTGGCGCACCGTGACCGTCGCCGCTCCGGCCAAAACCGAAGCCGACGCCGCCACCCAGCTGGCCTGAGGAAAGCGAAATGAAACACGAAACTATTGAGAAGAACGTTTTCCTGCTGGTGCTGTTGATGGTGGTCGCCGTGAGCATCGGTGGCCTGACCCAGATCGTCCCGCTGTTTTTCCAGGACGTCACCAACAAGCCGGTCGAGGGCATGAAGCCCTACACCGCACTGCAACTGGAAGGCCGTGACATCTACATCCGCGAAGGCTGCGTCGGCTGCCACTCGCAGATGATCCGCCCGTTCCGTGCTGAAACCGAGCGCTACGGCCACTACTCGGTCGCCGGTGAGAGCGTCTGGGACCACCCGTTCCTGTGGGGCTCCAAGCGTACCGGCCCAGACCTGGCCCGTGTCGGCGCTCGCTACTCCGACGACTGGCACCGTGCGCACCTGTACAACCCGCGCAACGTCGTGCCTGAGTCGAAGATGCCCGCCTACCCATGGCTGGTGGCCAACCAGGTCGACAGCACGCACACCGAGGCCAAGCTGCGCACCATGCGCACCCTCGGCGTGCCGTACAGCGATGCCGACATCGCCGGTGCCCGCGACGCGGTCAAGGGCAAGACCGAAATGGATGCCCTGGTCGCCTACCTGCAGGTGCTCGGCACCGCGATCAAGAACAAGAGGTAAGCCCCATGGACTTCACACTGGATATCGGCCAGCTACGCGGCCTGGGCACACTGCTGGTGATGATTGCCTTCATCGGCCTGGCCTTCTGGGTGTTCAACGCCCGCCGCGACCGTGACTTTGCCGAGGCACGCCTGCTGCCGTTCGCCGATGATCGCCTGCCCCCTACCGCCAATGAATCCGCCTTGAGGAGTACCCGGCAATGACCACCTTCTGGAGTACGTATATCTGCGTACTGACCATCGGTAGCCTGGTTGGCCTGACCTGGCTGCTACTGGCCACACGCAAAGGCGAAAGCAAAGGTTCCACCGACCAGACCATGGGCCACAGCTTCGACGGCATCGAGGAATACGACAACCCGCTGCCCAAGTGGTGGTTCTGGCTGTTCGTTGGCACCCTGATGTTCTCGGTCGGCTACCTGATCCTCTACCCTGGCCTGGGTAACTGGAAAGGCATGCTGCCTGGCTACAAGGACGGCTGGACCGGCGTTAACGAATGGCAGAAAGAGATGGACAAGGCAGACGCCAAGTTCGGACCGATCTTCGCCAAATTCGCCGCCATGCCAGTGGAGGAAGTGGCCGAGGACCCACAAGCCCTGAAAATGGGTGGCCGCCTGTTCGCCTCCAACTGCTCGGTGTGCCACGGCTCCGACGCCAAGGGCGCCTATGGCTTCCCTAACCTGACCGACAATGACTGGCGCTGGGGTGGCGAGCCGGAGACCATCAAGGCCTCGATCCTCAATGGCCGTCACGGCATCATGCCGGCCTGGGCCGAAGTGATTGGCGAACAAGGTGTAGCCGACGTGGCGGCCTTTGTCCTGACCAACCTCGATGGCCGCACCCTGCCAGAAGGCACTAAAGCCGATCCGGCCAATGGCCAGAAGCTCTTCGCAACCAACTGCGTGGCTTGCCACGGCCCTGAAGGCAAAGGTACCCCGGCCATGGGCGCACCGAACCTGACTCACCCACAGGCGTTCATCTACGGCTCGAGCTTTGCCCAACTGCAGCAGACCATCCGTTACGGCCGCCAGGGCCAGATGCCTGCCCAGCAGGAAATCCAGGGTAACGACAAGGTTCACCTGCTGGCCGCCTACGTCTACAGCCTGTCCAAGGGGAACGAACAGGCCTCTGCCAAGTGAAATGATTTTGTAACTGAGGCTTGACTAAAAACGCCGCACCTTCAGGGGTGCGGCGGCTTATCCCCCTTCCTTCCTCCCGCCTTGCGACCAAGTGTCGCAGCCAGGCACACCCTCGCCTTGCACCGCCATCAATTGGAACTAAGCTTGTTGCCACAGTGGGTGGAATGAGCGGTCCTGCTGCACTTTTCTGGGGCACTCACCACCAACGATTCGGCGCAAAGGCTGATAGGGCGGCTCATGTCAGCCATCCTCGACCCGACAGCCGTTTCGACAAACGGTGCATCCGCGCGATTGCCCGGTAATAAAAACCGAAAAATCGTACACATAAAAGCAAATTAACTGTGTACAATTTTCGCGCCAGAAAAGCTCGAAAGGGCCGCAACACACGCTCTGGCAAGGATCGGCGCGGATGCCATCGCGTTGCAATAACCACACGGTTTATACATACTTGCGCCGATTTTTACCCTAAAAAAACACCCAAACCGTGGAACCTTAGAATGAGCACAGCAATCAGTCCGACTGCTTATAACTATAAGGTAGTCCGCCAGTTCGCCATCATGACGGTGGTCTGGGGGATCCTTGGCATGGGGCTTGGTGTCTTCATTGCCTCGCAATTGGTATGGCCCCAGCTGAACCTGGACCTGCCCTGGACGACCTTTGGACGCCTTCGCCCGCTGCACACCAACCTGGTGATTTTCGCCTTTGGTGGATGTGCGCTGTTTGCCACCTCCTATTACGTCGTGCAGCGTACCTGCCAGACGCGACTGATCTCTGACAGCCTTGCGGCCTTCACCTTCTGGGGTTGGCAAGCCGTGATCGTCGGTGCACTCATCACCTTGCCGATGGGCTACACCACGACCAAGGAATACGCAGAGCTGGAGTGGCCGATCGCCATTCTGCTGGCCATTGTCTGGGTGACCTACGGTATTGTGTTCTTTGGCACCATCGTCAAGCGCAAGACCAAGCACATCTATGTCGGTAACTGGTTCTACGGTGCCTTCATCGTGGTCACCGCGATGCTGCACATCGTCAACCACATGTCGTTGCCGGTCAGCCTGTTCAAGTCCTACTCGGCTTACTCCGGCGCCACCGATGCAATGATCCAGTGGTGGTACGGCCACAACGCCGTGGGCTTCTTCCTGACCACCGGCTTCCTGGGCATGATGTACTACTTCGTACCCAAGCAGGCCGAGCGTCCGATCTACTCCTATCGCCTGTCGATCGTGCACTTCTGGGCACTGATCACCCTGTACATCTGGGCCGGCCCGCACCACCTGCACTACACCGCCCTGCCAGACTGGGCCCAGTCGCTGGGCATGGCGATGTCGATCATCCTGCTGGCACCAAGCTGGGGCGGCATGATCAACGGCATGATGACCCTGTCGGGCGCCTGGCATAAGCTGCGCACCGACCCGATCCTGCGCTTCCTGGTGGTATCGCTGGCGTTCTACGGCATGTCGACCTTCGAAGGCCCGATGATGGCCATCAAGACCGTCAACTCGCTGTCGCACTACACCGACTGGACCATCGGCCACGTACACGCCGGCGCTCTGGGCTGGGTAGCGATGATCTCCATCGGCGCCCTGTACCACCTGATTCCGAAGGTCTACGGTCGCGAGCAGATGCACAGCATCGGCCTGATCAACGCCCACTTCTGGCTGGCCACTATCGGTACCGTGCTGTACATCGCTTCGATGTGGGTCAACGGTATCACCCAGGGCCTGATGTGGCGTGCAATCAACGATGACGGCACCCTCACCTACTCCTTCGTCGAAGCGCTGCAAGCCAGCCACCCGGGCTTCATCGTCCGTGCACTGGGCGGTGCGTTCTTCGCCTCCGGCATGCTGCTGATGGCGTACAACGTCTACCGTACCGTACGCGCCTCGAAGCCGGCAGAAGCTGAAGCCGCCGCTCAGATCGTAGTTGGAGCTCACTGATGAAGCACGAAGTAGTCGAGAAGAATATCGGCCTGCTGGCCTTCTTCATGGTCATCGCCGTCAGTATCGGCGGCCTGACCCAGATCGTCCCGCTGTTCTTCCAGGACGTCACCAACAAGCCGGTCGAAGGCATGAAGCCGCGCACCGCGCTGGAACTGGAAGGCCGTGATGTATACATCGCCAACGGCTGTGTCGGCTGCCACTCGCAGATGATCCGCCCGTTCCGTGCTGAAACCGAGCGCTACGGCCACTACTCGGTTGCCGGTGAAAGCGTCTGGGACCACCCGTTCCTGTGGGGTTCCAAGCGTACCGGCCCGGACCTGGCCCGTGTTGGCGGTCGCTACTCCGACGACTGGCACCGTGCGCACCTGTACAACCCGCGCAACGTCGTGCCTGAGTCGAAGATGCCTTCCTACCCATGGCTGGTAGAGAACAAGCTCGACGGCAAGGAAACCGCCAAGAAGATGGAAGTCCTGCGCACCCTGGGCGTGCCGTACACCGACGAAGACATCGCCGGTGCCCGCGACGCGGTCAAGGGCAAGACTGAAATGGACGCCCTGGTTGCCTACCTGCAAGGGCTGGGCACCATCATCAAAAGCAAACGGTGACCTTGATGGATATCGGGATGATTCGTGGCCTGGGCACCGTCGTGGTGATGGTGGCCTTCATTGGCCTGGCGTTGTGGGTATTCAGTTCTCGACGCAAGTCTGAGTTCGACGAAGCGACCTTGCTGCCTTTCGCGGATGATCCCGAGGCCATCAAGCACGTCGAGCAAGCGCAAGCGAGAGCTTCTAGGAGTAACAACGAATGACTACCTTCTGGAGTCTGTACGTCACCGTTTTGAGTCTGGGCACCATCTTCGCCCTGACCTGGCTGCTGCTGTCCACCCGCAAGGGCCAGCGCAGCGAAGCCACCGATGAAACCGTGGGCCACTCCTTCGATGGTATCGAGGAGTACGACAACCCACTGCCGAAATGGTGGTTCATGCTGTTCGTCGGCACCATCATCTTTGCCCTGGGCTACCTGGTGCTGTACCCCGGCCTGGGCAACTGGAAAGGTATGTTGCCAGGTTATCAGTACCTGGATAACGACAAGAAAACCGAGTTCGCCAACGGCCAGCCTGGCTGGACCGGCGTTCACGAGTGGGAAAAGGAAATGGCGCGTTCGGATGCCAAGTTTGGGCCGATCTTCGCCAAATTTGCTGCCATGCCGATTGAGGAAGTCGCCAAGGATCCGCAAGCACTGAAAATGGGTGGCCGCCTGTTCGCCTCCAACTGCTCGGTGTGCCACGGTTCCGACGCCAAGGGCTCCTACGGTTTCCCGAACCTGACCGACAACGACTGGCGCTGGGGCGGCGAGCCGGAAACCATCAAGACCACCATCATGGCCGGTCGTCATGGTGTGATGCCGGCCTGGGCTGAAGTGATTGGCGAGCAAGGCGTAGCCGACGTGGCGGCCTTTGTCCTGACCAACCTCGATGGCCGCACCCTGCCAGAAGGCGCGAAAGCCGATCCGGCCAACGGTCAGAAGCTCTTCGCTGCCAACTGCGTGGCGTGCCACGGGCCTGAAGGTAAAGGTACCCCGGCCATGGGCGCACCGAACCTGACTCACCCACAGGCGTTCATCTACGGTTCGAGCTTTGCTCAACTGCAGCAGACCATCCGTTATGGCCGTCAGGGCCAGATGCCTGCCCAGCAGGACCTGCAGGGTAACGACAAGGTTCACCTGCTGGCAGCCTACGTCTACAGCCTGTCGCACCAAGCCGACAAGGCGACCGACGCGAAGTAATTCGATCGGCTGAAAGAAGCCCCGCCAGCCTGCGCTGGCGGGGCTTTTTTACACCCATCAAGCCGTGACGGATTCGGCGATCACCGGCTTCGTGACCTGCGTCAATTGACACATGCCATTACACTATCGCAAAGCTTTACCCAACGCGGCCAAAAGTCGCACCCCTCCCCCGTAATGCCAGTACAGGCGTATCATGCGCCCTAGAGCATCAAGCTTTTGACTGCGGCCTGCATGTACGGGTCGTGGCACTTTTCCACTGCCGTGGGACTCAATGATGAGCAACCAGATTCCGGTACACGACGTCACACCGCCTGCCAAGAAAGCCGACAACAGCGTCGACCTCTATGCCTCTCGTGACAAAATCTATACCCGCGCTTTCACCGGCCTGTTCCGCAACCTGCGGATGGTTGGCGGCGCAGTCCTGTTCGTGCTCTATTTCGGCACCGTCTGGCTGAACTGGGGCAACCACCAGGCCGTCTGGTGGAACCTGCCCGAGCGCAAGTTCTACATCTTTGGCGCGACCATCTGGCCGCAGGATTTCATCCTGCTCTCTGGCCTGTTGATCGTGGCGGCCTTCGGCCTGTTCTTCATCACCGTCTTCGCCGGCCGGGTGTGGTGTGGCTACACCTGCCCGCAAAGCGTCTGGACCTGGGTCTTCATGTGGTGCGAAAAGGTCACCGAAGGCGACCGCAACCAGCGCATGAAACTCGACAAGGCCCCGATGAGCGGCAACAAATTCCTGCGCAAACTGGCCAAACACAGCCTGTGGCTGCTGATCGGCTTTGTCACCGGGATGACCTTCGTCGGCTACTTCTCGCCGATCCGCGAGCTGGTGGTAGAGTTTTTCACCGGCCAGGCCGATGGCTGGGCCTACTTCTGGGTGGGTTTCTTCACCCTGGCAACCTACGGCAACGCCGGCTGGCTGCGCGAGCAGGTGTGCATCTACATGTGCCCATACGCCCGCTTCCAGAGCGTCATGTTCGACAAGGACACCCTGATCGTCTCCTACGACCCGCGCCGGGGCGAAACCCGTGGCCCGCGCAAAAAGGATATCGACTACAAGGCCAAAGGCCTGGGGGACTGCATCGACTGCACCATGTGCGTTCAGGTGTGCCCGACCGGCATTGATATCCGTGACGGCCTGCAGATCGAGTGCATCGGCTGCGCCGCCTGTATCGACGCCTGCGACACCATCATGGACAAGATGAACTACCCACGCGGGCTGATCAGCTACACCACCGAGCACAACCTGTCGGGGCAGAAAACCCACATGGTGCGCCCACGCCTGATCGGCTACGCCATTGTGCTGTTGACCATGATCGGCCTGCTGACCAGCGCCTTCGTCATGCGTTCGCTGGTTGGCTTCGACGTCAGCAAAGACCGCGTCCTGTACCGTGAAAACGCCCAGGGCCGGATCGAAAACGTCTACAGCCTGAAAGTCATGAACAAGGACCAGCGCGATCACGTGTACGTGCTCGATGCCGCCGGCCTGCCAGGCCTCAAGCTTGAAGCCGTGCGTGAAGTCAGCGTCGCTGCCGGCGATATCGTCAGCCTGCCCGTGCAACTGTCGATGGCACCGGAACAACTGCCCTCGACCACCAACGAAGTCACCTTCATCCTGCGCGACGCCGATGACAGCAGCGTCCAGGTTGAAGCCAAGAGCCGATTCATCGGCCCGCAAATTCGATAAGAGAGTCTGCCAATGCGTTCAGCAACTGCCGCAAGCCCCTGGTACAAGCACCTCTGGCCTTGGATCATCATTGGCATTCTGGCCACATCGGTGACCCTCAGCCTGACCATGGTTGGCATCGCGGTAAACAACCCGGACAACCTGGTCAACGACAACTACTACGAGGCCGGCAAAGGCATCAACCGCTCACTCGACCGCGAGTTGCTGGCGCAGACGCTCAAGCTCAAGGCCAGCGTGCACCTGGACGAGCTCACCGGCGAAGTGGACCTGCGCCTGCAGGGCGACAGCCAGCCGCAACGCCTGCAGTTGAACCTGATCTCGCCAACGCAGCCCGAGAAAGACCGCAAAATTGAACTGGTACGCAGTGAAAGCGAACCCGGCCGCTACCTTGGCCAGCTCAATGACAAGGTAGAAGGTCGGCGTTTCGTGGAGTTGCTGGGCAGCCAGGACGAGCACGTCTGGCGCCTGTTCGAGGAAGAACAGGTCGGCCACGACAAAACCCTGGTATTGGGCGATGAAGCCCTTCAGGGCGCCGAACACCTGGAACAATGAGTTTCGCCATCATCGCTGGCACGCTCGGCCCCTGCGGGGGCCGGCCGTGCCCGTCCTGAACTGCCTGCGATAGACACCATGACCAGCCCCCCCCCCTGCTACCACTGCGCCCTGCCCGTCCCTGGCGGCAGCCACTTCACCGCTGTGGTACTGGGTGAACCGCGCCAGTTCTGCTGCCCGGGCTGCCAGGCAGTCGCCGAAGCCATCGTCGCCGGAAACCTGGAAAGCTACTACCAGCACCGCAGCGAAGCCAGCGCCAACCCTGATGCACTGCCCCTGCAACTGGTCGATGAACTGGCCCTGTACGACCGTCCCGACGTCCAGAAACCATTCGTGCGCCACACCGGCGAACAGGCCGAAACCACCCTGCTGATCGAGGGCATCAGTTGCGCCGCCTGTGGCTGGCTGATCGAAAAACACCTGCGCAACCTGCCCGGCGTGGCCGAGGCCCGACTGAACCTGTCGAACCACCGCCTGCAAGTGCACTGGAGCGACAGCCAACTCCCGCTGTCAAAACTGCTCGCCGAACTGCGCCAGATCGGCTACGCCGCGCACCCCTACCAGGCCGACCGCGCCGCCGAGCAACTGGCCAATGAAAACCGTACAGCCCTGCGCCAACTGGGCGTCGCCGGGCTGCTGTGGTTCCAGGCAATGATGGCAACCATGGCCACCTGGCCGGAGTTCAACATTGACCTCAGCCCGGAACTGCACACCATCCTGCGTTGGGTGGCGATGTTCCTGACCACCCCGATTGTCTTCTACAGCTGTGCGCCGTTCTTCCGCGGCGCCGCCCGCGACCTGCGTACCCGCCACCTGACCATGGACGTCTCGGTGTCACTGGCCATTGGCCTGGCCTACGGTGCCGGTATCTGGACGGCCATCACCGGCAGTGGCGAGCTGTACTTCGACGCGGTCGGCATGTTCGCCCTGTTCCTGCTGGCCGGCCGCTACCTGGAGCGACGGGCCCGCGAACGAACCGCAGCGGCTACCGCGCAACTGGTCAACCTGCTCCCGGCTTCCTGCCTGCGCCTGGATACACAGGGCAACAGCGAACGCATCCTGCTCAGCGAACTGCACGTGGGTGACCGCGTGCTGGTCCACCCGGGCGCCGTGCTGCCCGCCGATGGGCGCATCCTTGACGGCCAGTCCAGCGTCGATGAATCGCTGCTCACCGGCGAGTACCTGCCACAACCGCGCCAGCCCGGCGATGCCGTGACCGCCGGCACCCTGAACGTGGAAAGCGTGCTCACCGTCGAAGTACAGGCACTGGGCCATGACACCCGGCTGTCTGCCATTGTCCGCCTGCTGGAGCGGGCGCAGTCGGAAAAGCCCCGGCTGGCGGTGATCGCCGACCGCGCCTCACAGTGGTTCCTGCTGTTCACCCTGATCGCTTCGGTTGCAATCGGCCTGCTCTGGTGGCAACTGGATGCCGACCGGGCCTTCTGGATCGTGCTGGCCATGCTGGTTGCCACCTGCCCGTGCGCCCTGTCGCTGGCCACCCCCACGGCACTCACCGCCGCCACCGGCACCCTGCACAAGCTGGGCCTGCTGCTCACCCGCGGCCATGTGCTGGAAGGCCTGAACCAGATCGACACGGTGATCTTCGACAAGACCGGCACCCTGACCGAAGGCCGCCTGACCCTGCGCAGCATTCGCCCACTTGGCAACGCCGATGCCGATCACTGCCTGAAACTGGCCGCCGCCCTCGAAAACCGCTCCGAGCACCCGATTGCCCGCGCCTTCGGTCGCGTCCAACACGTCGCCGACGAAGTCCAGGCCTCACCCGGCCTCGGCCTTGAGGGCCAGGTTGACGGGCAGCGGCTGCGCATCGGTCAGCCCGCCTTTGTTTGCGCTCTCAGCGGCAGTACCGTGCCGTCGATGCCCAATGAGGCCGGGCAATGGCTGCTGCTCGGCGACACCCGGGGTCCACTGGCCTGGTTTGGCCTGGACGACCGCCTGCGCCATGACGCCAGCGACCTGGTGGCGGCGTGCAAGGCCCGCGGCTGGAAAACCCTGCTGCTCTCCGGGGACAGCTCCCCCATGGTCGCCAGCGTCGCGGCAGAACTGAACATCGACCTGGCCATCGGCGGCCTGCGCCCGGACGACAAACTGGAGAAGCTCAAGGCATTGCAACACGAAGGGCACAAGGTGCTGATGCTCGGCGACGGCGTCAACGACGTGCCGGTACTGGCAGCCGCCGACATCAGCATTGCCATGGGCTCCGCCACCGACCTGGCCAAGACCAGCGCCGATGCCGTGTTGCTGTCCAATCGGCTGGACGCACTGGTGCATGCCTTCGCCCTGGCCCGGCGCACCCGCCGTATTATTATCGAGAACCTGCTCTGGGCAAGCCTGTACAATGGCCTGATGCTGCCGTTCGCGGCACTGGGCTGGATCACACCGGTCTGGGCGGCGGTCGGCATGTCGATCAGCTCATTGATCGTGGTGCTCAACGCACTGCGCCTGACCCGCGTCGCCGGTGATTCGGCCCAGGCCGCGCCTGCCACCTCTCGCCCCGCGACGGCCTGACCAGGAGATTTCCATGCCCGCGCTCTATGTCATGATTCCTGCTGCGCTGCTGATCGTTGCCATCGCCGTGTACATTTTTTTCTGGGCGGTCGACAGCGGCCAGTATGACGACCTCGAAGGCCCGGCCCACAGCATCCTGTTCGACGACCAGGACCCAAAACACCAGGCGGCCGTAGACACCACGCAAGCGGCTGAAAAAACCGCCAGCGCCAAAGACGAAGGCGCCCCACCCCGTGGCTGACCTGCTGCCCCTGCTGAGTTCGGCGCTGATTCTGGGTTTGCTCGGCGGCGGCCATTGCCTGGGCATGTGCGGCGGCCTGATGGGCGCCCTGACCCTGGCGATCCCGCAGGAGCAACGCAGCCGTCGCCTGCGCCTGCTACTGGCCTACAACCTGGGCCGCATCCTCAGTTATGCCACCGCCGGCCTGCTGCTCGGCCTGGCAGGCTGGGCACTGGGCAATAGCCCGCTCGCCACCGGCATGCGCGTCGTGGCGGCACTGCTGCTGATTGCCATGGGCTTGTACCTGGCAGGCTGGTGGAGCGGCCTCACCCGTATCGAAGGCCTTGGCCGAGGCCTGTGGCGGCATATCCAGCCGATTGCCAACCGCCTGCTGCCGGTGTCCAGCGCGCCACGCGCCCTGCTGCTCGGCGCACTTTGGGGCTGGTTGCCGTGCGGCCTGGTCTACAGCACCCTGCTGTGGGCCGCCAGCCAGGGCAATGCCCTCGACAGCGCCTTGCTGATGCTCGCCTTCGGCCTCGGCACCTGGCCGGTCCTGCTTGCCACCGGCCTTGCTGCCGAACGCACCCGCGCGGTACTGCGTAAACGGGGCGTGCGCATCGCGGGCGGCCTGCTGGTGATCCTCTTCGGCCTCTGGACCCTGCCCGGCCCGCACCAGCATTGGCTGATGGGCCACTGAAGCGGCGTTGATGCAAATCAACACCCCGTTGCGAATCGCTCCCTAGACTTCAAACATTGCCGCATCTCTAGGGACTGCCTCCATGCTCGACGTACTTCGTTGGGACTCTGACCTGATTCGCCGTTACGATCTGGCAGGCCCACGCTACACCTCCTACCCAACTGCCGTGCAACTGCACAGCCAGGTGGGCGCCTTCGACCTGCTGCACGCCCTGCGTGACAGCCGTCGAGCGGTGCGCCCACTGTCGCTGTATGTGCATGTGCCCTTCTGCGCCAATATTTGCTACTACTGCGCCTGCAACAAAGTCATCACCAAAGACCGTGGTCGCGCCCAGCCCTACCTGCAGCGCCTGGAGCAGGAAATCCAGCTGATTGCCTGCCACCTCGACCCTAACCAACAGGTCGAGCAGTTGCACCTGGGGGGCGGTACTCCCACCTTCCTCAGCCACGAAGAACTGCGCCAGCTCATGGCTCACCTGCGCAAGCACTTCAACTTGCTCGACGACGACTCCGGCGACTACGGCATCGAAATCGACCCGCGCGAAGCCGACTGGTCGACCATGGGCCTGCTGCGCGAACTGGGCTTCAACCGCGTCAGCCTTGGCGTACAAGACCTCGACCCGCAAGTACAGCGGGCCATCAACCGCCTGCAAAGCCTGGAGCAAACCCGTGCGATCATGGAGGCAGCGCGCACCCTGCAGTTCCGTTCAGTCAACCTCGACCTGATCTACGGCCTGCCCAAGCAGACCCCGGAAGGTTTTGCCCGCACGGTCGAGGAAGTGATCAAACTGCAACCAGACCGGCTCTCGGTGTTCAACTACGCGCACCTGCCCGAGCGTTTCATGCCGCAACGGCGGATCGACGCCAACGACCTCCCCGCCCCTGCGGCCAAACTCGAGATGCTGCACAACACCATCGAACAGCTCACCGCTGCCGGCTACCGCTACATTGGCATGGACCACTTCGCCCTGCCGGACGACGAACTGGCCATCGCCCAGGAAGAGTCGACCTTGCAGCGCAACTTCCAGGGTTACACCACCCACGGGCACTGCGACCTGATTGGCCTCGGTGTTTCGGCGATCAGCCAGATCGGCGACCTGTACTGCCAGAACAGCAGCGACCTGAACGAATACCAGAACAGCCTGACCCTGTCACAACTGGCCACCAGCCGCGGGCTGATCTGCAACCAGGACGACCGCGTGCGCCGCGCCGTGATCCAGCAGTTGATCTGCCATTTCGAGCTGAAGTTCGAGACCATCGAACAAGCATTCACCCTCGACTTTCGCGGCTACTTCAAGGACCAATGGCCGGCACTGGAAGGCATGGCCAAGGACGGCCTGATCAGCCTCGACGCCCAAGGCATCACGGTACTGCCAGCGGGCCGCTTGCTGGTGCGCTCGGTGTGCATGGTCTTCGACACCTACCTGGACCTGCACAACCGCCAGCGTTTCTCGCGGGTCATTTGACGATGAGGGGGCACAGACACCGATCAACAGCTTGTATAGCGCACTGGCTTCAGGGAATTTGCTGAGTTACCCTTATGGCTTATGTGTGCTTTACCACAAGGACTGATGAAATGTCTGTGCCAGTTAAACAACGCGCTCACAACCAAGCCCATTGCAAGGATTGCAGCCTGGCGCCCCTGTGTCTCCCCCTGTCACTCAACCTGGAAGACATGGACGCACTGGACGACATCGTCAAACGCGGGCGTCCGTTGAAGAAAGGCGAGTTCCTGTTCCGACAGGGCGAAAACTTCGGCTCGGTCTATGCCGTACGCTCAGGCGCACTGAAGACCTTCAGCCTGAGCGACAGCGGCGAAGAACAGATCACCGGCTTCCACCTCCCCAGTGAGCTGGTCGGGCTTTCCGGCATGGACACCGAGGCCTATCCGGTATCGGCCCAGGCCCAGGAAACCACATCGGTATGTGAGATTCCCTTTGAGCGCCTGGACGAACTCTCGGTACAACTGCCGCAATTGCGTCGCCAGTTGATGCGCGTCATGAGCCGGGAAATCCGTGACGACCAGCAAATGATGCTGCTGCTGTCGAAGAAAACCGCCGACGAGCGTATCGCCACTTTCCTGGTCAACCTGTCGGCGCGCTTCCGTGCTCGCGGCTACTCGGCCAACCAGTTCCGCCTGAGCATGTCGCGCAACGAAATCGGCAACTACCTGGGCCTGGCGGTGGAAACCGTGTCCCGGGTGTTTACCCGCTTCCAGCAGAACGGCCTGATCGAAGCCGAAGGCAAGGAAGTGCGCATCGTGGACCCAATCCAGCTGTGTGCCCTGGCGGGCGGCGCCCTGGAAGGCTGAACACCGCGTATAAGCGGGTATACTGATGGGCATTTGTTCCTCAGGATACCCGCACCATGCCCAGCGACACTTTCAACCTCAAGGCCTTGATCCGCCCGGTAATGGACTTCCCCAAGCCCGGCGTCGTGTTTCGCGACATCACCCCGCTGTTTCAATCGCCCCGAGGCCTGCGCCATGTCGCCGACGCCTTTATCGAACGCTACGTCGAAGCTGAGTTCAGCCATATCGGCGCCATGGATGCGCGTGGCTTTCTGATCGGCGCGATCATCGCCCACCAGTTGAACAAACCGCTGATCCTGTTCCGCAAGCAAGGCAAACTGCCTGCGGACGTGCTGACCGAAGGCTACCAGACCGAATACGGCGAAGCCTTTCTGGAAGTGCATGCCGACAGCCTGTGCGAAGGTGACTCGGTACTGATCTTCGACGACCTGATCGCCACGGGTGGCACGCTGCTGGCCGCGGCCAACCTGATACGCCGCACCGGCGCCCAGGTGTTTGAAGCCGCAGCGATCATTGACCTGCCCGAACTGGGCGGCTCACAGCGCCTGCAGGCGGCGGGCATTCCGACGTTCTGCCTGACCACCTTCTCCCTGAGCGAACAGTAGCCCAGGCACCCTCGCAGGCAAGCCTGCTTGTATGGTAGGACTTAAAAGGAGATAGACATGGACCGTCCAAACTCCCACCGCCTTCGTCGGGGCAGGTTTTCCGAACCTGGCAGGCTGTATCTGTTGACCAGCGTCACAGAGCATCGAACACCTATCTTCACAGACCTGAGGCTCGCACGACTGTTGGTCGCTGAGTTCCGCCATGCACAACAGGCAAGCACTGCGCGATCACTCGCCTGGGTGGTAATGCCCGATCACTTCCATTGGCTGATGGAACTGCAACAGACAACCTTGAGCAGTGTGATGCGGCAGCTCAAATCGCGAAGCACCTGCGCAATAAACAAGGCCTGCCTACGTTCGGGCCGGCTATGGCAAGCAGGCTTCCACGACCGCGCGTTACGCCACGAAGAAGATGTTCGGGCCATTGCCCGCTATATCATCGCCAACCCACTGCGCGCCGGGCTGGTTCAAAAAATTGGCGACTACCCTCACTGGGATGCCGTCTGGCTCTGAACCACTGAGTGCCTGTGATGGCTAGTGACTGCATCGCGGGCAAGCCCGGCTCCTACAGGTTGCGCGGGCCTGTTGGAGCTGGCTTGCCTGCGATGGCTTCGGTGGGGTGCCAGCGAGTTCGCGGCGTCTGTATCGCGGGCAAGACCCGCTCCTACAAGCTGGGTTGCCTGCGATGGCCTCGGCGCGGTGCCAGTGAGTGCGCGGTGTCTGCATCGCGGGCAAGCCCGGCTCCTACAGCTGGCGCGGGCTCTGTTGGAGCTGGCTTGCCTGCGATGGCCTCGGCGGGGTGTCCGCGAGTACGCGGCGTCTGTATCGCGGGCAAGCCCGGCTCCTACAGCTGGCGCGGGCTCTGTTGGAGCTGGCTTGCCTGCGATGGCGTCGGTGGGGTGCCAGTGAGTTCGCGGCGTCTGTATCGCGGGCAAGACCCGCTCCTACAAGCTGGGTTACCTGCGATGGCCTCGGCGCGGTGCCAGTGAGTGCGCGGCGTCTGTATCGCGGGAAAGCCCGGCTCCTACAGGTTGCACTTTCTGTTGGAGCTGGCTTGCCTGCGATGGCGTCGGTGGGTGTCCGTGAGTTCGCGGCGTCTGCATCGCGGGCAAGACCCGCTCCTACAGCTGGCGCGGGGCCTGTTGGAGCTGGCTTGCCTGCGATGGCTTCGGTGGGGTGCCAGCGAGTTCGCGGCGCTTGCATCGCGGGCAAGCCCGGCTCCTACAGGCTGGCGCGGGCTCTGTTGGAGCTGGCTTGCCTGCGATGATTTCGGTGGGGTGCCAGCGAGTGCGCGGCGTCTGCATCGCGGGCAAGCCCGGCTCCTACAGGCTGCGCGGGCTCTGTTGGAGCTGGCTTGCCT